>DASTIC010000262.1:0-7452 GCA_035717845.1 Solirubrobacteraceae bacterium
CACCGTCGAGGGCTACGAGGTCGACCTGCTGTGGCGCCGCGAGCGGCTGATCGTCGAGGTCGACGGCTACGCCTACCACTCGACCCGCCAGGCGTTCGAGCGCGACCGCGCCCGTGACGCCGCGCTCCAGGCCGCCGGCTATCGCGTCGTCCGCCTCACCTGGCGCCAGATCGCCTACGAGCCGCTGGCCGTCGTGGTGCAGCTCACGCGGCTGCTCGGTTAGACCGCGAGCGGGACGAGCTGGAAGCGATCGACGTCGACGAGGCCCTGGTCGGTGATCTTCAGCGACGGGATCACCGAGAGGGCGAGGAAGGAGAGGGTCATGAAGGGAGCGGGGTCGCGGACGCCCTGCTCGCCGAGCATCGCGTGGAGCGCCTCGAGCCGCTCGACGACCTCCTCGACCGGCTCGTCCGAGAGCAGCCCGGCGACCGGGAGCGGGAGCTCGCCGCGGACCGCGCCGGCGCGCGCCACCGCGATCCCGCCGCCGATCTCCTGGAGGCGGGCCGCGCAGGCGGCCATGTCGGCGTCGTCCACCCCGACGACGACGAGGTTGTGCGCGTCGTGGGCGACCGTCGAGGCGAACGCGCCGGCGGTGAGGCCGAAACCGCGCACGAGCCCGAGGCCGACCCGGCCGGTCGCGTGGTGGCGCTCGATCACCGCGATCTTCGCGAGGTCGCGCTCGGGATCGGCGACGACGAGGCCGTCGACGACCGCCGGGTCCTCCTCGCGCGCGTGCGTGATGAGCTGGGCGGGGACGGTCTCGATCACCCGCACGCGCGAGGATCCGGCCGGGATCGCGAACGTCGCGGCGTCGACGGGCGCGGCGCGCATCGTCGAGCGCAGCCGGTCCGGCACCGGCGGTCGCGGGAAGTCGGCGGCACGGCCGTCCTCGGCCACGCGCGCGCCGTCCTTCCACACCACGGCCGGCCGGAAGCTCTCCAGATCCTCGAGCAGCACAAGGTCGGCGCGCAGGCCGGGAGCGATCGCGCCGCGGTCGAGCAGCCGGTGCGCGCGGGCGGGGTGCAGCGTGGCCATCAGCAGCGCGTCCTCGGGCGCGATCCCCTCGGCCACCGCGATCCGGCACATCTGGTCGATGTGGCCCTCGCGGAAGAGCAGGTCGGGCTCGCGGTCGTCGGTGCAGAACGCGCAGTGCTCGGGCCCGAACCGCTTCACGAGGTCGAGCAGCGCGACGAGGTTGCGCGCGTTCGATGCCTCGCGGATGAGCACCCACATGCCGCGCCGGCGCTTCTCGAGCGCCTCCTCGACGGTCGTCGCCTCGTGGTCGGAGCGGATGCCGGCCGCCACGTAGGCGTCGAGCGCGCGGCCCGTGACGCCCGGGGCATGGCCGTCCACGTGGCTGCTGAGCTCGAGCCGCTCGAGCTGCGACGCCGCGCCGGCGATGACGCCGGGGAAGTTCATCATCTCCGCCACGCCGATCGCCCGCGGGTGGCGCAGGATCGCCTCCATGTCCTCCGGCTCGAGCGGGCACAGCGGGGACTCGAAGTGGCTGGCGGGGACACACGACGGCGCCATCACGAACACGTCGAGCGGCAGCCCCTCGGAGGCGTCGAGCATCCACTCGACGCCTTCCCGCCCGAGCACGTTGGCGACCTCGTGCGGGTCGGTGACCACGGCCGTCGTCCCGTGCGGCACCACCGCGCGGGCGAACTCGGCGGGCGTGAGCTTGGAGGACTCGATGTGCACGTGGGCATCGATGAAGCCCGGCACGAGCCACCGGCCGCCGGCGTCGACGCGGTCGCCGTCGTATGCCCCGAGACCGGCGATCCGCCCGTCCGCCACCGCGACGTCGACCTCCAGCCACTCGCAGGTGAAGGCCGAGAACACCCGCGCGCCCGCGATCACGAGGTCGGGCGGCTCGTCGCCGCGCGCGACGGCGATCAGCCGCGCCCGGTCGGTCACCGGCTCTCCGGCGGCGTCTCGAGCCGCACCTCGATCGCGTGCGCCCCTGCCTGGAGGGCGGCGGCGAGCGTGTCGCTCAGCGCGGCGAGCACGTCGGCCCGGCTGCCGGCCAGCAGCGTCTCGGCGCCCGCCTCGCGGGCCACGCCGGACGGCGCGGCCGCCGCGCGGCCGGCCTCCTTCGCCGCGTCCGGGCCGTCGATCGTCAGCTGCACCGTGAGCTCGGCGGGGGGAACCGGCATCAGATCCCGACGATGTGGTCGGGGCGGATCGGCACGCGCGTAAGCGCCGCGCCGGTCGCCGCGCGCACGGCGGCGACGACGGCCGGGGTGGAGGAGATCGTCGGCGGCTCGCCCACGCCGCGCAGCCCGTACGGCGCCCCGGGGTCGGCCAGCTCGAGGACCTCCAGCGCCACCGGCGGCATGTCGAGCACGGTCGGGATCAGGTAGTCGGTGAACGACGCGTTCCGCACCTCGCCGTCGACGACCTGGATCTCCTCCATCAGCGCCAGCCCCAGCCCCTGTGCGATGCCACCCTCGATCTGCCCCTCCACGGCCTGCGGGTTGATCGCCTTGCCGACGTCCTGCGCGGTCGCGATCTCCACCACGCGCACGAGACCGAGCTCGGTGTCGACATCGACGATCGCCCGGTGGGCGGCGAACGCGAAGGTCACGTGCGCGTCGCCCTGGCCCTTCTCGTCGAGCGGGAACGTGGGGCGGTGGTGGTGCTCGCGCGTGACGTCGATCGGCTCGTCGCCGACCAGGTCGACGAGGTCGCCGGAGCCGCGGCGCTCGAGCTCGTCGCGGACCGCCTCGCAGGCGAGCTTGACGGCGCCGCCCGTCATGTACGTCTGGCGCGACGCGGAGGAGGAGCCTGACGAGCCGACCGTGGTGTCGGCGGGCAGCACGATCACCCGCTCCACGCCGAGCTCGTGGCGCGCGATCTGCTCCTGCACGGTGACCAGCCCCTGGCCGACCTCGGCCGCCGCGGTGTGCACCTCCACGAGCGGCTCGCCGCCGACCACCGAGAGCCGCACGCGGGCGGTGGAGTAGTCGTCGAACCCCTCCGAGTAGCCGACGTTCTTGAACCCCACCGCGTAGCCGACCCCGCGCCTGACGCCCTCGCCGCGGGTCGTGTTCGAGTGTCCGCCGGGGAACCCTCCGGGGTCCTCGGGCTGCGGCCGGTTCGCGATGCTGGCGAGCAGGTCGCGGACCGGCGCCGGCGAGCGCACCGTGGCGCCGGTCGGGAGGCTCGAGCCTTGCGACATCGCGTTGCGCCGGCGCAGCTCGAGCGGGTCGATCCCGATCTCGGCGGCGAGCTTGTCCATCTGCGCCTCGTGCGCGAAGCAGGTCTGGACGGCGCCGAAGCCGCGCATCGCCCCGCACGGCGGGTTGTCGGTGTAGACGACGTACGCGTCGATCAGCGCGTTCGGAACCTCGTACGGCCCGACGGCGAAGCAGGCGGCGTTCGAGCAGACGGCGGTCGAGCTCGACGCGTATGCGCCACCGTCGAGCAGGATGCGCGACCGGACGTAGACGAGCCTCCCGTCGCGCGTGGCGCCGTGCTCGTAGCGCATGCGGGCGGGGTGGCGGTGGACGTGCCCGAAGAACGACTCCTCGCGCCCGTACATCATCTTCACCGGCTTGCCGGTGTGGAGGGCGAGCAGGCATGCGTGGACCTGCATCGAGAGGTCCTCGCGGGCGCCGAAGGCGCCGCCCACGCCGCCGAGCGTGATCCGGACCTTCTCCGGCGGCAGGTCGAGGCTCGCGGCGACCTGGTCGCGATCGACGTGCAGCCACTGGGTGGAGACGAAGAGGTCGACGCCGCCGTCCTCGGCGGGCACGGCGAGGCCGGACTCCGGGCCGAGGAACGCCTGGTCCTGCATGCCGACCTCGTACTCGCCGCTGACCACGACATCGGCGGTCGCCTCCGGGTCGCCGTGCTCGATGTGCACGTGGCGCAGGAGGTTGCCGCCGGGGTGCAGCGGCTCGGCGTCGATCGCGGTCTCCGGGTCGGTGACCGGCGTCAGCGGCTCGAGCTCCACCTCGATCTGGGCGGCCGCGTGGCGGGCGGTCTCGGGGTGGTCGGCCGCGACGATCGCGATCGCCTCGCCCTGATAGCGGACCTGGTCGATCGCGAGCACCGGCTGGTCGGGGATCTCGAGCCCGTACGTCTTGCGGCCCGGCAGGTCCTCGTGGGTGAGCACGGCGTGGACGCCGCGGACCGCGAGCGCCGGGCCGAGGTCGATCGCCTTGATCCGCGCGCGCGGGTGCGGGCTGCGGAGCGTCGCTCCCCACAGCATCCCGTCGGCCCAGAGGTCGGATGAGTACGCGAAGTCGCCCTTGACCTTGGGGATGCCGTCCGGGCGGCGGACGCTCTCGCCGATGCCGCCGCGTGGGGGCGCTTCGACGGTCATACCGGCACCTCCTGGAGCTTGCGGCTCGCGCGGCTCAGCTCGCGCGCGATCTCGTCCTCGTCGCCGGTCGTCAGGTGGCCCTGCTCGACGACGACGCGGCCGCCGACGAGGAGCGTGTCGACGATCGGCCGCGGGCCGAGCACGAGCGCCGCGACCGGGTCGCCGATGCCGGCGTGGTCGACCCCGTCCAGCCGCCACAGCGCGACGTCGGCCAGCTTGCCGGGCTCGAGCGAGCCGATCTCGGCGTCGCGGCCGAGGCAGCGGGCGCCATGGCTGGTGCCGAGCGTGAGCGCCTCGCGGGCGGTGAGCGCCTGCGGACCGCCGGCGGCGCGGGCCATCAGCAGCGACTGGCGCAGCTCGCCCGCCAGCTCGCCGGCCTCGTTCGACGCCGGGCCGTCGACCCCGAGGCCGACCGGCGCGCCGGCCGCCGTCAGCGCGGCCACGGGGGCGATGCCGGCGCCGAGCCGCGCGTTCGAGGACGGGCAGTGGGCGACCCCGGTGCCGGTCTCGCCGAACCGGCGGACCTCCCGCTCGTCGAGGTGCACGCAGTGGGCGAGCCACACGTCGTCGCCGAGCCACCCCAGCTCCTCGAGGTACTCGACGGGGCGGACGCCGAACAGCTCCAGGCAGAACGCCTCCTCGTCGAGCGTCTCGGCCATGTGGGTGTGCAGGCGGACGTTCCGCTCGCGGGCGAAGGCCGCCGTCTCCGCCATCAGCTCCTTGGTGACGGAGAACGGCGAGCAGGGCGCGAGGGCGACGCGGACCATCGCGTCGGGCGCCGGGTCGTGGAAGCGGTCGATCGCCTCGGCGCAGGCGGTGAGGATCGCATCGCGGTCCTCGGTGACCTCGTCGGGCGGGAGGCCGCCCTGGGAGCGGCCGAGGTCCATCGAGCCACGGCAGGGGTGGAAGCGCGCGTGCAGCTCCCTCGCGACCTCGACCTCGACGGCCAGCAGGTCGCCGGCGTCGCGCGGGAAGACGTAGTGGTGGTCGGTGCTCGTGCTGCACCCGGAGCGCAGGAGCGCCGCCAGCCCTGCGCGGGCGGCGGCGCGCTCGACGTCGGCGTCGACGCGGGCCCAGGTCGGGTAGAGCTCCTGGAGCCACTCGAACAGCGTCGCCTGCTGCGCGAGGCCGCGGGTGGCCCACTGGTAGAGGTGGTGGTGGCAGTTGACGAGGCCGGGGGTGGCCAGGCAGCCGCTCGCGTCGATCCGCCGGCCGCCGCCGCCGGTCGGCCCGGAGCCTTCGCCGACCGCCTCGATCCGGCCGTCGGCGATCACGAGGTGGCCCTCGGCGTACTCGGTCCCCGCCGCGTCGACCGTCGCGATCGCGCAGTGCTCGATGATCAGCCGCTCGGAGGTCATCGCGTGGCGGCCAGGCGGACGGCGTCGAGGATCTTCTCGTACCCGGTGCAGCGGCACAGGTTCCCGGCCAGCGCCTCGCGGATCTCGGGATCGGTGGGGTCGGCGTTGCGGGCCAGGAGGTCGTGGGTGGCGACGATCAGCCCGGGCGTGCAGAAGCCGCACTGCACGGCGCCGGCCTCCAGGAACGCCTCCTGGATCGGGTGCAGCTCGTCCTCGCCCGGCGCCAGCCCCTCGACGGTGACGATGTCCCGGGCCTCCGCCTGGCCGGCGAGCACGAGGCACGCGCACACGAGCTCGCCGTCGAGGTAGACCGAGCACGACCCGCACTCACCCTGCTCGCAGGCGTTCTTCGAGCCGGGGAGGCCGAGCCGCTCGCGCAGCACGTGCAGCAGGCTCTCGCCCTCCCACAGACCGTCGACCTCGCGCGGCTCGCCGTTGATCGTGCAGGTCAGCCTCACGCCCAGGCCCACTTCAACGTCCGGCGGGCCATGACCGCGAGCGCGTGACGGCGGTAGCCGGCGCTGCCGCGCTGGTCGTCGATCGGGGACGCCGCGTCGGCGACGAGCGTGCCGAACCGCTCGAGCGCGTCCTCGTCGATCGGCCCGCGGCTCTCCCAGTCGAGCCGGCCGGCGATGAACTCCTCGGCCTCCCGCGCGCGGCGCGGCGTCGGCGCCGCCGAGCCGAGGCACGTCCCGACCGTGCGGCGCTCGTCGTCGAGGGCGATCGCGAACGAGCACACGGCGATCACCATCGCGTTGCGCGTGCCGATCTTGCTGAACTGCTGCCCACCCGCCGCGGGCGCGACCGTGAACGCGGCGATCAGCTCGTCCGGCTCGAGCACGTTCTGCTTCGGGCCGGTCACGAAGTCCTCGATCCTCACCCGTCGCGTCCCGCGGGTCGACGCCAGCTCGACGTGCGCATCGGAGGCGTACAGCGGCGGCAGCGCGTCCCCGGCAGGGGACGACGAGCCGAGGTTCCCGCCGATCGTCCCGCGGTTGCGGATCTGCGGCGAGCCGACGGTGCGCGAGGCGATCGCCAGCCCCGGGAGCCGGTCCCCCAGCTCCGCGATCGCGCGCGTGTACGTGACGCCGGCGCCGACCCGCAGCACGCCGTCGTCCGGCCCATGCTCGGTCAGCTCGCGCACGCGCGTGAGATCCAGGATCGCCTCCGGCCGCGCCCGCCCGAAGTTCATCTCCACCATCACGTCGGTCCCACCCCACAGCGGCATCGCCTCGGGACGGGAGGCCTTCGCCTCCAGCGCCTCCTCCCACGTCTCGGGCTGCAGGAGCTCCATCGTCCGATCATATTTCAGCCCCGGATCGCCGCTAGACTCGGGCAGGCGCTTGGTGGGCGTAGCTCAGTTGGTAGAGCTCCGGGTTGTGGTCCCGGCGGTCGCGGGTTCGAATCCCGTCGCTCACCCCTCTCGCTGTCCGACGCCTGACACCGGCCAACCTTTCGTCGGCTGCCGCGTCCAACAGGGGGGCAGGAGGCAACTTCTGGACGTTCGCCGAGCATGTCGGGTTCGGGACCGACGCGGCGACGATCGCGAGGCTGGAGGAGGTGCTGCGACGGCTGAGCGAGATGGGCTACCGCAACGTCGAGCCGTTCACGCTGAGCGGCGTGAGCGCGGAGGCGTACCGGGCGCTGCTCGACAAGTACGGGCTGAAGGCGTCGGCCCGCCACGTCGACGTCGGCAGGCCCGAGAACCCCGCCGACATCGAGGCGATCATCGAGGAGAACCGCATCCTCGGCATCAAGTAC
>DASTIC010000263.1:0-7202 GCA_035717845.1 Solirubrobacteraceae bacterium
TCCGCGGAGACGCCGCGGTGTCACAGCTCGAGCGCGAGCTGGCCGGCCGGTGCGGGCGCCGTGCGGCGCTGCTCGGGCTCGACGTCCTCGAAGCCGGCGACGCGCACGCCGAGCAGGCGGACCGGGCGGTCCGGGGCGTAGGCGCGCAGGAGCTCGACCGCCGTGTCGATCACCACGCGCGGGTCGTTGGTCGCTGCGTCGACGGTGCGGGCGCGGGTGACCGTCGTCCAGTCGTTCAGCCGCACCTTGATCGCGATCGTCCGCCCGCGGCGGCCGCGCCGCTGGAGCGCCTCGGCGAGCTCGCGGCCCATCTCGCGGACGATCCCCTCGAGCTGGGTGAGGTCGGCGATGTCCTCGTCGAACGTCCGCTCGTTGGAGCGCGATTTCGCGGCGGCGCGCTCGGTCTCCACCTCCGAGTGGTCCTCGAAGTTCGCGCGCGAGATGAGAAAGCGCGCGCTGTTGGCGCCGAAGCGGCCGGCAAGGCGCTCCTCGTCCGCCTGTTGGAGCTGGCCGAGCGTGCGGATGCCGAGCTCGGCGAGGCGGTCGGCGGTCTTGGGGCCGATGCCGGGCACGCGGGTCGTGGGCGCGGTGGCGAACCGCACGCACGCCTCCTCGCGCCCCATGGCGACGAAGCCGGCGGGCTTGCCGAGGTCGCTACAGCACTTGGCGATCAGCCGCGACGGGCCGACGCCGACCGACACGACGATGCCCGTGCCCTCCTTCACGGCGGCGACCACCTCGCGAAGGACGCGCAGGGGCTTCTCGACGCCCGTGAGGTCGGCGTACGCCTCGTCGAGCCCGAGCTGCTGCACGCGGTCGAGCCGCTCGCCGACGACCGCCCACACCTTGCGCGAGGTCTCCTGGTAGGCCGTGAAGTCAGGCGGGATCACGATCGCGTCCGGGCACAGGCGCCGGGCGCGCGACGCGGGCATCGCCGAGCCCACGCCGAACTCACGCGCCTCGTAGCTCGCGGTGGTCACCACCGCGCGCGGTCCCGAGCCGGCCACGATGACCGGCTTGCCGGCCAGCTCGGGGCGCCGCAGCAGCTCGACCGTCGCGTAGAACGCGTCGCAGTCGAGGTGGGCGATGACCCGCTTGGGCGACACGCGAACAAGCGTACGCCCGGTGGCGGATCCTCCGAGCGCCGAGCCCGGCGAACGTCAACGGCGGCATCGAGGGGAGCTCGGGAGGGGTGCATAACGTCGACCTCGGCACGCGCGAGTTCGTGAGGTCGACGAAATGCACCATATAGGGGCATAACGTCGACCTCACCGGGCAATGAGCCGTGACGTCGACAAAATGCACCCTCACCGCGGCCGAGCTCCTCGCCCTCCCTACCCGGCCGCCGTTGACGCTCGTGAACCGCTACCGCGTCGTGAGGATCGACCCGTGCCCGGTGAACCGCAGCTTCCGGGCGGTCGCCTCGGTGAGGTCGTACTCGCGCCCGGCCACGTACGGCCCGCGGTCGATGACCCGCACGCGGAGTGTCCTCGTGCCGCGCCGCAGCGTGACCTTCGAGCCGCACGGCAGCGTCTTGTGGGCGACGCCGAGGCGGCCCGGGGACAGGCGTCCGCCGCAGCCGAGGTGGTTGCCGTAGAGGCCGGGGCCGTACCAGGACGCGTACGCGGTCCGGTAGACGTTGAGGCGCCCGACGCGTCGGCGGGCGGCGCCCACGCGCACCCTCGCCGGCGCGCTCATCGGCGTCCGCACGCGGTCGCGCAGCACGTAGCGGCCGGCGACGCCGGTGCGGGCGCGGTCGAGCGTGCGCCAGCGGCCGTCGCGCTTGATCTGGAGCGACGCGATCGCGCCGGCCGTGCCGGGCCGGACGGCGCCGGCGACGACCACGCGCTTCCCGGCGCGGACGTGCATGCGCGTCTCCTCGACGCCCGCGGATGCGATCGTCGCGGTGGACTGCGCCGCAGCGGGCGCAACTGGCGATGTGAGACTCAGCGCGCCCGCCGCAAGGGCGGAGCGCAGCATGGGTCGCGGTCGCAAGGTGACCTCCTTGGGATCGCGGCCGTATGTGCCTACGAGGGGGACTGAGACGCGCCATCGAGCGCGCCGTGACCCGGATCCCCCGCCCGCGTGCGCATCGTGCGCCGCGGCTCGGCCTGGCCGAACAGCGCGCCAGATTAGCGTGGTTGCTCGCGCAACTGCGTGCCCGATGTCACACGGCGACCGCGAGCTGCTCCCCGCACTCGGTCCGCAGCTTGGCCAGCCCGAGCCGGATCCGGCTCTTCGCCGTGCCGAGCGGCACCGCCGAGCGGCGCGCGATCTCGTCGGCCGTCAGACCGCCCCAGTAGGCCAGCACGAGCGCCTCGCGCTGCGGCTCGGGCAGCCGGCCGAGCGCCGCGCGCACCGCCGAGCGGGCGTCGCTCACCTCGACCGCGTCGGCCGGGCGCTCGTCCCGTCTTCCCTCGTCGCTCGCGACGACGACCTTCATCCGTTCCGACGCGCGGCCCGCGGCCTGCGTCTCGCGCCACAGATCGAGCGCGCGCGAGCGCGCCATCAGGCGCAGGTAGGAGCCGAGCTCGCCGCGCCGGGCATCGAACGTCGTCGGCCGGCGCCAGAGGCGCAGGAACACGTCCTGCACCACGTCCTCGGCGCGGGCGCCGTCGGCCAGGATCCGGTACGCGGTCGCATACACGCTCGGACCGTGCTCGTCGTAGACCCGAGCCAGCGTTTGGGGATCTGAGAGGTTCACGGGCCCAAGTCTACACACGTTGTAGAAGGTTGACAATGCTTTCTGTCTAAAGTTTGTAGAAGCCCCGCCGACGCGCGAGAATCGCCGGCGATGGGGAACCCCGACCGCCTCTCCGGCCTCGACGCCTCGTTCCTCTCGCTCGAGAACGCCGGCGCCCACATGCACGTCGGCTCGGTGCTCGTGTTCGAGGGCGAGGCGCCGCCGTACGACGAGCTCGCCGCGATGATCGAGAGCCGCCTGCACCAGGTGCCCCGTTACCGGCAGAAGCTCGCGTTCCCGCCGCTCGCCCAGGCGCGCCCCGTGTGGGTCGACGACCCGCACTTCAACGTGGGCTACCACGTGCGCCACACGGCGCTGCCCGCTCCCGCCGGCGAGGCCGAGCTGCGGCGGCTCGCCGGGCGGGTGTTCTCCCAGCGGCTCGACCGGTCCAAGCCCCTGTGGGAGATCTGGCTCGTCGACCGCGTGGACGACGACCGCTTCGCGCTCGTCTGCAAGACCCACCATGCGCTCGTCGATGGGATCTCGGGCGTCGACATCATGACGGTGCTGTTCGACCTCGAGCCCGACCCGCCCGAGCGCGAGCCCGGGCCGGGCTGGTACCCGCGGCCCGAGCCCTCGGGGGCGACGCTGCTCGCCGACGCGCTGGCCGAGCGGGCGGCCGCGCCGCTCGACGCCGTGCGGGCGGCGGCGGGCGCGATCGCCGACCCGGGGCGCGCCGGCGGCCAGATCGGGCGCATGGTCGCGGGGCTGGCCTCGATGGCCGGAGCCGGCCTGGGCGGCGCCCCGCCGAGCCCGCTCAACGTGCGCATCGGCCCACACCGGCGCTTCGCCTGGGCGGAGGCGGACCTCGGCCGCTTCAAGGCGGTCAAGGACGCCCTCGGCGGCACGGTCAACGACGTTGTGCTGGCGGTCGTGGCGGGAGCGCTGCGCGCGCACCTGATCCGCCGCGGGCGGGAGCCCGAGGGGCTCGAGCTGAAGGCGATGGTGCCGGTGTCCGTCCGCGCAGAGGACCAGCGCGGCACGCTCGGCAACCGCGTTACGGCCGTCTACGCGCCGCTCCCGGTGGGCCTCGCCGACCCGCTCGACCGCTTCCGGGCCGTCCACGAGGCGCTCGGGGACCTCAAGGGCTCGGCCCAGGCGATCGGCGCGGAGACGCTGACCCAGATGGCCGGCTTCGCGGCGCCGACGCTCCTGGACCAGGGCGCGCGGCTCCAGGCGCTCCAGCGGCTCTTCAACCTCACCGTCACCAACGTCCCCGGTCCGCAGTTCCCGCTCTTCATGCTCGGCCGGAGGCTGCGTGCCTTCTACCCGGAGGTGCCGCTCGTGCTCAACACGGCACTCGGGATCGCGATCATGTCCTACGACGGGACGATCTTCTTCGGCCTGCTCGGCGACTTCGAGGCGATGGCGGACATCGACGACCTGGCGGCCGACCTGCGATCGTCGATCAACGAGCTGTCCGCCGCCGCTGGCGTGCCCGCTCCCGGCGCCCGGCGCAGCGGTCGCGCCCGCCCCGCCCGGCGGCGGACGAAGAGCAAGAGCCCGGCTTGAGGCAGGCCGCGCTGGCGACCGTGGTCGCCGCGGTGGCGCTGCTCGGGCTGGTGCTCGTGCTCGGCGCGCGCGACGACGCCGAGGTCGCTCCCGCGCAAGGCCCCGGCGAGCTGCGCCCCGACCGCGGCGCGGCCCACGACGGCCCGGCGACCGCGGCGGGCGACGAGCCGCCGACCAGCGGCACGCACCGGCCCGAGCTCGTGACCCGCGACCGCCGCACGCTTTCCGACGACCAGATCATCCACGCGCTGGAGCTGGGCAACGTCGTGATCCTCTACGACGCCCCGGACCCCGGGACATGGCTCCAGCGCGTGCAGCGGGAGGTGGCCGGGCCGTTCGATGCCGAGGTCGCCGCGGCGGGACAGGCCGTGATCCTCGCCCGGCGCGCGGGCGCCGGGCCGGCGACGGCGCTGGCGTGGCGCCGCATCCTGAGGACCGATGACCCGCGCGATCCCCGGCTGCGCGACTTCGCGGAAGAGTGGCTGGCCCGCGGCGTGGGAAACTGAGGGCATGGCCGGCCTCATCCCACCGTTGACACTGGCCCTCGCGCAGGTCGACTCCCGCGTCGGCGACCTCGAGGGCAACGCCGCGCGGATCGCGGCGGAGATCGAGCGCGCGCGCGACGCCGGCGCCGAGCTGGTCCTGTTCCCCGAGCTCGCGCTCACCGGGTACCCGCCGGAGGACCTGCTGCTGAAGGAGCACTTCCTCCAGGCGGCCCGCGAGGCGATGCACGAGCTCGCGCGCGAGGCCGACGGGATCGTGGCGCTCGTCGGCTTCCCCGAGCGGGCCGACGACGTGTACAACGCGCTCGCCGTGCTGGCCGACGGCTCGCTCCAGGCGGCGTATCGCAAGTCGGTGCTCCCGAACTACGGCGTGTTCGACGAGCAGCGCTACTTCCAGGTCGGCGAGGGCGGCGCGGTGCTCGAGCTGGGCGGAGCGCGGCTCGGCCTGACGATCTGCGAGGACGTCTGGACGCCGGGGCCCCCCGCGTCCGACGAGGCGCTCGCCGGCGCCGCGCTCATCCTCAACGCGTCCGCCTCCCCCTACCACGCCGGCAAGGGCGTCGAGCGCGAGCGGATGCTGATCCAGCGCGCACGTGACAACCTCGCGGCCGTCGCCTTCTGCAACCTCGTCGGCGGCCAGGACGAGCTCGTCTTCGACGGCCACTCGCTGCTGCTCGACCACGAGGGCACCGTGCTCGCCCGCTCGCCGCAGTTCGAGGAGGCGCTGACGGTGGCGACCGTCGACCTCCAGGCCGCGCTCACGGCGCGTCTGCGTGACACGCGGCTGCGCAGGCCCGTGCGCCAGGCGCTGCCCGAGGTGCGTCGCATCGGCCCGCTCGAGCGCACCGAGGCCATGGACCGGCGCGTGGGCGGCGAGGTCGCGCCGCTGCTGGGGCCGGAGGCCGAGGTCTACGCGGCGCTCGAGCTCGGCACCCGCGACTACGTGCGCAAGAACGGCTTCGAGCACGCCGTCATCGGGCTGTCGGGCGGGATCGACTCGACGCTCACGCTGCTGGTCGCCGTCGACGCGCTGGGCGCCGATCGCGTGACGGCCGTCACGATGCCGTCGCGCTACTCCTCCCAGGGCACGCGCGACGACGCCCGAGTGCTCGCCGAGAACCTCGGCGTCGAGCTGCTGGAGATCGCGATCGGGCGCGCGATGGAGGTCTACGAGGAGCTGCTCGCCCCGGCGTTCGGCGATCGTGAGCCCGACATCACCGAGGAGAACCTCCAGGCGCGAATCCGCGGCAACCTCCTGATGGCGCTCTCGAACAAGTTCGGCTGGCTGGTGCTGACGACCGGCAACAAGTCCGAGAACTCGGTCGGCTACTCGACGCTCTACGGCGACTCGGCGGGCGGCTTCGCGGTCATCAAGGACGTGCCGAAGACGCTCGTCTACCGGCTCGTCGACTGGCGCGACGCGCGCGACGGCGACCAGCCGGTCCCGCGTTCGATCGTCGAGCGCCCGCCGAGCGCCGAGCTGCGCGACGACCAGCGCGACACCGACTCGCTCGGCGACTACGACACGCTCGACGCGATCCTCGAGGGCTACATCGAGGAGGACCTCGAGCCCGATCAGCTCGAGCGGCTGGACCTGCCGGCCGACGCGATCGAGCGCGCGATCGCGCTGGTGGACCGCGCCGAGTACAAGCGCCGCCAGGCGCCGCCGGGCATCAAGATCACCCCGCGCGCGTTCGGCCGCGACCGGCGGATGCCGATCACGAACGGCTACCGGCCTGGCCGGCGGCCGCCGGTAGCTCTCTGACGGCGATCGTCATCCGCACGAGCGCGCACAGGCGGCCGTCGTCGTCGCTGAGCTCGACCTCCCAGACCCAGGTCGTGCGGCCGCGGTGGCGGCGCCGGGCGACGGCGTGGATCCTGCCGTCGACGATCGGGCGGAGGAAGCTCGTCTGGTTCGACAGCCCCTGGGCGGCCTGGCCCTGGTCGCGGACGGCCGCCCAGGTGGCCACGGACGCCATCGTCTCGGCGATCGAGGCGAACACGCCGCCGTGCACGAGCCCCGCCGGTTGGCGCAGCTCGTCGCGCACCTGGACCTGGGCGCGGACCTCCTCGTCGCTGTAGCTCAGGAGCTCGAGGCCGTAGAGGCGGTCGAAGCCCACGGGCCAGCCCTCGAACGGGGGCGTCGTCATGCGGCGCACACTACCCTCAGGCCGGTGCCACTTGCCCCGGACCAGCGCGCCGTGCTCGAGCTCGTTCTCCGCCAGGGCCGCTCCTACGGAGAGCTCTCAGAGCTGCTCGCGATCCCGGAGCGCAACGTGCGCGAGCGAGCCGACGCCGGCCTGCGCGCGCTGGCCGGCGAGCCCGCCGCAGGCGTCGACAGCGGCCGGATCGCCGACTGGCTGCTCGGGCAGCAGCCCGAGGCCGAGGCGGGGCGAACCCGCGACGCCGTCGCCCGCAACCCGCTCGCCCGCGAGTGGGCCGCG
>DASTIC010000264.1:0-2587 GCA_035717845.1 Solirubrobacteraceae bacterium
GGGCCAGCACTGCTCGATCGCCTTGATCAGCCCGGGAGCGCCGTCGGCGACGATCAGCATCGGCGCCCCGAGCCCACGGCCGATCAGATCGCGCGCGAGCGCCAGCCAGTCCTCGTGGGACTCGCGCATCCCGAGCATTACCGCCAAAAGGACGCGTTCGCCGTCTTCGGTGAACCCCCAGGCGACCAGCACACCCTCCTTGGGTCCGTCGCGGCGGACAGCGAGAAAGGTGGCGTCCACGAACAGCGCCGCGAGGTGGATGTCGTAGAGGTCGCGGCGCCCGAACGCCGCGAAGCGCTCACGCAGATCGGTGCAGATCCTGGCGGCGGTCGACTTCGACAGCTTTGCCGAGCCCGGCCTGCTCGCACAGCGACTCGACGTCGCGCATCGACAGCCCGCGCATGAATGCGCCGATCACCATCCCGCAGCGGCTCGGTGCGCAACAGCTTCGTGCCGCGCGGGAACAGCCTGGACACGAACGGCTCGGCCGCCTGCCGGACCTGCGGGATCTCGACCGCGAGCTCGCCCTCGGCGGTCTGCACCCGGCGCGGCCGGAAGCCGTGGCGCAGCCCCGGCGGCGCCTCCGGCCGGCGCTCATACCGCGCCCTTCCCAGCCACGCATCGAACTCATCCTCGACCGCGCGCTGGATGATCAGCCTGGCGCCCAGCTTGGCCAGGTCCGACAGCGACTCGCGCGGATGCTCGCCGACCCCCACAGCCAGCAGCCGGTCGATCTGCTCCTCGATCTCCGCCGACGGCGGTACCGTGCGTCTCACGGCGTAGGACCTCCTTCATCGTCTTGTCAGGACTTGAGGGAACCTACGCCGTGCCTCGACAGGCCCGGCTATTTACAGCAGTTGGGGGACGCGACCCTCACGCCGGGCCGGGACTAGACCATATGGACGGTCGGTCTGATCGTCCGCTTGGGGTGTGAGGGTCGGCACCCGCGCATGAGGTGCGCGGGTTGGGGATCCGGGGGTGGCCCGGGTCCCGACCGCAATCATGGGGGTGCCGACGTGGCACAGGTTCGCAGCTGGGTGGGGTTGGATGTCCATGCGTCCAAGGTCGTCGGGGTCGTCGTCGACGCGCAGTCCGGGGAGTTGTCGGTGCGGCGGTTGCCGGCGCGAACCGGCGACGTCGTGGCGTTCTGCGCCGCGCTGCCGGGGCCGGTCCGGGTGGCCTATGAGGCGGGGCCGACCGGGTTCGCGCTGGCCCGAGCGCTCGAGGGGGCCGGCGTCGCCTGCGTGGTCGCCGCGCCCGGGAAGATCGAGCGACCGGCGACCGATCGGGTCAAGACCGATCGGCGTGACGCCGAGCGGCTGGTCCGGTTGCTGATGATCGACGGGCTGCACGCGGTCCGCGTCCCGACCGTCGGGGAGGAGGCGCTGCGCGATCTCGTTCGCGCCCGCGAGGACATCCGTGGCGATCTGATGCGCGCCCGTCACCGGCTGAGCAAGCTGTTGCTGCGCCATGACGCGCGCTTTGACGGGCGCCAATGGACGACCGACCATCGCCGCTGGCTCAAGCGGCTCGAGCTCGACGGTCGCGGCGCGCAGATCACGCTCGGCGACTACGTCGACGCGGTCGACGCGCTGCTGGTCCGGCGCGACGCGCTGGAGGCGTCGATCGCCGAGCTGGTTCCCGACTCGCCCTGGGCGGACACCGTCGCGCGGCTGCGCTGTCTGCGCGGCATCGACACACTCTCGGCCGTCGGCCTGTGCGCGGAGATCGGCGACTTCTCCCGGTTCGCGCGGGCCGGGCAGCTGATGAGCTACCTCGGCCTCGTCCCCTCCGAGCAGTCCACCGGCGAACAGCGACGCCAGGGCGCGATCACCAAGTCCGGATCCGGCCACGGCCGGCGGCTGCTTGTCGAGGCCGCCTGGCACTACCGCCGTCCGCCGGCCAAGAGCTACCAGCTCAAGCGCCGCCAAGCCGGCCAACGCGCGCAGATCCTGGCGATCTCCTGGCAGGCGCAGCGGCGGCTGCACCGCACCTGGCAGCGCCTTGACGTCGAGCGCGGCAAGCGCCGCACCATCGTCGCGACCGCCGCCGCCCGCGAGCTCGCCGGCTTCTGCTGGGCGATCGCCAACGCCGACTGACCGCCGGCGCACCACTGTCGATCAAGGAGGCGGCGGGACCACCGGCCACCACGCGCGAGAGCACCCGCGAAAGCGCTATGAGCACCCGCACCGCGCGGGCCACGCTCGACACTAGACAGCGGGCTCTCCTGACGAACCCCGGTCCTGCGGCCACCCGGATCCGCGCATATCAGCCTGACCGCGCGTCGCGCACCAGGCCGACCCCGCCGCCCCCTTGACCGACACCCGATGCCCGCCCCCGACGCGGGCATCCGGTGCTACCGCCTTGACAACCGCACGTCCATATCAGCGCTTCGCGCGAGCTGCGATAGCGCTCGCCGCCGGCGCGCCGCTCCGCATCTGCCTAACAGCAACAGTTGCGGTCACGTCCCGTAGCGTGGTGTAGGTCGGGGTCGGACGGAACGTGGTTCCGGCCACCCTGGCGCTGAGAATCGTCGGACTTCTCGAGGTGCGACGAAAGGAGGCGCCAGCGATGGCCGGTGCCGACA
>DASTIC010000265.1:0-4620 GCA_035717845.1 Solirubrobacteraceae bacterium
GGTGCCGGAGGCGCCGACGATGCCGACCGGCCCGCGCTCGACGGCGTTGGCGAAGCCCACCCCCACGCCGTCGAGGATCGCGGTCCCGCAGTCGGCCCCCATGAACAGCAGGCCACGCTCGACCGCCCGGCGCTTCAGCGCCGCCTCGACCTCGATGTCGACCCCGTCGGAGAAGCAGAAGACGTGCAGGCCGGCCTCCAGCGCGGCCGCGGCCTCGTGCGCCACGTGCTCGCCCGGGATCGAGAGGAACGCGAGGCTGGCCGCGCCCGCCGTCGACCGCAACGAGCGCGCCGCCGGCCTCGCGCCTCCCACGGCCGGCGCCTCCCCCTTAGCGGCGAGCTCGCGATCGACGGCCGCTACCGCCGCGTCGGCGGCCGCATCGTCGCGCGCCCGGATGGCGATCACGAGGTCGTTCGGGCCCGCGCCCTCGACCGAGAACCCCTGGTCGGCGAGCAGCTCGAGGTTGAGCGGCGTCGCCATGCCCACCGCGACCGCGTCGGCGCCGTCCTCGCGCCCGGCCGTGCGCGACACGAGCATCAGCGTCACCGAGTCGTGGTACGCCCCGTGGCGCACGATCACGCGCTCGGTCAAACCGGAACGCGCGTCCCCACCGCGCCCTCGACACCCTCGCGCAGTCGCTCGAGCGAGGTGATGACCGAGCGACCACCCGCGTCGGCGAACGCGATCGCCGCCTCGACTTTGGGCGCCATGCTCCCGCCCGCGAACTCGCCCTGCGCGAGCAGCTCGCGCAGGCGGTCCGCCCCCACCGCTCCCAGCCACTCCTGCCGCTCGGTGCCGAAGCCGACGGCCGCCGCCTCCACGTCGGTCGCGATCACGAACGAGGAAGCGGCCACGGTGCTGGCCAGCAGCGCGCCCGTGAGGTCCTTGTCGAGCACCGCCTCGATGCCGCGAAGACCGCCGTCGTCACGCACCATGGGGATGCCCCCGCCGCCGCAGGCGACGACGATCGCGCCGTCCCCGATCAGCGCCTCGATCGTGCCGCGATCGAGGATCTCGAGCGGCCGCGGGGAGGCGACGACGCGCCGCCAGCCACGGGAGCCGCGCTCCTGCCATGCCTCGCCGGCCGCGATCCGCTCCCGCGCCTCGGCCGCGTCGACGTATCGCCCGATCGGCTTGCTCGGCGATGCGAACGCGGGGTCGTCGGCCGCGACCAGCACGCGCGTGACCACCGTGCTCACGAGCCGCTCGAGCCCGCGCCGCCGCAGCGCCGCCTCGAGCGCGGTGACGATCAGGAAGCCGAGCGTCGCCTGCGTCTGCGCGACGCACCAGTCGAGCGGCACCGGCGGGACGACGTCGCGCGCGAGGTCGTTCTTCAGCAGCAGGTTGCCGACCTGCGGCCCGTTCCCGTGCGTGATGACCACCTCGTACCCGTGCTCGACGAGCTCGGCGATCTGCTCGCAGGCGCCCTCGACGGCGAGGCGCTGGGACTCGGGATCGGCGCCGCGCTCGCCGGCGATCGCGTTGCCGCCGAGCGCCACGACCACGCGTTGCTCGGGCACAGGAGCAGGCTAATGGGTCGAGGGGCCTAGCCCGGGCGCCAGACCCTGATGAGGTCGCGCATCGAGATGATGCCGATGACGTCGCCGTCCTGGACGACGACGAGGTGGCGGAAGCCGCCGCGGTCCATCGCGTCCGCGGCCTCCTGGAGATCCCAGTCGGCGTCCGCGAACGTCGCCCGCGATGTCAGGTGGTCGCCGACCGTCGCGCTGTCGGGGTCCTCGCCGCTGCCGAGCGACCGCACGATGTCACGCTCGGTGATGATGCCCGGGCCCGGCTGCTCGGGATCCATGATCACGGCCGCGCCGACGGTGTGCTCCGTCATGAAGCGTGCGGCGTCCCGGAGCGTGCGCCCCGGGGTGATCGTCAGCACGTGCTCCGTCATGGCTTCTCGGACCTTCATGGCGGCCTCCTTGTGCGGTTTGCCGCAAGATACTCACTCGCGCGGCAACTCGTCCTGCTCCTCGAGGGCGTGCAGCGCGTCGCTGTCCGCGGTGGCCTCGAGGACCTTCAGAACGCCCCAGCCCTCGGAGTGCGCCGCCGACGCCGCGAAGCGCTCCGCGAGCGGCACGCCCGCCCCGCGCAGGGCGTCGGCCATCAGCCGGACAGCCTCGACGATCGCCAGCGACGGCGTCCACTCGCCGGTCTCCTCGGGCTCCTCCTCCGCCTCGGCGTAGGCGGCGGCGAGCGCCTCGCCGGTCTCCACGACGCCCGGGTCCTCGGCCACCCGCTCGCTGCGCTCGAGCTCGTCGTCGAGGTTCGGCCACTCGAGCGGGTACCAGGCGTCGTCGGCCGGAACCTCCTGCGCCTCTTCCTCGCCGAGGGCGTGGACGGTGAAGTAGAGCGGGTCGGCGGCCTCGAACCAGCGCAGGATGATCCGCACGAGGTCGCCGCCCGGCGGCTGGGCGCGCACGTCCTCGGCGACCGCGCGGGCCAGCTCGGCGGCGAACCGCTCCTCCTCGGGAATCACGGCGCCTCCCAGCCGGAGAGTGTCTCGACCGCCTCCTCGAACCGCGGCCGCACGTCGCCACCCGACGCGAGGAGGAGCATGAGCAGCAGCCGCGCCTTGGCGGCCGGGAGCGGGCCCGCCGCGAGCACTCCGAGCTCGCGCAGCGTGACCCCGCCTCCGGGGCCGCCGTAGACGGCGCCGGTGCCGCCGGTCGGCACGCGCGTGGCCGCCACGACCGGCAGGCCGCGCGCGAGAGCCGCGCGGATCCCGGGCTCGGCGCTGCCCGGCACGTTGCCGAGCCCGGTCCCCTCGAGCACCAGGCCACGGGCGTCCGTGGCGTCGAGCACCGCCTCGATCAGCCCCTCCTCCATGCCCGTGTAGGTCTGGACGACGGGTACCGGCGGCAGCGCCTCCGGGAGCGGGAGCAGCAGCCGCTTCGGCGGCGGCATCGTGATCCGCACCGAGCCCGGCACCACGATCCCGACCGGCCCATGGCCGGGCGACGTGAACGCCGAGACCCGCGAGGAGTCGTGCTTGCGCGCCCACCGCGCGGCGTGGATCTCGTCATTGAGCACCAGAACCGTGCCGAGGCCGTGAGCGGCCTCGGCGACCTGGGAGGCGCACAGCAGGTTCCGCGGGCCGTCCGCCGAGATCTCCGAGCCGTTGCGCATCGCCCCCGCGAACACCACGTCCGCCTCGACGGTGAGATCGCAGAAGAACGCCGTCTCCTCGATCGTGTCGGTCCCGTGCGTGACGACCACGCCGCCGCTCCCCGCCGCGCGCCGCGCCACGTCGAGCATGGTCTCCGGCGTCACGTTCCAGCCGTTGACGTGCGCGACCTGCTCGACCTCGACGTCGCCGAGGTCGGGCACCGTGCGCACGAGGTCCTCGGCGCTCACCGCCGGCCGCACGGCGCCGGTCTCGGGATCGGCGAGCGAGGCGATGGTGCCGCCGGTGGCGATGAGGCGGACGGTCACCGGGCGCGCGGGTCCGGGGTGGCGGCCAGCGGCTCCACCAGCGAGTCCCCGATCGCGGTCTCGGGTGCCGGGATCTCGGGCTGGAAGAAGCGCAGCACCTGGTAGATGAGGATCGCGGCGAGCGTGCCTAGCGCGATGCCGGCGAACGAGTAGTCGCCCCAGTTGAGCGTGTAGTTGGCCGTGCCGACGATCAGCGCGACCGCGGCCGTCACCAGGTTCACGGGGTCGCGGAAGTTCACCCGCGCCTCGATCCATATCCGCGCGCCGAGCACCGCGATCATCCCGAACAGCACGGTGACGGCGCCGCCCAGCACGCCGATCGGGATCGCGCTGATGATCGCCCCGAACTTCGGCAGCAGGCCGAGTCCGATCGCAACCGCACCCGCGATCAGGTACGCGAGCGTGGAGTACACCCGCGTGTAGCCCATGACTCCGATGTTCTCGGCGTAGGTGGTCGTGCCCGACCCGCCGAACAGGCCCGAGAGCGTGGTCGCGACGCCGTCGCCCATGAACGAGCGCCCGAGCAGCGGGTCGAGGTCCTGCTCGGTCATCGTCGCCACCGCCTTCACGTGGCCGGCGTTCTCGGCGAGCAGGACGAGGATCACGGCGGGCACGATCAGCACGATCGCCTTGCCGCTGAAGGTCGGCGTCATGAAGTCCGGGAAGCCGACCCAGTCGGCATCGTGCACCGCCGTCCAGTCGACCTTCCCGAGCAGCGCCGCGAACACGTAGCCGACGACCACGCCGAGGAACACCGACAGGCGCGACAGGAAGTTCTTGACCGCGACCCCGATGATGAGGATCGAGACCAGCGTGACGAGCGCGATCCCCGCCTGCTGGGTGAACTGGTCCTCGGCGACCGGCGCGAGGTTGAGGCCGATCAGGGCCACGATGGCGCCGGTCACCACCGGCGGCAGCAGCGCCTCGATCAGGCGGTAGCCGAAGCGGTCGACGAGCAGGCCGACGAGGAAGAGCGCGACGCCCGCGCACAGGATGCCGCCGAGCGCCGCCTCGATACCGCCCTCGGCCTTGGCCGCCAGCACCGGCGCGATGAACGCGAAGCTCGAGCCGGTGTAGGACGGCACCCGGTTGCGGGTGATCAGGTTGAAGAGGATCGTCCCGATGCCCGAGAAGAAGATCGTGGTCGTGACCGGGAAGCCGGTCAGCACCGGAACC
>DASTIC010000266.1:0-9153 GCA_035717845.1 Solirubrobacteraceae bacterium
GCCCGCCGTGGTCAACGCCCGCAAGGCGCTCGACGCGGACGCGCCGCTGATCCGCGACGACAAGACCGGCCAGGTCGACAACCTGGCCAGCCCGCTGTGGGAGGCCGGCGACGAGGACGCGACCGACCGCGCGTTCGCCGAGGCGGACACGATCGTCAAGCGCGACATCATCTACCCGCGCTGCCATCCGGCCCCGCTGGAGACGTGCGGGATCATCGCCGACTTCAACCCGGAGACGGGCCAGCTCGACATCTACAACGGCAACCAGGCGCCGCACGCCCACCGCACGGTCTACGCCCATGTCGCCGGCCTCGCCGAGCACATGATCCGGATCAAGTGCAACGACATCGGCGGCGGCTTCGGCAACAAGGTGCCGGTCTATCCCGGCTACGTGTGCGCCATCGCCGGCTCGATCGTCGCCGGCGTCCCCGTCAAGTGGGTCGAGGACCGCAGCGGCAACCTCCTCTCCACCGGCTTCGCGCGCGACTACGTCATGCGCTCGGAGATGTGCGCCAAGGACGGGAAGATCACCGGCCTGCGGGTCGACGTGATCGCCGACCACGGCGCCTTCGACAGCACCGCGCAGCCGACCAAGTTCCCGGCCGGCTTCTTCCACATCGTCTGCGGCTCGTACGACCTCCAGGCCGCGCACGTGAAGGTCAAGGCCGTGTACACCAACAAGGCGCCGGGCGGCGTCGCCTACCGCTGCTCGTTCCGCATCACCGAGGCGGTCTACCTCGTGGAGCGGATGGTCGACGCGCTCGCGCTGGAGATGGAGGTCGACCCGATCGAGCTGCGCATGCGCAGCTTCATCGCGCCCGAGCAGTTCCCCTACGAGACGACCACCGGCTGGACGTACGACTCCGGCAACTACGCCGAGACGATGCGCGTGGCGATGGACATCGCCGGCTACGAGGACCTGCGGCGCGAGCAGGCGTCCAAGCGCGAGAAGGGCGAGCTGATGGGCATCGGCGTCTCCTTCTTCACGGAGGGCGTCGGCGCCGGCCCGCGCAAGCACATGGACATCCTCGGCCTGGCCATGAACGACGGCGCCGACCTGCGCGTGCACCCGTCCGGCAAGGCCGTCGTGTCGCTGAGCGCGCAGACCCAGGGCCAGGGCCACGAGACGACGTTCGCGCAGATCGTGGCCGAGGAGCTCGGCATCCCGCCCGAGGACGTCGAGGTCCGGCACGGCGACACCGATCGCTCGCCCTACGGCCTCGGCACGTACGGCAGCCGCTCCACGCCGGTGTCCGGCGGCGCGGTGGCGATCGTCTCGCGCAAGGTGCGCGACAAGGCGCGGCTGATCGCGGCGACGATGCTCGAGACGCGGCCCGAGGACCTCGCCTGGGAGAAGGGCCGCTGGTACGTCAAGGGCGACCCGGAGAAGGGCGCGCTGATCGAGGACATCGCCGAGCGCGCGTACTCCGGCGAGGCGCTTCCGGAGGGCATGGAGGGCGGTCTCGACGCCCAGGTCATCTACGACCCGCCGAACCTCACGTATCCCTACGGCGCCTACATCGCGGTCGTCGACATCGATCCCGACACGGCCCAGGTCACGGTCCGGCGCTTCATCGCGGTCGACGACTGCGGCGTGCGCATCAACCCGATGATCGTCGACGGGCAGATCCACGGCGGGCTGGCGGAGGGCGTCGGCATCGCCCTGATGGAGCTGCTCTCGTTCGACGAGGAGGGGAACTGCCTGAACTCGTCGTTCATGGACTACCTGATCCCGACGGCGCTCGAGTGCCCGGACTTCGAGCTCGGCGCCACCGTCACCCCCTGCCCGCACCATCCGCTCGGCGCCAAGGGCGTCGGCGAGTCGCCCAACGTCGGCTCGCCGCCGGCCATCGTCAACGCGGTGATCGACGCGCTGCACTCCACGCACGGCGTCGACCACATCGACATGCCGTGCACGCCGGCGCGCGTGTGGCGGGCGATGCAGGGACGTCCCGAGCCGCCGCAGTGACGGACGAGGTCGCCCACCTCGTCCCTGACATCGAGACGCTGGCCCAGCGTCTGGCCTCCGTGGACTACCTCGTCGACGAGGGCCTCGCGACGTCGATGTTCCTGAGCCTGCGCCTGCCGCAGCCGCTCCTGCTCGAGGGCGCGGCGGGCGTCGGCAAGACCGAGGCGGCGCGCGCCCTGGCCGCCGTGCTCGACACCCCGCTCGTGCGCCTCCAGTGCTACGAGGGGATCGACGCCGCCGAGGCGCTGTACGAGTGGAACTATCCCCGCCAGCTGATCGGCATCCGGCTGGCCGACGCGTCCGGGTCGCCGCTGCGCGAGGAGGACCTCTTCGGGCCGGACTACCTGATCCGGCGGCCGCTCCTGCGCGCGCTCGAGCACCCGGGCCCGCGGCCGGCGGTCCTGCTCGTCGACGAGATCGACCGCGCCGACGACGACTTCGAGGCGTTCCTGCTCGAGCTGCTGGCCGACGCCGCGGTGACCATCCCGGAGCTCGGGACGATCACGGCGACCCACCCGCCGGTCATCGTGCTCACCTCGAACCGCACGCGCGACCTGCACGACGCGGTCAAGCGCCGCTGCCTCTACCACTGGATCGCCTACCCCGACGCGCGGCGCGAGGTGGAGATCATCCGCCGCCGCGTGAAGGGCGCCGCCGAGGTGCTGGCGGTGCAGGTGGCCGTCGCGGTGGCGCGCATGCGCGATAGCGACGTGCAGAAGCCACCGGGCATCGCCGAGGCGATCGACTGGCTGGCCGCGCTCGACCTGCTCGGCGTCGAGGCTCTGGATGCCGCCGCGATCGACCGCACGCTGGGCGCGGTGCTCAAGTACGGCGACGACCAGGAGGTGATCCGCGCGGCCGGCCTCGAGCAGCTCGTGCGGCCGGCGTGAGGGTCGAGACGGTGTGGCTCGACCTGCCGGCGACGGTCGGCGCCCTGGCGCGGCGGATGCACGATGCCGGGCTGCCGATGACGCCGGCCCGCTCCGCCGAGCTGGCGCGGGCGCTGGAGCTCGTGCGTCCTGTGGCGCTGCGACGGCTGTACTGGACCGCGCGCGCCGTCCTCGTGACCGACCCGGCTCAGGTCCCGACGTTCGACGCCGTGTTCGCGGCCGTGTTCCGGGGCTACGAGACGGCGCGCTGCGACGGGCCGCCGGACGAACGCCGCGCGGCGCCGCCGCCGGGTCAGCGCGGCACGTCGCCCTCCACGGGTCGCGGCGAGCGCGGCGAGATCGAGGTCCCGCTCGCCATGGCGAGCGACGAGGAGCGCCTCTCCGAGAAGCGCTTCGACGCGCTCGAGCCGCACGAGCTCGCGCAGCTCTACGTGCTGATGACGCGGCTGCGGCTCGAGACGCCGTCGCGGCGCACGCGCCGCCACGAGCGGGCCCGCCACGGCGCCCGCGTCGACCTGCGGCGCACGCTGCGCGGCAGCCTGCGCACGGGCGGGGAGCCGATCCGGCTCGCCCGGCGGCGCCGCCGCGTGCTGCGCCGCCGGCTGGTGCTGCTCTGCGACATCTCCGGCTCGATGGAGCCGTACGCCCGCGCCTACCTCCAGTTCCTCACCTGCGCGGCGGGCAGCAGCCCGAACGCCGAGGCGTTCGCGTTCGCGACGCGCCTCACGCGGCTCACCCGCGCGCTCGCCGCCCGCAACCCCGAGCGCGCGATCCAGCGCGCGGCGGAGACCGCGCCGGACTGGTCGAGCGGCACGCGCATCGGCGACGCCCTGAAGGCCTTCAACGACCGCCACGGACGGCGCGGGATGGCGCGCGGAGCGGTCGTGGTGATCCTCTCGGACGGCTGGGAGCGCGGCGACCCGGCGCTGGTGGAGCGCGAGATGGCACGGCTGGCGCGGCTGGCGCACCGGATCGTCTGGGTCAACCCGCGCGTGAGCGCCAGCGCCTTCTCCGTGCAGGCCGGCGGGATGGTCGCCGCGGCGCCGCACTGCGACGCGCTGGTCAGCGGCCACAGCTTCCGGGCGCTCGGCGAGGTGGTCGCGGCGATCGGGGGCGCGGACGTCGGAGCGCCGGAGGTCGAGCACGAGGAGCCCGAGCCGTGGGCGAGCGCCACGCCCGTGGCCGGCAGCTCGGTGGCGATGCCGAGCGGCTACGGCCCGAGCCGCGGCCGCACGACTCCGGGATGGAGCCTCGGTGACTGAGCCCAGGCGCTGCATCTACCCCGGCTGCGAGCGGCCTGCGGTCCCCGCACATCCGCTCGGCGGGCCGCAGCCCGCCTTCTGCGACCTGGAGGAACACAACGCGCTGACCGCCCACCAGGAGCGGCAGCGTCTCGCTGAACAGAGGAGAGACGACGATGAGTGACGCGGCCTACCGGGCGGTCTTCCTGCGCGTACACCCCACGGGCAAGATGGTCCTCAGCCTCACCACCGAGGCCGACGGCCGCGAGCGGGAGTACGCGGCGCTCGTCGCAGGCGAGCTCGGGGTGCCCGCCCTCGACGTGAAGGTGGTGCCCGCGGACACCGATCGCTTCGGCAACGGCCATGGCTTCAACACGAGCCCGTCCGACGGCGCCCCCGCCGCCATCGCCAGCGCGACGGCGAAGATCCGTCACAAGGCGCAGCTCCTCGCGGGGATGGCGCTGGAGGCCGACCCCGGGTCGCTGACCTGGAACAACGGCGCCTGGGCGTCGGGCGACCAGTACAAGACGATCGAGGACATCGCGCTCTACGCCCACGGCACGGGGCCGCTCCCGCCCGGCGTCGAGGGCGGACTCGACGCGCAGACCGTCTACCGCGATTGAGGCAGCGCCGCGTCGATCTCCACGCGAACTTCGTCGGCGACCTTGAGCGCCCCGAACAGCGCCGTGTACGGCTTGATGCCGAAGTCGGTCTGCTTGAGGACGGCCGTGCCGGTCACGCGCCCCTCGGTCAGCGCCAGGTCGAAGGCGATCGGGCGCGTGCTCCCGAACAACGTCAGGTCGCCCGCCACCCGCAGCGAGTCCGCGTCCCCGCTCACCGACGTCGAGCGGAAGCGGATGTCGCGCCGCAGCAGCACCTCGTCGTTGATCGTCGTCTCGATATTCGCGAGGTCGCCGTCGTCGAGCGCCTGCATGCCGCCGGTCCCCTCTCGCACGCGCAGCGACGTCGGGTCGGCCTCGAGCGCGAGGCTCGGGGCGTCGAGGTCCAGCGTGGCCGTCCACGCCGTCACGTGGATGAGGAGGTCGTGCCCGGCCTTGGCCACCGCGCCGCCGCGGCCTGTCCGCACCGAAAGCGTTCCGTCGTCCGGCCCGAGCGTGTAGATCGGCACGCGCGGAGCCTATCCACCGAACCCAGGAGCAGCCATGGCCGTCCAGCTCGAGCACCCCTTCGCTACGACGAAGCCGCCCGACGAGAACTTCGCGACCATCACCGACCTCGAGGAGGTCGTGCCGTGCGTGGAGGGCGGGCGGGTGCTCGAGCGCACCGACGACGACACGGTCAAGGCCGAGATCGTCGTGAAGATGGGCGCGATGTCGATGAAGTTCACCGGCACCGTCGAGGTCACGGAGAAGGACCCGGAGAGCCACAGCGCGACGCTCACCGTCAAGTCGCGCGAGGCGGGCGGCCAGGGCCACGCCAACGCGACGGCGATCTTCGCGCTCGCGGACGGCGGGGGCGGGACGATCAGCACCAACGCCCAGATCACCGGCAAGGCGGCGTCGATGGGCGAGGGCGTGGTGGCCGGCGTGCTCGACGCGCTGATCAAGGACTTCACCGGGAAGCTCAGCGCCAAGCTCTGATGGCCCGCGTGGAGATGCGGCGCGTCCGCGAGGGCGAGGTGCCGCCGGGCGGCGGCACGGCGATCCAGGAGGATCCTGACCGCCCGGTCTTCCGGGCCAACGGCCCGGACGACTACGTGTGCGTCGAGTGCGGCAACGTGCTCGCGGCGTCGATGAGCCACGAGCAGATGACGTTGAAGGTGCGGATCCGCTGCGGCCGCTGCCGAACCGTGAACGTCGCGGTCACGGACATCAAGGGCTCCCCCATCCGGATCCGCTAGCCCGCCCGTACCCTCTTCCGATGCTGTCGCTGCTCGAGGGCCGCCGGATCGTCGTCTGCGCAGGGGCGGGCGGCGTCGGCAAGACGACCACGGCGGCCGCGATCGCCATGGGGATGGCCGAGCGCGGGCTCAAGGTCGCGGTCGTGACGATCGATCCGGCGCGGCGGCTGGCCGACTCGCTCGGGCTCGAGGAGCTGGGCAACGAGCCCCGGCTCGTCGACCCGGAGCGCTTCGGCAGCGAGATCGAGGGGGAGCTGTGGGCGTTGATGCTCGACTCCAAGCGCACGTTCGACTCGCTGATCGAGCGGCTCGCGCCCGACGCGGCGACGCGCGACGAGGTGCTCTCCAACCGGATCTACCAGCAGCTCTCGGGCGCGGTGGCCGGCTCGCAGGAGTTCACCGCCATCGCCAAGCTGTACGAGCTCGACCAGGACGGCGACTACGACCTGCTGGTGCTCGACACGCCTCCCTCGCGCAACGCGCTCGACTTCCTTGACGCCCCCAGCCGCCTCACTGGCTTCTTCCAGGGCCGGGCGATCAAGATATTCCTGCGGCCGGCCGGCCTCGGCGGCCGCATCCTCGGGCGCGGGACGGGCGTCGTGTTCGGCCTGCTCGAACGGCTCACCGGCGTCGACCTCCTGCACGACCTGTCGGTCTTCTTCCGCGCGCTCGGCGGGATGATCGACGGCTTCACCGAGCGGGCCCGGCGCGTCGGCGCGCTACTCGAGGATCCCGGGACGACGTTCCTGATCGTGACGGCGCCGCGCCACGACCCGGTGGAGGAGGCGATCCACTTCCACAGCAAGCTGGCCGCCGCCGGCATGCCCTTCGGGGGCCTGGTCGTCAACCGCCTCCACGTGGTGGCCGAGACGGACGGGTCCCCCGACCTCTCGGCCGAGCTGGGCGAGGACCTCGCAGCGCGCGTGACGACGGCCGCGGAGGAGCTGGCCGCGCTCGCCGAGCGCGAGGCCGCGAGCCTGGAGCGGCTGGGCACGCGGCTCGGCAACCCGCCGACCATCGTCGTCCCCGAGCTCGAGGGTGACATCCACGACGTCGAAGGGCTCGCGCTCATGCGCGAGCACCTGTTCGCGGGCGACTAGTCGTCCTTCTGCTGCTCGCGCGCCGCGGCGGCCACGTCCTTGAGGTCGGGCTCGCTGCCGTCGGGCGGCTCGGCGCCCCCGTCTCTGGTCGCGTCCGCCTCGTCGCTCGCGGAGGGGTCGATGCCCTCCTCCGTCGCCGGCTCCTGCGTGGCGGCCTCGCGGCCCACCGGGCCGGACTCGTCCTCGCCGCTCAGCGTGTCGGGGACGATCCCCTCATCCGCCGTCTTGGCCCACTCGCCCTTCTCGTCATCAGTCATCCGTTGCTCCTACCCGCTCCTCGTCGAGCATCTCGTCGGCCACGCGCCGCAGCTGCGGGTCGAGGTGGCCGCAGAGGACATCGCGCAGGACCGCCCGCAGGTTGCCGCCGAGGTCGGCGATCAGGTCCTCGACCCGCGGCTCGGGCCGCAGCCGGCCGGTGATCGCCGCGCGCTCGAGCCGGATCGTCTCGTCGAGCTGCGCCTCGAGCGCGTGGCGCTCCTCGGGGGTCGCGCAGATGACTGCGAGCCGCTCGGCGAGGCCCTCGTAGCCCTGGCTGTCCTCGTCGGCCAGCAGCGCCCGGCCGGCCAGCAGCCAGTCGGTCAGCGCGTCGACGGCGAACGCGCGCTCGCAGCCGAGCTCGAAGCGGCGCAGTGCCCATGCCAGCTCGCCGCCGCGCGGGGTGCGGCGGGTGACGAGCGAGCAGAACGCCCGCAGCGGGTCCTCCTCGTCGGCCGCCAGCAGGCACTCGCCGGCGTCGCGACGGATCCCGGTCGCCAGCGGCACCGCGCTCCACGTGCCGCCGTCGGCCTTCGCCCACGCGGTCGGGCCGAGCGACGGCTCGGCGTCGTCCCACAGCCGCAGCGCGGTCTGGAGGCGGCGCAGGCGGCGGCCCGCGTCCTCCAGCGCGCGACCGTGGCCGGCATCGGCGTCGAGGGCGAGCACGGCGACGGTCCCCATCTCGTCGGCCCGCAGGTCTCCGGGCACGTCCTCGAGCGCCTCGGCCCGCACGAGCGCGAGGCCGTCGCCGAGCGGCACCTCGTCGCTCTCCAGCACCAGCCCCTCGACGGCGGCGAGGACCACCGACAGCACCCGGTCGCCGTACGCCGTCTCTTCGAGCTCGGCGAAGGCGGCCTCGAAGCGCCCGGGCTCGAAGGTGAAGTCGCTCGACTCCGCCCACACCGCGGTGAGGAGCTCCTGGAGCGCGGCGTCGGCCTGGAGGCGGTGGTCCGGCGAGGGGGTGCGCCGGCCACGCGCCTCCAGGTATGCGGAAAGGTCGGGCAGCGAGCCGAGGCCCTGCACGGCAGCGGGGTAGGACGGCAGCTTGGCCAGCTCGGTCGTGCGCTCGGCGATGAAGCGCCCCGTCAGCGGCCGGTAGCAGTACAGCGGGGCGGACGCGCGGCCGGACAGGCTCGCGTCGACGAGCTCGAAGGGGACCTCGGCGCCACCGGAGACCTCCTCGGCGAGCTGCCAGGCCGCCTCCTCGACGAACGCCACCAGCGAGTCGTGCAGGGCGCGGTTGTGCATGGCGGCGTCGTTCGCCCCGCTGGTGCCGGTTCCTTTCGCGCGCACGCGTAGTTGCACACCGGTCGGACGGAACGCGCGCCACGAATTCAACTGCGCTGGGAGAGGAGAAGAGTGGACTTCGATGGGCGCTTGCTGATCGAAATCCACGAAACTCCCCGAGCCTCGCCGGGCTCGCGTGCGCGCCAGCAGAGCGCGAGCGGCGCGGCGCAGGCGCCGCCGCAAACGTCGCAAGTACCAGCGCGCCAGCGGCGAGGAATGACTCGTCCACCCGAACGGTGTTGGGCGTCCGCGCGGCCCAAGAGCCCCCACAAGAACCCTCCGATCCCGGCGAGGACAGCCATGCCAACCGCCCTACCAGTCGCAACGCCGCGTGTCACTGCCGCGAGACGCTAGCCAAGGCGGGCTTAGGTGTATCCGGGCGCCGAGCCGATCACCCGAATCCACCTTTGTGCGCGTCTAGAGCACAAAGGTGGATTTGGAGATACCTCCAAACACAGAAGTACGCGAAACCCCGGCTTGACGGCGACGAGGAGGGACCGACGGCACGGCCGGCTCCCTCACCTCCCTACCCAGCCGCAGTTGACGTTCG
>DASTIC010000267.1:0-29068 GCA_035717845.1 Solirubrobacteraceae bacterium
CACAAACTTGACGCGTGCGTCATCTTTAATCCGATGCTGCCGAGGGTGTGCGTGATCGGCGCCGGGTCGTCGGGGATCGCCGCGGCGAAGGCGCTCCACGAGCGGGGGTTCGACTTCGACTGCTTCGAGAAGTCCGATCGCGTCGGCGGCAACTGGGTGTTCAAGAACCGCAACGGGATGTCGTCGGCGTACCGCTCGCTGCACATCAACACCTCCCGCGACCGGATGCAGTTCGCCGACTTCCCGATGCCGGCGGCGTATCCCGACTTCCCGCACCACACCCAGATCGCCAGGTACTTCGACGCCTACGTCGACCACTTCGGCTTCCGCGACCGGATCACATTCGAGACCGGCGTCGAGCGCGCCGCCCCTGCCGCCGACGGCACGTGGGAGGTCGACCTCGACGACGGCCGCAGCGAGCGCTACGACGCGCTGATCGTCGCCAACGGCCACCACTGGGACGCGCGCTGGCCGGAGCCGGCGTTCCCCGGCAGCGAGACGTTCGCCGGCGAGCAGATCCACGCGCACGACTTCACGGGCGAGGATCCGGCCTACTTCCGCGACCGCCGCGTCGTCGTGCTCGGGATGGGGAACTCGGCGATGGACATCGCCGTCGAGGCCAGCTTCTCGGCGACCGCGACGTACCTCGCCGCGCGGCGCGGCACATGGATCGTGCCGAAGTACGTGTTCGGCCGGCCGGCCGACCAGTACTTCACGCGCGCCGGCGTGCCGTTCCGGATCCGCCAGGGCGTCGCCCGCCGCATATTGCGGATGGTCGTCGGCGACCTCGAGCGCTACGGGCTGCCGAAGCCGGATCACGGCCCGCTCGAGGCGCACCCCACGATCTCCGACGACGTGCTGTCCCGCCTCGCGCACGGCGAGATCACGCCGAAGCCGAACATCGCCCGGCTGACCGAGCGCACCGTCGTGTTCGCCGACGGCAGCGAGGTCGAGGCCGACCTGGTCGTGTACTGCACGGGCTACAACGTGCGCTTCCCGTTCTTCGACGCCGACCTGATCGCCGCGCCGGACAACGACCTGCCGCTGTTCCGCCGCGTCTTCCATCCCGATCGCCCGAACGTGTTCTTCATCGGGCTGCTCCAGCCGCTCGGGGCGATCATGCCGCTGGCCGCGGCGCAGAGCGAGTGGGTGGCCGAGTACCTGGCCGGCCGCTACGCGCTGCCGCCCGCGAGCGAGCTGCGCGCCGACATCGAACGCGAGCGGGCGCGCATGTTCAAGCGCTACGTAGCCTCCCGCCGCCACACGATGCAGGTCGACTTCGACGACTACCTCGCCGAGCTCGCGGCGGAGCGCCGGCGCGGGGCGGCACGGGCCAAAGGCCGGCCGCTGCCCGTCCCGCCGCGTGTGGTGGCCGTGGCATGAGCGGGCGGCGCGAGCGCACGAAGGCGGCGAACCGGGCCGCGATCCTCGCCGCCGCCCGCGAGGTGTTCGCCGAGCTGGGCTACGGGGCGGCGAGCGTGCGCGACATCGTGCGCCGCACAGGTCTCGCGTCGGGCACCTTCTACAACTACTTCCCCGACAAGGACGCCGTCTTCCGCGCGCTCGTGGAGGAGACCGGCATCGAGGCCCGCCGCCGCGTGCGGGCCGCCCGCCGCAGCGCGCGCACCGCCGAGGACTTCGTCGAGGGCGGCTACCGCGCCTTCTTCGCGTTCATCGTCGAGGATCCGGGACGCTTCGCGTTCGTGCGCAGCAACCTCGACACGGTGCGCGACCGCTTCGGCGATGCCGTGCTGCCCGCCGGCACCGAGGAGCTGGCCGAGGACCTGCGCGCGGCGATCGACGCCGGCCACGTGCCGCCGGTCGACGTCGAGTACTGCGCCCACGCGATGATCGCCGTCGCCCTCGAGCTCGGCAGCCGGCTCGCCGAGCGCACCCCGCCCGACGTCGACGGGGCGACGGAGTTCGCGTCCGCCCTCTTCCTCGGCGCGCTCGAACGCCGCGCGGTCGCCGTCCGGTGACCACCGTCGCCGAAGCCCAGCGGCTGTTCTCGCCGGAGACCGTCTACCTGAACACCGCCACCTACGGGCTGCCGCCGCGTCCCGCCCACGAGGCGCTCCTGGCGGCGGCCGACGAGTGGCGCCACGGCCGCACCGGCTTCTGGGGCTGGGACGAGTCCGTGGGGGCGGCGCGAGCGAGCTTCGCCCGGCTGCACGGGGTGGAGGCCGACGACGTAGCCGTTGGGTCGCAGGCGTCGGCGTTCGCGGCGCTGGTCGCGCTCTCGCTCGCGCGCGGCGCTCGCGTGGTGACTGCGGAGGAGGACTTCACCTCGGTGCTGTGGCCGTTCCTCGCGCAGGCGGGGCTTCAGGTTCAGCTCGTGCCGCTCGATCGGGTCGCCGAGGCCGTCGACGGCAACACGGCGCTGGTGGCGGTGAGCGCCGTGCAGTCGTTCGACGGGCGGCTGGCCGACCTCGACGCGATCGAGGCGGCGGCGGCGCACCACGGTGCGCTGACGTACCTCGACGCGACCCAGGCGGCCGGATGGCTCCCGCTCGACGCGGGCCGCTTCGACTACATGGTCGCCAGCGGCTACAAGTGGCTGATGAACCCGCGCGGCACGTCGTTCTTCGCCATCCGCCCGGATGCCGCCGAGCGGCTGCGGCCCCATCTCGCGGGGTGGTACGCCGGCGACGACCCGGTCGAGACCAACTACGGGGCGCCGCTGCGGCTCGCCGGCAACGCCCGCCGCTTCGACGTCTCACCCGCGTGGCTGAGCTGGGTCGGCGCCGCACCGGCGCTGGCGCTGCTCGAGGACGTCGGGATCCGCGCCGTCCATGACCACGACGTCGGCCTCGCGAACCGCTTCCGGGCGGGGCTCGGGATGCCGGCGGGCGACTCTGCGATCGTGGCCGTCGACCTCGACGCGGCGGCGGGAGAGCGGTGGCGCGCGGCGGGCGTGATGGCCACCGAGCGCAGCGGGCTCACCCGCTTCTCGTTCCACCTGAGCACCAGCGAGCACGACGTCGACCGCGCGCTGGAGGCGATCCAACTTCGGCATTGAAGGGGAGCACGGAACGCCGCGTGTCGACTTGACGGCGATATTCGCCGTCAAGTGAGCAATCGCCGCATCCGGACCCTTCCCTCGATGCCGCCGTTGACGTTCGTCACGGATCGCCGAACGGCTGAAGATCCACGCGGTGGTCGGTCTCGCGCACGCCGAGCTCGTAGGCGCCGCCGAAGGCGGTGGCGAGCTCGAGCGGCGGCCGGGAGCGCCGGGAGACCCGGAGCCGGACCTCGGCGATCGAGCAGTTCAGCGAGTGGTGCTCGCCGCCCGCCGGGTCCGCGTAGACGAACGCCACGGTCTGCTCGAGGGGGGCGCTGACCGCCACTCGTACGCGGGCGCCGCGCCCGGGGAGCTCGGCCTCGAGCGCGCCGGGGCGCGCCTGCACCGACGTGCCCGGCACTCGCCCGAGTCCACCGAGGCGGAACCGCTCGCCGTCCAGGGCGAGCGCGCCGTTGGCCACCCACGGGGTCACGGTGCCGCCGACGCGCACGCGGCCGATCGCCACGTCGAGCCACGCTCCGGGCGCCTCCTCGAAGCCGACGGCGTGCAGCCACACCCAGCGCTCGGCGTGCTCGGTGCCCCAGTTGTGGCCGACCATGCCGCGCCAGCCGGCCACCTGGGTCCGCCGGCCGCCGGCGTCCAGCCAGCCGGTGAACACCGCGTCCGGCCGCGGGCTCACGAGCTTCGTGCGGGGGAGCGGCGCGCGGTACATCCACTCGCGCGGCAGGTGGCGGAGCGGCGCCGCCTCGCCGGCGGCCTCCAGCTCCCAGGCGGCGACGCGCCCGAGCGCCTCCGCGCGCCCCCGCAGCGGCGCCGGAGGCGGCCCGGCGAACGGCACCCGCTGCTTGACGGCGTACGGCGGGCCGGCCTCGGCGTCCCACACCGTGCACCACAGCGCGCCCGCCGCCTCCCCGTCCGGCGCCTGGTGCGTGGTGTGCCGGATCCAGGCGGCGCGGGGGCGGGCCGGGTCGACGGCGCGCAGGTAATGCGACTCGTAGCGCCCCGGCACGGCGCCATTGAACCACCGCCACGGGATGCGCGGCGATCTGTCCGGGGCCCGGCGTACCGTGCGCCGCGTCATGTCACTGTGCTTCATCGAGCCGCGGGACGCCATCCGCGTGATCGCCGAGACCGTCGGCCGCGAGGCCCGCCGCCAGCTGCTGTGTGAGCTGGTCCGCGCCTGGGTCGACGAGATCCCCGAGGAGGAGCTCGCCTCGCACTATGCGAAGGCGGTCGCCGATCTCGACGATGACGACCTGTCGATGCTGGCCGCCTGGCACGCGTCGATGGAGGTCGGCATGCCGGTCGCCAACAAGGACTTCCTGGTCGGCGCGTTCAGCTCGCTGGGCGACAACCGTCGCGAGGCGCTGAAGATCGCGGCCGGGCTCCGTGGCGAGGACGCGTTCAACGCCGGCTTCGCCGAGGACCAGGCGCTCGACATGGTGCTGCCATGGCTCTCGCCCGAGCGGGCGGAGGAGCTGGCGGCCGAGTGCATCGAGCTCTACTGCTGGGATCGGCTGGGGTCGGACAACTAGGCTAGGGCGCGTCCCGGCGCGGCTCGACGTCGACGGCCGTGCCCTCGACGTCGCCCGGCCGGCGGCTGGGACGTCGCTGCGTCATCGCCGAGGCCACCATGCGCTGGGCGAAGCGCCGCAGCAGGAGCGTCCGCACGACAGCGCGCGTGGGCGGCAGGAGCAGGACGAGGCCGAGGATGTCGGTGAGGAACCCCGGGGTCAGCAGCAGCGCGCCGCCGAAGATCACCAGCGCCCCGTCGACCACCTCGCGCGCCGGCACCCGCCCGGCGCGGATCGCCTCGTTGAAGCGCCGCCACGCGGCGCGACCCTGCGAGCGCATCAGCACCGAGCCGAGGATCGAGTCCGCGATCAGGATCCCGATCGTCCACCACACTCCGATCGCCTGCCCGACCTGGATGATCACGTACAGCTCCGCGATCGGCACCACGACGAAGAGCAGGACGAGCGGAAGGAGCATCGGCTCCTTAAACGTTACGAGGGGTCAGCGGTAGGCGGGCTGCGCGCCGGCCAGCCGCACGGCTGGCAGGTGGTCCAGGCCGATGGCCTCGATCAGCCGCCGGATCTCCGGCTGGGCGCCGCTGAGCCACAGCGTGCGGTCCTGGGCTCGCAGCCGCTGGGCGAGGCAGGCGAGGTCGATCATCAGCGAGAGGTCGGCGAAGCGCAGCTCCGAGAGGTCGACGATCACGTCCCGCGTGGCCTTCAGCGCGGTCGACAGCGGGCGCCGGCGGTAACCGCTGGTGTTGCGATCCTCGTCCCCCACGATCCGGAGGATCGCCAGCTGGTCATCGAAATGAACGATCCCGGCAAGCTAATACAAACCAGTGAGTTAGTACAGCCCCCGGGCGAATTACAATGTGCCCGATGGTCGACGAAGACGACGTCCTCGAGGCGCTCAGCAACGTCATCGATCCCGAGCTCGGGCTGGACTTCGTCGAGCTCGGGCTCGTCTACGGGGTCGAGATCGACGGCGGCACCGTGAACGTGACGTTCACGCTCACCACCCCGGCGTGCCCGATCGGGCCGCAGGTCTCCGAGCAGATGCAGGAGTTCGTGGGCGAGCTCCCCGGCGTCGAGGAGGTCGTCCCGAACATGGTCTTCACGCCTCCGTGGACGCCCGAGAAGATGTCCGAGGACGCGAAGTTCGCGCTCGGCTACTAGTTCCGGACCCGTTCTCGGCCGCCACCTGCTCCGCCGCCGCGGTCAGCAGCTCGTCCCGCGCCTCCTCGATCATCTCGCCGAGGGCGTCGAGGTCGGGCATCGCGTCGTAGTCGCCGAGCAGCCCGAAGTCCATCCCGCCGTTGTAGGACATGATCGCGACCGCGAGCGCGTGGTCGCGCGGCAGGAACGCGACCGGGAAGAGGTCGAGCAGCTCACGCCCGAGCGCGTAGAGCGGGAACTGCGGCCCGGGCACGTTGGTGACGAGCAGGTTGAAGAGCCGGGTCGAGAAGTTGATCCGGGAGGCCTGGGCGAGGACCGTCGGCGGCGCGAGGTTCTGCACGCCGGAGAGCACCTCGGCCCCGACCGCCTGCTTGGACTCCTTCAGCCCGTCCATGGCCTGGCGCACGACCTGGAGCCGCGCCACGGGGTCCTCGACGTAGACCGGCAGCGGCCCGCGCATGGCGGCGAGCCGGTTTCCCATGTGGCCGTGCTCGCCTGCCGCGCGGATCGAGACCGGCACGAGCGCGCGCAGCTCGAGCCCCTCGACGCGGGCGCCGCGCGAGATCAGCCAGCGCCGCAGCCCGCCGGCCACCACGGTCAGGACCACGTCGTTGACCGTGCCGCCGAACGCGTTCTTGATGCGCTTGAAGTCGGTCAGCTCGCTGCGGATCGTCACCAGCCGCCGGTGCGGCCCGATCGGCACGTTGAGCGGCGTGGCGGGCGCCGGGTTCAGGCCCGCCCACGCGACCTCCGCGACGCCCTCGACCGCCTCCCGCGCCGCGTGCAGCGAGGCGGTGGGATGGCCGGCGGCGTCCAGCGCCCGGCCGGCGACCGAGAACGGCAGCCGCGCGAGCCCGCGGACGCCGCGGGCGGCGAGCGCGACCGCGCTCGGCTCCGGCTGCGGGACCCACGGCTCCCCCTCGAACGGCAGCGGCGGGGGCACGGGCTCGACGTCGAAGAGGACCGTGGCGAGGTCGACGCCGGCAACCCCGTCCACGAGCGCGTGATGGGTCTTCGAGATCAGCGCGAAGTGGTTCTCCTCCAGGCCCTGCACGAGCCAGACCTCCCACAGCGGCTTCGTGCGGTCGAGCTGCTGTGAGTGGATGCGACCGGCGAGCGCGCGCAACTGCTCCTCCGAGCCCGGGGCCGGGAGCGCTGTGTGGCGCAGGTGGTACTCGAGGTTGAAGCTGGGGTCGTCAACCCACAGCGGGCGCCCTGTCTCGAGCGGCGGGACGGCGAGCTTCTGGCGGTAGCGCGGGACGAGGTGGAGCCGGCCGCGCACGTGGTCGGCGAACTCCTCGAAGGCGGGCGGCGGGCCCTCGAAGACCATCACGGCGCCGATGTGCATGTGGGAGGTCGGACCCTCCTGGGCCAGGAACGATGCGTCCACCGCGGTGAGCCGATCGCCGTGCGCCTGCGCCATGGTCCCTCTCTCTCGTGCCGGTCGCGGCAAGCCTACAGCGCGGCGGCGGCGAGGCCGCCGAGCACCGAGGCGAGCAGGACGCCGGTGACCACCGGCTCGAACCGCCCGCTGCGGGCGAGCCGCGCGAAGAGCCGGCGGCCGAGCAGCTGGCCCGCCGCCGCCACCGGCACGAGGACGGCGATCTGCCACGGCTCCGGGATCGCGGCCGTCGTGCCCGTGGTCCACAGGGCGAGCGCGCCGATCACGCTGAGGCCGAGGAAGCAGACCGGCAGCGTGTCGCGCATCTGATCGGGCGTCAGCTGCCGGCCGAGCAGGAAGACGAGCAGCGGCGGGCCGGACGTCGTGGTCGACGTCGTCAGGGCACCCGACGCGAAGCCGGCCGGCACGCCCGCCCACCGCGGCAGGTGCCCGGTGGCGAGCCGCCGCACGGCGAGCGTGCCGATCACGCCGAGGCTGACGGCGATCTGGAGCGCGACGACGTCGAGCGCCCGCAGCACCGCCACCCCGGCGACCGCGCCGGGAACGGCGGCCGCGAGCACGAGCGCGCATTCGCTCATGGCCGGCTGCGGGCGCCGCCCCTCGGTCGCGAGCGTCATCAGACTGACCTGGGCGCCCAGCAGCGTGAGCAGGCCGACGGCCTCCTCGGGACCCATGGCCGCGAACACGAGCGGCGCAGCGACGAGCGAGAAGCCGAAGCCCGTCGCCGACTGGAGCGTCGCCCCGGCGGCGACGGCGGCAGCGGCGACCAGGAACGGCACGACTGCCATCATCACAGGGCCGATGGGGTGGGACTTCTCGACCGAGCCGGAGTTCCAGGCGCAGCTCGACTGGATGCGCGGCTTCGTGCGGGAGGAGATCTGGCCACTCGAGTCGATCGCCGAGGAGCTCGGTCCGGGTGGCATGGAGCGCGCGATGGCGCCCCTGCGCGAGCGGGTCCGCGAGCGCGGCCTGTGGGCCGCCCACCTGCCGCCCGAGCTCGGCGGCCAGGGCTTCGGCCAGGTGAAGCTCGGCCTCATGCACGAGATCCTCGGGAGCAGCCCGTTCGCGCCGGTGGCGTTCGGCAACCAGGCGCCCGACTCCGGCAACTCGGAGATCCTCGCCCTGGCCGGTACCGAGGACCAGAAGCAGCAGTGGCTGCACCCCCTGCTGGCCGGCGACCTGCGGTCGGCGTTCTCGATGACCGAGCCCGACAGCGCGGGCAGCGACCCGACGCTGCTGCGCACGCGCGCCGTCGAGGCTGGCGACGGGTGGCTGCTCAGCGGCCGCAAGTGGTTCACCACCAACGCGTCGGTGGCGGACTTCCTGATCGTCATGGCCGTCACCGACCCGGACGCGCAGCGCTACCAGCGCGCGTCGATGTTCATCGTGCCGGTCGACACGCCAGGCGTGCAGATCCTGCGCGACGTGCCCACCATGGAGCACCCGTACGAGCGCTTCGGCGTCTACGGCGGGCACGCCGAGATCGTCTACGAGGACGTGCGGCTGCCGGCCGACGCGCTGCTCGGCCCGCGCGGCGCCGGGTTCCTGATCGCCCAGCAGCGGCTCGGGCCCGGGCGCATCCACCACTGCATGCGCTGGCTCGGCGTGTCGCACCGGGCGTTCGACATGCTCTGCGAGCGCGCGCAGTCCCGCTACGCGCACGGCTCCCTGCTGGCCGACAAGCAGACGGTCCAGAACTGGATCGCCGACTCGGCGGCCGAGATGCAGGCGGCCCGGCTGATGACCCTGCACGCGGCGTGGAAGATGGACACCGAGGGCGCGGCGGCTGCACGGCAGGAGATCGCGCTGATCAAGTTCTACGGCGCTCGCGTGCTTCACGACGTCGTCGACCGGGCGCTCCAGGCGCACGGCGCGCTCGGCTACTCGACCGACCTCCCGCTCGAGCAGATGTACCGGTTCGCTCGCGCGGCGCGGGTGTACGACGGGCCGGACGAGGTGCACCGGCAGAGCGTCGCGCGGCAGATCCTGCGCGGCTACGAGGCGCCGGAGGGCGACGTGCCGAGCGAGCACCTGCCCACCCGCCGGGCGGCCGCCCGCGAGCGCTTCGCGGAGCTGCTCGAGGCCGTGACGTCCAATGACTAAGGCGCTGCTCCTCGCCCTCGTCGCCGTGGCCGTGGGCGGCTGCCTGGGGTCCGGCGAGGAGCGGACCGCCTCCGCCGTCAGCGTCGACCGCTTCGACGCCGACCGCGCGTTCGCCGACCTGCGGACGCAGGTTGACATGGGCCCGCGGCCGGCGGGCTCGGCGGCGTCACGGCGGCTCGCCCGCTGGCTGCGCGCGCGGGTGCCGAACGGGCGCTACCAGCGGGTGCCGGGCGGCCTGCGCAACGTGGTCGGATCGATCCCCGGCCGCGGCAAGCCGATCGTCGTCGCCGCCCACTACGACACGAAGCTGCTGCCGGGGTTCGTGGGGGCCAACGACGGGGCGGGAGGCACGGCCGCGGTGCTCGAGGTCGCCCGCGCGCTGCGGCGCGCGGGCCGCGGGGCGAACGCGCCGCCGATCCGCTTCGTGCTGTTCGACGGCGAGGAGAGCCCCGACGACCGGCGCAACTTCTACCGCACCGGCTTGCGCGGCTCCAAGCACTACGCGCGCAAGCACGCCGCCCGCACCCAGGCCGTGATCCTCCTCGACTTCGTGGCCGAGCGCGGCCGCATGCGGATCCCGCGCGAGTCGAGCTCGGACATCGGGCTGTGGACGCAGCTTCGGGCCGCTGCGCGGAAGGTGGGCGCCGGCTCCACGTTCCCGGACGAGGCCACCGGCGTGGTGCAGGACGACCACACGCCGTTCCTTCGCCGGGGTGTGCCGGCGATCGACCTGATCGACTTCACGTTCCCCTGCTGGCACCGGCGCTGCGACGACATGAGCGCCGTGTCGGCGCGCTCGCTCGACCGCGCGGGGGAGACGGTCGTGCAGCTGCTCCTAGACTTGAGCGGGTGACCCCGGAGAAGCTCCTCCTCGCCGCGCCGCGCGGCTACTGCGCGGGCGTGGACCGTGCCGTCCAGACCGTCGAGCGCGCCCTCGAGCTGCACGGGCCGCCGGTCTACGTGCGCAAGGAGATCGTCCACAACAAGCACGTCGTCGAGGGCCTGCGCGAGCGCGGCGCCGTGTTCGTCGACGAGCTCGACGACTCGATCCCGGAGGGCGCGATCACCGTCTTCTCCGCCCACGGCGTGTCGCCGGCCGTGCACGCCGACGCCGAGCGCCGCAGCCTCCAGACGATCGACGCGACGTGCCCGCTGGTCACCAAGGTGCACCGCGAGGCGGTCAAGTTCGCGGCCGAGGGCTACACGATCGTGCTGATCGGCCACGCCGGCCACGAGGAGGTCGAAGGCACGACCGGCGAGGCGCCCGACCACATCGTCCTCGTCCAGACCGAGGAGGACGTGGACACGCTCGAGGTCCCCGATCCCGACCGGCTCGCGTACATCTCCCAGACCACCCTCTCGGTCGACGAGACCCGCTCGATCATCAACCGCCTGCGCGAGCGGTTCCCGAACATCACGGGGCCGCGCACGGACGACATCTGCTACGCGACGACGAACCGCCAGTCCGCGGTCAAGCAGATGGCGGCCGACTGCGACCTCGTGCTCGTCATCGGGTCCAAGAACTCGTCGAACTCGCAGCGGCTGGTCGACGTCGCGCGCGACTGCGGCGCCGAGGCGCACCTGATCGACAACGAGAGCCAGGTGCGCGAGGAATGGCTCGAGGGCGCTCGCGTCGTCGGCATCTCCTCCGGCGCCAGCGCGCCCGAGGAGCTGGTCGAGCGCCTCGTCGAGTTCTTCCGCGCGCGCGGGACGGAGGACGTGCAGACCTTCGAGGTCATGCGCGAGGACGTGCGCTTCATGCTGCCGAAGACAATTCGACAGGCGTTGGCAGCTCGGGATTGAGGGTTTCGCCCTCCGCTCGCCGGAAACCCCACCCGGCGAGCTGCGGGCGACGTTACCCCAGCCAACGCCTGATTTCCTCGCCGTGCTCGTCGAGGCGCGGGGGCGGGCGGCGGACCGGCGGGCGCTCGCCGTCGAGGCGCAGCGGCGGGGCGACGAGCGGGACGCCGTGGCGGTCGTCGGTGGGCTCGAGGCCCAGCTCGGCGGCCAGGGCGAAGGCCTCGTCCACGCGGTTGATCGGTCCGGCCGGGACGCCGGCGGCGCGAAGGGCGGTGAGCCAGTGCGCGGCGGGCCGGGTGCGGAAGACGGACTCGAGGCGCTCGCCGAGGGCATCGACGTGAGCGACGCGGGCGGCGTTGGTGGCGAAGCGCTCGTCGGCCGGGAGCTCCGGCAGGCCGACGGCCACGCAGAGGCGGGCGAACAGCCGGTCGTTGCCGACCGCCAGCGCGAACGGACGGTCCTGCGCCTCGTATGTCTCGTACGGGGCGATGCTCGGGTGGCGGTTGCCGCGCCGCGACGGCACCGCGCCGCCGGACACCCACGCCGACGCCTGGTTGAGCAGCGCGGCGAGGGCCGAGTCCATCAGCGAGACCTCGACGTGGCGCCCGCGGCCGGTGCGCTCGCGCTCGGCCAGGGCGGCCTGGATGCCGGTGACCGCCAGCAGCCCGCACACGAGGTCGATCAGCGCGGCGCCGACCTTCAGCGGGCGCCCGTCGGCCTCGCCGGTCACGCTCATGAGCCCGCCCATCGCCTGCAAGAGGAAGTCGTAGCCGGGGAGGCCGGCGGCCTCGGGGGCGGAGCCGAAGGCCGTCACCGAGCACGAGACCAGGCGCGGGTTCCCGGCGGCCCGGAGGGTGTCGCCGTCGAGCGCCCACGAGGCCATCAGACCAGGCCGGAACGACTCGATCAGCACATCGGCGCGCTCGCCCAGCCGCCTCGCCAGCTCGCGGTCGCCGGCGTCCGCGAGGTCGAGCACAACCGAGCGCTTGTTGCGGTTCAGGCCGAGGTAGTACGTGCTCGTGTCGCCGTGCCACGGCGGCCCCCAGGCGCGCGTGTCGTCGCCGGTGCCGGGGCGCTCGACCTTGATCACGTCGGCCCCGAGGTCGCCGAGCAGCATCGAGGCATAGGGGCCTGCGAGCACGCGCGAGAAGTCGGCGACGATCACTCCGTCGAGTGGTCCGGGCATGACGGCCCGCCACACTAATGCCGGTGCGGACGCTGGTGATCTCGGACCTGCATCTCGGCGCCGCCTCGCGCCACGACCTCCTGCGGCGGCCGGAGCTGCGCGAGCCGCTGCTCGAGGCGGTGCGGGACGTGGATCGGCTCGTCATCCTCGGCGACGGCCTGGAGCTTCGCGACGGGCCGCATCGGTTGGCGCCCGAGCTGGCCGGCGACCTGTTCGCCGACCTCGGTCGCGCGCTCGGCCGCGACGGCGAGCTGCTCGTGCTGGCCGGCAACCACGACCACGGGCTCGTCGCGGGCTGGATCGACGGGCGGCTGCTGACCGAGCCGTCGGGATTCCTGGGTCTGGAGCAGATGATCGAGCCGGCCGACACCGGGCCGCTGGCGGCCGCGCTCGCCGAGCGAGCCTCGCCGGCCCGCGTGCGCTTCGCCTACCCGGGGGTGTGGCTGCGCGAGGACGTGTACGCGATCCACGGCCACTACTCCGACGTCCACGCCACCGTCCCGACCTTCGAGCGCCTGGCGGCCGGCGCCATGGCGCGGTGGGCGGTCGCGATGCCGCAGCAGGGTGCGACGCCCGACGACTACGAGGCCGTGGTGGCGCCGCTCTACGCCTGGATGCACGCGCTCACCCAGCGGTCCGGCAACGCGGTGCTGAGCGCGGGGGCGGGAGCGTCGTCACGGGCGTGGCTGGCGCTCGGCGGGCGCGGCCGTGGGCAGCGGCCGGTACGCACCGCTCTCCTCGGCGCCGGGCTCTCGGCCGCCGTCGCGGCCGTCAACGCGCTCGGCATCGGCCCGGTGGATCGCGACCTCTCGGGCGCCGGGCTGCGCCGCGGCTACCTACATGGCATCCGCGAGGTGCTGGAGCGGCTCGACGTGCGGGCACCGCACGTGATCTGGGGCCACTCGCACCGCTCCGGGCCGTGGCCGCGCGACGACGCCGCCGAGTGGACCACCCGGGCCGGCGGGCGGATCCTCAACACGGGATCCTGGCTCTACCAGCCGCACTTCCTCAGCGCACAGCCCAACGCGTCGCCGTACTGGCCGGGCACCGCGGTGCTCGTCGAGCCCGAGGGGCCGCCCCGGCTGCTCAGGCTGCTGGGGGAGCGGGGGCACCGGGAGCTGCAACCCCCGGGGTGAAGCACGTCGCGTGACAGGTGACGCCGGGGCCGACCTCGAGATCGAGCACGGCGGCGGTGTGGTGGGCGTGCTCGACCAGCGGGAAGCAGCCCGGCTCGGAGACCGCGATCGTGCGGCCGTTCACCGTCACCGTCCCCTCGCCCTCGAGCACGGCCCACACGCTCCCGGCCTCGTACGGGCCGCGGTAGGCGCCCGGCTGGTCCTCGGTCTGGGCAGGCAGGAGCAGGCCGGGCTCGTCCTCGGGCCGCACCGGCGGCACCGGGTCGCGATCGATGCCGAGCAGCTCCTGGATCTCGCGCTCGGTCTCGGCGTACGCCCCCTCCCCGTAGTGCAGCGAGAACAGCGCGCCCTTCTGGTCCCACAGGTAGCGGGCCGGCCAGCCCTCGTTGCCGTACATGTCCCACAGCTCGAGCTGGGTGTCGATGACCACGGGGTACTCGATCCCGAGCCGCTCGACCGCGCGCCGCACGTTCTCCTCCTCGCGGGCGGGGAGGAAGCCGCCGGCGTGGATGCCGATCACGCGCAGCTCCGGGTAGCGCTCGTGCCACGCCTTCAGGTAGGGCATCGTCCGTAGCGAGTTGACGCGGCAGTAGTCCCAGAACTCGACGAGGACGGGGCGCCCGCGCTGCTTGTCCATCCGCAGCGACGCGACGTTGATCCAGGGCAGGCCGCGCGGGAAGGGCGGCGCCGGGATCGTGTCGGGCTGCGCGCGCACCGTGCGACGAAGGTAGCATCGGCCTCGAGCCGCTCTGACCCGAATCCTGCACATCGCGCTCGCCGTCGCGGTCGTCGCCCTCGGCGCGGCCGCGGGGTCCCATGCGGCGCCGGCGCGCCCGTGGACCCTGTACGCCCGGATCGGCCCGCCCGACGCGGGCACGAAGGCCAAGCCGGCGCGCGCCGGCCTGCGACTGGAACTGCGCGCCGGGAGCCGGCGGCACACGATCTCGAGGCTGGATCTCTACCTGCCCCGCACGGCGCGGCTCAGCCTGGCCGGCATGCCGACGTGCCGCCTGAGGGAGGACCGTGTGCAGCCGAGAGGCGGCTTTGGCGCCTGTGCGTTCCTAGGGCGAGGCGGCACGGTATTCGAGCTCGGCGTCAACTACCCGCCCGAGCAGCGCGGCGAGCGACCGTTCAGCGTCCTCGCCATCAAGGCGAAGCGCGGGGCAGCCGAGACGCCGAGACTCGCCTTCGTGCTCTACAGCGGAAGTCTTCCCTTCGAGGGCTACGTGTTCCTCGCCGAGACGTCGCTGAAGCGTCTCGACGCCGGGAAGTACGGTCAACGGCTCAGGATCCGCCTCCCGCGAGAGCTGGTCGACACGGCCGGCATCAAGGACGCGAGCGGGCGCGGGATCTACAACGCGCTGCTGTCCCTGGACCTGACCCTCGGGCACGTCGAGGGCGGGCGGTCGCTGCTCGTGACGACCGGGTGCGAGAAGCGCCGGCACCCGATCAAGGTCGTCATCACCTTCATCGACAACACCGTGACGGAGGCCGGCAGGGCGACGCGGACCGCCGCGTCGCCGTGCACGAAGTAGCGATCGGGCGCGACCGGTTGCATCGCCGCTTCGGCTCGGAGCCCACCCTGAGGAGGAACGCGTGGACCTCTGGTCTCGCCTCGCCGACGTGCGCTGGCCGGCGGAAGGGCGCCGGGCGCGACCTGCGCGGCCACCTCGTGGCGCTGTACGCGATCGAGTCGGCGCAGCCCGCGGTCTCCCAGGTGAAGGCCGACGGCCTGCGCGAGCAGTGGGCGCACCTAGACGGATGTCAGTTGCGTGCCGGGCGAAACTTCCGGCACGCTACGGGGTTGATTCGTCAGTCAATCCGAGATCCCGTTCGGAGGAGAACCCTTGCGCAAGTACCTGATCGTCGCTGTCGCGGCGCTTCTCGCCGTCGCCCTGACGGCGGTGTCCTCGACGGCCCAGTCAGCCGACACGTTCACGGTCAAGACGACCGTCAAGCCGAAGAAGGCGGGCACGAAGACGAGCCCGAAGAACTCGACCCTCGAGCTCAAGGTCGTCAACGGCAACACGAAGAAGACGATGTCCGATCTCGACATCTACCTGCCCAAGGCGGCCAAGGTCAGCCTCAAGGGCCTGCCGTCCTGTGCGAACGCCGACGTCGGCACGTCGAAGTGCGCGACGAAGGTCGTCGGTACCGGCGAGGCGAAGGCGCTCGTCGGCGTGGATGGCCCCGCCCCGCAGCCCATCACGTTCGCCGTGACCGCGTACAAGACGAAGAGCGTCCTCAACGGCAAGGACATGCTCGGCTTCTTCATCGACGGCCCCGGCGGCCTCGACTTCCTCACCGAGACCCAGCTCAAGAAGGCGTCCGGCAAGTACGGTCAGCGCCTGCACATCGACGTCCCGGAGGCCGCGCAGCGCACCGGCGCCAGCAGCTTCAACGGTCTCGTCTCGCTCCAGATCGGCGGCCGCAGCGACACCGGTACGCGCTTCAAGCCGCTGGGCAAGAAGAGCGGCAACAAGAAGCTCATCGCGACCACCAACTGCGTCAACAAGAAGCACCCGTTCAAGACGGTTCTCACGTTCATCGAGAACGAGGTGACCCGACCGGACAAGCTCTCGAAGACGTCGTCGTCGCGCTGCACCAAGTAGCCAGCGCGCACCGCGCGACTGTTTGACCGGAGGCCCCGCCCGTGGCGGGGCCTTCGCCGTTCCTAGACTCGATTCCCGTGTGGCTGATCGCTCACGGGATCGTGGGCCGGGCCGATCTTCCGATCCCGGTCGCGCTGTTCGCGGCGGCGGCCGCCGCGGTCCTCGTCGTCTCGTTCCTGGCGCTTGCGGCCGGCTGGTCGCGGCCGCGGCTCGAGCACGTGCGGGAGGGCGCGCTGATACGGGTGCCCCTGGTGGTCGAGGTCGTGCTGGGCGCCGCGGGCGTCGCGGTCTTCGCCCTCGTCGCCTACGCCGGCCTGGCGGGGACCGATTCGCAGCAGCAGAACCTCGCGCCTACCGCCGTGTACGTGGGCTTCTGGGTCGGCATCCCCTTCCTCTCGCTGCTGTTCGGCGACGTCTTCCGGCTGCTCAGCCCGTGGCGCGCGGTGGGCCGGCTCGCGGGGTGGATCGCGGCGCGCGCCGGCGGCGATGCCATGCCCGAGCCGCTGCCGTATCCCGATCGGCTCGGCCACTGGCCGGCGGCGCTCGGGATCGTCGGCTTCGCGATCTGCGAGCTGTGCTGGGCGGCCGCCCGCGATCCCGCGCCGCTGGCCGTGCTGATGCTCGTCTACGTGGCGATCCAGCTCGTGGGGATGAGCCTCTACGGCGTCGAGGCGTGGACCCGGCGCGGCGACGCGTTCGGCGTGTGGTTCGGGCTCATCGCCCGCCTCGCGCCGCTTGGGCGCCGGCCCGACGGTCGTCTCGTGGTGCGGCCTCCGGTGGTAGGCGCGACGCGGCTGGTGGCCGTCGCCGGGACGACCGCTGTGCTGCTCGTCGGCATCGGCACCACCGCGTTCGACGGCGCCCGCGAGGGCCCGCTCTTCAACAGGCTGGTGACCGACCTCCAGGACGGGTTCACCGGCCTGGGTGTGTCGAAGGGCCTCGGGCTCGAGCTGGCGTTCGTCGTCGGCCTGCTCGTCTCGATCGCCGTCGTGTCCTCGATCTGGACGGCCGGGGTGAGCGGGATGCCCCGCGAGGGTCTGCGGCTGTCGCGCGTCGAGCTGAGCCGCCGGTTCGGCCACACGCTGATCCCCATCGCCGCCGCCTATCTCGTCGCCCACTACTTCTCGCTGCTCGCCTACAGCGGCCAGGACCTGTGGCGGCTCCTTTCCGACCCGCTCGGCGACGGCTCCGACCTCTTCGGCGGCGCCGGCTCGAGCATCGACTACTCGGTCGTCTCGGCGACCGGCATCTGGTATGTACAGGTGGGGGCGCTCGTGATCGGCCACGTCGCGGCGCTCGTGCTCGCCCACGACCGCGCGCTCGTCCTCTATGGGAGTCCGCGAGCCGCGACCCGCTCGCAGGTCGTCATGCTGCTCGTGATGGTGCTCTTCACGCTCCTGGGTCTCTGGCTGCTGTCGGCGGCGCTCAACACATGATCAGCGCCCACGCCGGCCACTGGATCGTCGACCTGCTCTACGCCGCGCCGCTGCTGCTCATGGTCGGCATCTTCGTGGTGGCGCGCCTGCGCGAGCGGTCCGGCCGCAAGGGGACCGATCAGGGCCCCTGACCCGCCGGTGCGTCAGGAAGGAAACCTACGCGCCATCCGATGCGTAACAACGAGGGTCGAGCGGGAACGTAGCCCGCGAGGAGCCATCAGTGAGCATCCACGAGCTTCGAGACCTTCTGGACCAGGTCGCCGACACGCGCGAGATCGTGCTCCGACGCCCGCGCACCTGCGCCGCCTACGACGCCTGGAGCGACGCCCGCGACGAGACGCGCATCGCCTACCGCCGCTGGGCGGGGGCACCGGCCGCCGAGTCCTACGCCGCCTACCGCGCAGCCCAGGACCGCGAGGACGCCGCCCAGGACTCGCTGGCTCAGACCACCGCTCGTCGCGGCTGAGCATTGCTCTGTTGCGGTTCTGTGCCGCGTTTGTGAGAACGGCGGCATTGAGGGGGAGGGATCGGCCGCGTCTCGGCTCTTGTGGGCGAGTCGGAGGGTGCATTTCGTCGACGTGACGGTGATCGGGCCGGTGAGGTCGACGAAATGCACACCAGAGGAGCACAACGTCGACGTCACCCGTCGGCGACGCGTGAGGTCGACGAAATGCACACTGGCGACGAGGCGATCGCGACGATCGCGCATCGCGTCGCGCACGGCCGGCTCCCTCAATGCCGCCGTTCATGACGGCCTGCCCCTCACCACCCCCCGTGGCTCGTCGTCGAGGCGCGGTCGTCGCGCAGCTCGCGATGCTCCTTCAGACCCAGATGTCGCGCACGACGGTCTCGTAGCCGCCGTCCTCGGCGGCCGCGGCGGCTCGGGCGCGGCGGCCCTCGTCGGTGCGCTGGGTGAAGACGAGCTGCGTCGGCCCGAGGTGGTGCGCCCATGCGCGCGCGAACGCCTCGGCGCGCTCCTTGCGGCGGCCGAGGTCGGCCGGCACCGGGTGGTGGCGGACCGGGAACGGCGGGCGGCGCAGCACGACGCGCCCGAGGAGCGCCGCGGCGGAGGCCGACGGGTCGGGCAGCGGGCGGCCGACGAGGTAACGCGGGGCGTCGGCCACCGAGGCCAGCTCGTCGAGGGCGGTCGCGAAGCGCTCGCTCTCCTCGGGCGTCGCCCGCGTGAGGGCGACGCGCAGGTAGCCGGAGGCCCGCGGCTCGATCACCAGTGAGGCGGCCGCCTCGTCCGACAGCTCGCCGAGAGCGCGGTAGGCGTCGGCGACCGCGCGCGCGGCGCCGTCGAGCCCGAGCACGAGCGGGAGCCGCTCGCGGGCGCGGCGCAACCGGAACGTCGCCCAGCCGAGCGCGGCGAGCGCGAGCACCAGCCCGCCGGCGAGCGCGGCCGGCCCGGCGAGGAACGCCGCCACGACCCCCGCCAACAGCCCGGCGGCGGCGAGCGCGAGCGGCGTCCGCTGCGAGATCGGCGGCGACCCACGCCCGACCTCGCCGGTAGCGGGGCGCTTCGCCGCGCCGTCGCGCGGCCGGACGACGAGCGTGCGCAGGTCGGCGCCCACGTAGGGCTCGCCGAGCTGCCAGCGCTCGCGGGCGTCGTCGCGCGCGGCCGCCCGCGCCACCATCTCCCGGTTGACGGCGGCGAAGCGGCTCGCCGGGGGCGGGGAGAAGGGGCCGAGCTCGGGGTGCACGTGCGACGGCCCGGCCTCGATCTCGCCGTCGTCGGCGGGCGCGTAGAGGTGCAGGTGCTTGCGCACGAAGCGCGCGTAGTCGGCGCTCCCGCGCGCGAGGTCGGGCGCGACGCAGACGATGTCCCAGTTGGAGGCGAGCTTCGCCGGGTCCGACGGATCGAGTCGCAGCGAGCGGCCGCGCATCTGCTGCACGGAGACGCCGGTCGCGGCCACCGTCAGGTCGACGAGGCAGTTCACGGCCGGGCAGTCCCAGCCCTCGCCGAGCAGCGCCCGCGTGCCGATCAGCGCGCCCGACGCGCCGCTCTCGAGCACCCGCGTGGCGAGCTCCACCCAGGCGCGCGGCACCCACTCGGCGCCCGAGGAGCGCAGGGAGACCAGCACGCCGTCGGGCTCGGCCGACCAATCGGGCAGCGCCAAGTGCGCCTCGGCCTGCTCGACGAGCGCCGCGAGCAGCACGTCGGCGTCGGCCGGCAGGCAGCGCAGCCCGCGGCCGGAGACGACCAGCGGGCGCAGCGGCGCCGTCCGCAGGTCGGCCCCCAGCGCCACGAGCGCATGGCGCGCCGTGCCCGCCGCCGGGTCCAGCACCCCGCCCAGCAGCGGGTCGGCCTTCGCCTCGGCCAGCTCGGCGTCGCACAGCACCAGCGCGCGCAGCGCGTCGCCGCGCGACTCCATCTCCGCGCTCAGCACCTCCACGAGCCCGACGGCCTTCGCCCGCGAGCCGGTCAGCAGGCGGTCCACCTCCGACGTGCCGCGGCGGATCCCCTGGCGCGTGAGCCGGAACCCCAGCTCGCCGAGCGCGGCCGCGACCGCCTCGTAGCGGTCCGCGGCCTCGGCGTCGGCGGACGGATGCAGGCAGCGCAGCGCGTAGTCCTCGAGCAGCACCAGCCAGTCGTCGAGATCCGGCGGCCGCCGGTACGCCTCGCCGTGCGGCGCCCCGTCCGGCAGCGGCAGTCCGGCGGAGCCGAGGAACCGCACACCGGCGCGCGCCAGCGCCGGCCGCGCGCGCTGGAACTCCTCCCACGGGACCTGTGCGTCGTCCTCGGGCGAGCGGCGCCGCTCGCGCACGCGCGTGATGACCCACGCCGGGAACGACACCGCGCTCTCGACGTCCTCGTGGAGCGCCGTGACCAGCTCCTTGAAGCGGGTGTCGTGGTCGGCCAGCCAGGCGCGCTCGCTGTCCAGCGGCTCGGTCAGCCACGCCAGCTCCTGGTACGGCGCGAGGTGGCCGTCGCGGACGACGGCGGGAGTCGGCACCGTGAAGTCGACCGGCCCCAGCAGCTCGGCGTAGAGCTCGGTCTCCTCGCCGGTCAGGTCCGACGGCGGAGTCGCGGTGAGCCCGATCACGTGCACGTCGTCGGCGCGCAGCTCGTCGAGCACGGCGCGTACGACGTAGCCCCACATCGAGGCGAGGTGGTGGCACTCGTCGAGCACCACGACTCCGACGCGGCCCGCCTGGAGCGCGGCGACGCGCGCCTTGGCGCTCGCCGACAGCAGCTCGGCGAGCTCGACGCCCGCGTGCTCCCCGCGGGCGATCTCCCGCTTGACCGCGGCCGTGATGCGGGCGATCTCGCGCGCCCGGCGGTCGGCCGCGGCGCCGTCATAGCGCTCGGCCTCGACCTCTTCGACACCGACGCCCGTCGCGGCCGCCCGCTCGGCCACCCAGCGCTCGGCCGCCACGCGCCCGATCAGGACCTCCGGGTCGTCGAGCTGGCACAGCGACTGGTAGGTCATGCAGGCGATCGGGAACGCGGGCTCCGACCCCGCCGTGCGTGCGACCTCGGCGGCCGGCGCGAACTGGCGCACCGCCCGCGGCCACTGCATCTGCACGGCGCTGTTGGGTGCCAGCACCAGGGCGCGGCGGCCGATGCGGCGCACGAGCTCCACGCCGACCAGCGTCTTGCCCGACCCCGGCGGGGCGACGATGTGTGTCCGCCGCCGCCCCGCGGCGCGGTCGCGCTCGAAGGCCGCGATCGCCGCCTTCTGGTAGCGCCGCCAGTTGCCGCCGAACTCCAGCTCGTCGAACAGCTGGGGAAGCGCCGCCGCGGTCACAGCCGCGCCAGGTCGTGCGCGAGGCGCCGCGGGGTGAGCTGCGAGACCGGGAAGCCGACGCGCTGGCGGCCATGCGCGTCGACGAGCACCGTGTAGGCCGAGTGGTCGCGCCCGTCGCGCTGGGGCGCGATCCCGAACGCCGTCCACAGGCGGCCGAGCGCGGCGCGGCTGCCGAGCAGGAAGTCCATGCGGCCGGTCATCGACTGCTCGAGGACGAACGCGCGAGCACGGCGCGGCGTGTCGTTGGCGGGGTCGACCGAGACGCCGATCACGGGCACGTCGCGCCCGAGGTCGTCAAGCGCCCCCCGGATGCTCCGGACCTGGCCGGGGCACGTGTCCTCGCACGTGGAGTAGATGAAGGTCACGACCACGGGGCGCCCCCGCAGGCTCCTCGCGGTTACCGTCTCGCCGTCCTGGTCGGTGAGCGAGAACTCCGGCAGCCGCGCTCCCGGCGGCCGCAGCGAGCCCTCCCAGCCGGTGGCGGCCGGAGCGTCGCTGCCGCGCTGGGCCAGCCACACGCCCAGCACGCCGGCGGCAGCGCAGATGCACAGCGTGGTGACGGCGAGCAGCACGCGGGTCGGGACCAACACCTGCCCAAGCTTAGGCTTCGGTCAGGCCTCTCCGGATCGCGTAGCGGACGAGCTCCACCCGGTCGCGCATGCCGAGCTTGCGCAGCAGGTTTGCCCGGTGCGACTCGACGGTCTTCTCGGCCAGGTGCAGGATCTCCGCGATCTGCTTGTTCGTGTGCGCCTCGGCGATCAGCTTGAGCACCTCCTGCTCGCGCGGCGAGAGCGGCTCCTCCGGGCCGGTCGCATCGTCGGACATCCAGTCGCGGATCAGCTGGCGCTCGACCGCGTTGGTGAGGAACGCATCCCCGCGATGGACCGCGCGGATGGCGTTCAGGAGCGCCTGATCGACCTCGCGCTTGAGCACGTAGCCGGACGCGCCGGCCTTCAGCGCGTCGAACACGTAGCGCTCGTCGTCGTGCATCGACAGCGCGAGCACCTGCGTCTGCGGCAGGTGCGAGCGGATCTGGCGCGCGGCCTGAAGGCCGGTCATGCGCGGCATCGAGACGTCGAGCACGCACAGGTCGGGCCGCGTCGCGAGCGCCTGCTCGAAGGCGACGACGCCGTCGTCGGCCTCGGCGACGACCTGCATGTCGGGCTGGCGTTCGATCAGCAGCTTCAGGCCGCCGCGGACGATGCCGTGGTCATCAGCGATGAGGATCCTCATGTGGCTCCCATGGTGAGTTCGATAGTGGTCCCGTCGCCGGGCTCGGTAAAGATCGACAGCTGGCCGCCCACGAGCAGGGCACGCTCGCGCATGCCCGACACGCCGAGGCGGCCGTTGCCGTTGCGCACGAAGCCCCGTCCGTCGTCCCGGATGCGGAGCACGGTGCGGCCGATGAACGAGAGCTCGACGTCCACGTGGCGGGCGCACGCGTGCTGGGCCACGTTGGACAGGCTTTCCTGGGTGACGCGGTAGATGACGAGCTGCTCCTCGTCGCTCAGGTGGGGCAGCGAGCCGTGGCGGCGGAAGCTCGAGCGGATGCCGGTGCGATCGCCGAAGTCGGCGACCTGCGAGGCGAGCGCGGGGACGAGGCCGTGGTCGTCGAGCGCGGTCGGCCGCAGCTGGCGGGCGAGGTGCAGGAGCTCCTCCATCGCCTGGGCGGCGACCTCCTTGGTCTCGCGCAGCTCCTCCTGGAGGCCGGGCGGGGCGTCGCCGATGGTCGCCTGGAGCCGCAGGAGGACGCCGGTGAGCGCCTGGTTGACCTCGTCGTGCAGGTCCTGGGCGATGCGGGAGCGCTCCTGCTCCTGGGCGCGCAGCACGGCGCGGCCGGACTGCCGGCGCTCCTCCTCGAGCCGCTCCAGCATGCGGTTGAAGTCGGCCGTCAGTCGGCGCACCTCGTCGGCGGCGCCGCGCGTCACGTCGGCCCGCTTGCCGGGGTGGGCGAGGTCGACGCCGCTCATCGCGTCCACCAGCCGCTCGATCGGCGCGAGCCGCTTGCGCAGCAGGATCGAGTTGAGCAGCACGACGCCCGAGACGGCGAGAGCGATCATCAGCAGGCCCTCCGCGCTGGTGGCGTCCTCGAGCCGGTCGCGCGCGACGACCGCGGCGACGAACGCGGTGAGGGCCACGAGCGCGGTGTTGACGGCCAGGACCTGGGTGAGCAGCGTGCGCGAGCGCATCTGTCCGGGTCATCGGCAGTACGGGCGCGCGCGTTGATGGGTAAGACAACCTATGCGGCTTTGCGCCCCGGTACCGCGCTATCCTTTGTGAAGCTTTGAATTCCGACCAGCTTCGAGGACTTTGACGATGAGCCCCAGTGGGGCGGAGGTCATCCGCCAGATCAAGAGCCAGGTCGAGGAAGTCGATCCGGCGCAGGTCAGCGAGCACCTGGGCAACGGGATCGTCCTCGTCGACGTGCGCGAGAGCACTGAGTGGGACGCCGGGCACATCCCCGGCGCCAAGCACGTCCCGCGCGCGTACCTGGAGTCGCGGATCGAGGGTGCCGCGGGCGCCGATCGCTCCCAGGAGATCGTCCTCTACTGCGCGTCCGGCCAGCGCTCGGCGCTCGCCGCCCACACGCTGAAGGACCTGCTCGGCTACGAGAACGTGAAGTCGATGACGGGCGGCATCGCGCTGTGGAAGGACTGCGGCTACAAGGTCGAGGTACCGCGCGCGCTCAGCGCCGAGCAGCGCGAGCGCTACTCCCGCCACCTGCTGGTGCCCGAGATCGGCCTCGAGGGGCAGACCAGGCTGCTCGACGCCAAGGTGCTGCTGCTGGGCGCCGGCGGGCTCGGCTCGCCGACCGCGCTCTACCTGGCCGCCGCCGGCGTCGGCACGCTCGGCGTGGTCGACGACGACGACGTCGATCTCTCCAACCTCCAGCGCCAGGTCATCCACACGACCGACCGCATCGGCGTCCCGAAGGTCGACTCGGCGGAGCAGTCGATCACCGCGATCAACCCCGACGTGGACGTCGTCAAGTACAAGACGCGCCTCGACGCCTCCAACATCATGGAGATCATCGAGGGCTACGACGTGATCGTGGACGGCGTCGACAACTTCCCCACGCGGTACCTGCTCAACGACGCGACGGTCCGGCTCGGCATCCCGGTCGTGTCCGCCTCGATCCTCGGCTTCGACGGCCAGCTCTCGGTCTTCAAGCCCCACGACGGGCCCTGCTACCGCTGCCTGTACCCGGTGCCGCCGCCGGCCGAGCTCGCGCCCTCGTGCGGCGCCAACGGCGTGCTCGGCGTGCTGCCGGGGACGATGGGGCTGCTCCAGGCGACCGAGGTCGTGAAGCTGATCACCGGCGCGGGCGAGCCGCTGGTCGGCCGCCTGCTGCTCTACGAAGCCCTCGGTGCGACGTTCACCGAGCTCAAGGTCCGCCGTGACCCGGAGTGCCCGATCTGCTCGAAGGACCCGGCGGAGATCGCCGACGAGGAGATGGGCGTCTTCCCGGACTACGAGGCCTTCTGCGCCGCCGCTGGTTAGCCTGCTGACGATGGCGACGATCAAGGTTCCCCCCGTGTTGCGGCCGTCCGTGGGCGGCGAGAAGGAGGTCGCGGCGTCCGGCGAGACGGTCGGCGCGGTGCTGCACTCGCTGGCCGAGCTGCACCCCGCGACCGAGCCGCAGCTGTTCGGCCCGGACGGCTCGCTGAACCGCTACGTGAACGTCTATCTCAACGACGAGGACGTGCGGGTGCTGGACGGGCTGGACACCGGCGTCGGCGAGTCCGACACGCTGGTGATCCTTCCGGCCATGGCCGGCGGGTGATCCGCCCGGCGCTGATCGGCGAGGCGTCCTCGCTGGTCGCGGCCTACGAGTGGCTGTTCGCCCCGCCGGGGTCGATGCCGCCGTCATGGGACCCCGACGCCGCCGCCGCGCGGCTCACCCGCGCGGCCCACGCGGACGATTCCCAGGTGCTCGTGGCCACCGAGGGCGGCGAGGTCGTCGGCCTCTGCACCGTGTACCTCGACATCGAGTCCGTGCGCTTCGGCCGGCGGGCCTGGGTCGAGGACCTCGCCGTGGATCCCGAGCAGCGCTCGCGCGGGCACGGCAAGGCACTGCTCGACGCAGCGAAGGCCTGGGCCCGCGACGAGGGCGCCACCCACCTCGAGCTCGACTCGAGCGAGGCGCGGGCCGACGCGCACCGCTTCTACGAGCGCGAGCGGCCCTCCTGGCGCTCGGTCAGCTTCGGCTGGGTGCTGTAGGCGGGGCTCAGCGGCCCGAGCGGCCGCCGAGCCACCGCAGCGGCAGCGGCGAGAAGCGGTCGGCGGCCGCGAACGCGAACTCGCGCGGACCGAGCTTCGCGACCAGGCTCCGGAGCTCGCCCCGCTCGGCGGCGCTCAACCGCCGGCCACGGCGCACGAGCTCGCCGAGGCGGCGGCGATCGTCGACGTCGAGCCGCTGGAGGTGGCGGCGGGCGAGCAGTGCGGTCTTGGCGACAGCCAGGACCTTGAAGAACGGCAGGCGCCTCAGAAGTCGGAACATGCGGCCGTGCTACCCCGGCAGGCCGCTGCGCATGTAGCGTTCGCGCCATGCGGCGGTGGCATGCGGCGGTGGGCGCCGCGTTGGCAGTGGCGGCGGCAGCGGCGCCGGCGTCGATGGCGAAGCCCGTGGCGGCGCCGCGCTTCGTGCACAACATCGCGACCGGGGAGACGGGCTGGTTCTCGTCGCCCTCGCTCGCCGACCTCGACGGCGACCGCCGGCTGGAGATCGTCGCGCCGTTCTACAGCACGTTCGTCTTCGGCCCCGGAGGCCGGCTCCTGGGCAAGGGGACGGCCACGCGCGGGCGCGTGTACGCGCCGAGCGTGGTCGCCGACCTCGATCGCGACGGCGTGCGCGAGGTCGTGGTCGGCGGCAACGAGGGGACCGTGGCCGCCTACGCCCTCCGCGGCGGCCGGCTTCAGCTCGAGCCCGGCTGGCCGGCCTCGACGTGCAGCGGCGGCCAGTGCCCCGAGATCCGCGGCCTCGCCGCCGGCGACCTCGACCGCGACGGCCGCATCGAGGTCGTGGCGACGACGACCAACACCTCCCGCACCGGCTCGCAGGTGTTCGTCTTCGACGCCACGGGCGCGCCCGCGCCCGGGTGGCCTCGGTACGACCAGGGGTCGGACGCCGCCTTCAACGGCATGGGGAACCATGGCTACGGGGCGTACGGGGAGAACGTCGGCATCGGCCAGCTCGACGGCGACCGGCAGCTCGAGATCGTCGTCACCTTCGACAACCACCAGATCAACCTCTTCAATCACGACGGGACCTCGGTGCTCGCCTCGCCGTGGTACCGGAACCGCCAGAGCGCCTACGCCGGACGCCGCCTCGGATGGGGGCAGTTCATCCGCTGGCTGAGTCCGCGCGTCGAGGACGACCACATGCACCGCCACACCGGCCCGTGGCCCGACGTCCGCAGGACCGCGTGGCTCCAGTGGACGGCCTCGCCGCCCTCGATCGCGGACCTCGACCGCGATGGGCGCAACGAGGTGATCGGAGTGCCCAATGTCGAGAGGGGGATCCCGTACGAGACCCAGGCGTACGCGTTCATGGTGCTCGACGGCGCGTACGGCCGGGGGTCGCGGTCGGCGCGCCGGCACAAGGGGTTCCGGCGCCTGCCGCTGAGCGGCAAGCCGGCCGTGCGGCCGGACGGCGATTGGTATCCGCCGAGCGGCATCCCCGCGCCGTCGATCGTCAACCTCCGCGGCGACCGCCGCCCGGAGATCGTCGCTCCGGTCCCGGACGGGGTCGTGTACGCGGTCGGCCCGGGCGGGAAGCGCCTGTGGCGGTACCGCTACGCCCGCAGCGCGACGAAGACGTTCGCGTCCGAGGTGGTCGCGGCCGACCTCAACCGCGACGGCCGCGTCGAGCTCGTCTTCGGTGTCTACGGGCCGAGCCGGGGCGCCGGCAGGCTCGTCGTCCTCTCGGCCGGCGGCCGGCGGCTCCACGACATCCGCCTCCGCAACCAGCGCGACAACGGCAACGGCGTCGGCATCGCCGCCGCGCCCTCGATCGCCGACCTCGAAGGCGACCGGCGCCTGGAGATCGTGGTCTCGACCTTCGACCACGGCATCGACATCTACCGCGTCCCGCGCTCGCGCCCGAACCGCCTCGCCTGGCCCACGGGTCGAGGCACGACGCTTCGAGCCGGGGTCGCGACGACGCGCGGGCGGGGCTAGCATCGACGATGGAGCGATCGCCTCATGCGTGCCCTCACAGCGACGGCCCTCGTGTGCGGTGCCCTGGGCGCCGCCGGCTGCGCGGGCGAGGCGGCGTCGGAGCCCGCTCCGCTCCCGCCGTCGGGAACGGCGTATCGGGCACTGAGCGATAACGAGCGCCTCATGGTGGCCGAGAGCTGCCGCGACCGCGCGGCCGCCGCGGCGCAGGGCGTCGCCGCGCGCCAGATCGGCGACGTCGATCCGGAGGCGCTGCGGGCGCAACTGGACGCGACGTACCGGTACGTGAAGCAGGAGCCTCGACCGGTGGCGGACCTGTGCGCTGAGCGGCTGCCGTTCGTTACCCCCGGCCCGCGCGTCAGCTTCGACGGAGCGGAGGACAGCGGCGACGCGTTCACCTACGAGACGGAGTCGGACATCCCGCTGACGATCCGGGGCACGGTCTCGCCGGCTCCCGACCGCGGCCACGTGACCGCACGGCGCGAGTTCGGGTCCGTGAAGGCGCATCGTGCCGAGATCGGGGCCGACGGACGCTTCGCCCTTCCCACGATACGCCTGCGCAAGGTGGCGAACAACAGCTTCGTGCTCGAGGTCGACGCCCCGCCGAGCGCGCCTCGCAAGGTCTACTTCAGCGCGATCTGCCTCGACTGCCTGGCCGGAGGCCCGCCCCCCGCCCCGGACTGAGCGTCACCAGCGCGCGAGCTTCCACACCTCGGGCCGCTCGGCGCCGATCTCGGCGAAGATCGTGACCGCGCGCTTGAGCTCGTCCATCGCCTCGTCGTGGCGCCCGGCCGCGTGCAGGAGGTCCGCGCGGTTGTTGCGCAGCGCCGCCTCGCGGTGACGGTCGCCGAGCTCGGTGCAGAGCGCCAGCGCGTGGTCCGTGAGCTCGAGCGCGCGGTCGAGCTCGCCCTGCTCGCGGTGGACGAGCGCGAGGTTGTTGAGCGCCGCCATGCGGCCCTGCGGGTCGCCGACCTGCTCGGCCAGGTCCAGGCTGCGCGCCAGGTGGTCGAGCGATCCCTCGAGCATCCCGAGCAGGTTGTGCGCCTGGCCGAGCGCCCGCGGGTCGCCCGCCTCCTCGGCGAGCTCGAGGGCGTCGGCACCCAGCGCGGCGGCGCGCTCGCCGTCGCCGCCGTCGTGGGCGGTGAGGCTGAGGTCGGCGACGATCCGGGCGCGCGCGGCCGGGTCGGTCGTGGCGTCGAGCGCCGCGCGGAAGTGGCGCTCGGCGAGCGGCCACTCCCCGCGGCGGTGGTGGACCTGGCCGAGCCGGTGCTCGATCGCGGGCGACCAGTCGTGGGCCGCCGCGGTCTCGTAGGAGCCCCGCGCCGCGCGGTAGTCGCCTCGGAGAGTCTCCAGGTCGCCGATCGCGGTGTGCAGCTCCGCCGTGTCCGGGTGTCCGAGCGCGAGCGCGGCGCGCAGGTGCTCGAGCGCCTCGGCGTTCGCGAAGAGGGCGCGCGCGTGCTGGGCCGCGCGCACGTACTCGCGGGCCGCGGCCTCGTCGCGCCCGGCCAGCCGCAGGTGCCGCGCGACGGCGGCCGCCGGCCCGCCGAGCGCGCCGGCCGCGCGACCGTGCAGCAGCCGGCGCCGGGCGAGGCTCGTCTCCTCGTAGACCAGCGCACGCAGCTGCTCGTGGCCGAAGTCGTAGTCGAGCGCGTGCTCGCGGATCAGCCCGTGCGCCAGGAGCTCCTCGAGGGCGGCGACCGTCTCCTCGTCGCCGCGGCCGCTGACGGCGCGCACGGTGTCGACGCCGAA
>DASTIC010000268.1:0-14794 GCA_035717845.1 Solirubrobacteraceae bacterium
GTGCCGCACCAGATCAGCGAGCCGAGGGAGTCGTTGGCGTGCAGCGAGCCGTGCGAGCCGCCGCCGACGTGGTGGGCGCCGCCCCAGTCCAGGAACTCGTAGCCCGGGCTGGCCGACAGCAGGATCTCCCCGGCCGTGCGCGTCCGCAGGGCCGACCAGGCGCGGCCGAGTGCGTCCGGGTACGTCGCCGAGGCGACGCGGCCCTCCCGCGTCGCCAGCGCGAGCAGGCCGAGGTCGCCCTCCACGCTCCAGCGCTCGCCGCGGAGGTCCTCGAGGTCGCCGCCCGGCATGAAGCGCAGCTCTCGGACCTTGCCGTCACGCTTGCCGCGGATTGCGCCTTCCCCGTCCGGATGGTCAGTCATACGTAACACCAGATCGACGCCCTCGAGGCCGAGGACCGCCTTCTCGATCCGCGGCAGCAGCTTGCGCCGCCGCTCGCGCTGGAGCACGTAGACCATCGCGGCGCGGGAGTTCGGGCACACCGCGACCTGGGACGCCTCGCCGCGCGCGCGGGAGGCGGGCAGCACGCCGAACTCGTCGAGCGCCCGGAAGAGGTCGATCTCCTTCTCCACCCGCGACTGCGAGTGATCCGAGCAGACGATCATCGCGTGGTCGGCGAGGAACTCGTCCGGGCCGCCGGCGGCGTCCATCAGCCGCGCGAGCTGGCGGTCGGCGGCGGCGAGCGAGTCGACCTGCGCGAAGGGCCCGTTCTTGTGCGAATGCGTGTCGTTGTCGGGGAGCGAGAAGAGCAGGAACTCGAACAGGTCGTGCTCGACGAGGTACTCGCCGACGCAGCCGGAGTGCTGGTCGCGCACGCCGGGGAGTCCGAGCTGCGACCGGCACGGCGTGCGCCGCGAGGCGAAGATGTCCGCGTAGAAGAGCTCCTTGGGCCCGTACACGGCGTGGCGGAAGATGGTGCCCGCGATGCGGGTGAGCGCGGTGTCTCCGGACACCTCGTGGCGGTGCCGACCGCGGTACATCAGGTACGTCGTGCCGGCCGTGCGCACGCGGGCGTCGTCGAGCCGCTCGAACACCGTCGGCACGTCGCGCGACAGGTGCTCGAGATTCATGTTGTAGATCGTGTCGGTGAGCGACTGCTTGAGCCCGAAGGCCTGCGAGGCGCGGAAGCTTGTGCCGTACTCGACGTAGCGGCTCTCGCCCCGGTGGTACCAGTTCATGGCCGGGATCTCGTGCTCGTGCGGCCCGGTGCCGGTCGCGATCGAGGCCGCGCACACGGGTGTCACCGAGGGGAACGCCGCGACGCAGTCGTCGACGTGCTGGCCGCGCTCGAGCAGGAGCTTCAGCGTCGGCGCGCGGCCACCCGCGACCGCCCGCTCGAGCATCGCGGGCTTCATCGCGTCGATGACCGTCAGGACGAGCTTCTTCACGAGATGATCGATCTCGCGGGATCGGTCATCTAAGGATCCGCAGCCCCGCGTACTTCTCGCCCTCGCGCCGGCGGCCGCCCAGCAGCAGCCACGCCAGGGCGGCGAGGACGAGGATCGCGAGCGGCGGGAAGAGGATCGACGCCCCGGCCGCGAGCAGCGCCGCGCCCTCTCCGTAGAAGGGCAGCGCAGCCTGCGCGTCGGGATCGAGCCGGCGACGGACGCGGCCGAACAGCGAGCGGGCGGCGAAGAAGCCGAGCGCGGCCGCGGCGGCACCGGCCACGACGCCCGCGAGCACCGGATGGTCGTGGTCGGCCAGCGAGCCGGCGGCCTCGAGCGCGCCGAGCGCCACGGCGATCGCGAGCAGCAGCCAGACGACCGGCCCGGTGTCGAGATCGGCCCGCCGGCGCAGCACGACGTCGATTACCGCCACCAGCACGAGGACGCCGAGCAGGAAAGGCCATTGCTCGAGGAAGGCGAAAGAGGTCCCATCGAAGTCGAGGCCGACGTCCGCCGCGGCGAGCGCGCCGGCGAGCAGGACCGGCAGGAACGGGCGGATGCCGATCGCAGCGGCGATCCCGGCTCCCTGAAGCAGATCCAGGACGAACTCCATGAGGGCGTGCGACGATAGCGGGCGGATGAGCCGCGACGAGACACCCAGGCGCTCGGGCGCGAGGGACCTCGAGCGCTACGCCGGGCTCTTCTCCCAGCGCACCCAGGCGATGAAGTCGTCCGCCATGCGCGACCTGATGGCGGTCACCGCGCGGCCGGAGATCATCTCGCTCGCCGGCGGCCTCCCGGACACGTCGACCTTCCCGGCCGAGGACTTCGCCGCGCTGATGGCGAGGGTGGCGGTCGACGCCTCGGCGCGCGCGCTCCAGTACGGGCCGACCGAGGGGCTCGACGAGGTCAAGGAGTGCATCGCCCGCGTGATGGCGGCCGAGGGGATGGAGGTCGAGATCGAGGACCTGCTCGTCACGACCGGCGGCCAGCAGGTGATCGACCTCGTGTGCAAGACGCTGATCGACCCGGGCGACGTGGTGGTCGCCGAGGCGCCGACCTACCCGGGCGCAGTCCCGGTGTTCGTCTCCTACCAGGCCGACGTCGTGCAGATCGAGATGGACGAGCACGGGATGCGGACCGACGTGCTGGTGGCGGAGCTCGAACGGCTCGACCGCGACGGGCGGGTGCCGAAGTTCATCTACACGGTGCCGTCCTTCCAGAACCCGGCCGGGGTGACGCTCGCGCTGGAGCGCCGGCACGAGCTCGTGCGGATCGCCAACGAGCGCGAGCTGCTGATCCTGGAGGACAACCCGTACGGCCTCCTGCGGTACTCGGGTGAGCCGCTGCCCACGCTGTACGCGATCGACGGCGCCGAGTACGTGATCTACCTCGGGACGTTCTCGAAGATCCTCTCGCCGGGGCTGCGCCTGGGGTGGGCGGCGGCCCCGCGGCCGGTGCTCGACAAGCTCAACCTCGGCAAGGGCGGCGCCGACCTGTGCTCGTCGACGCTGTCGCAGCAGTTCGTCGCCACCTACTTCGCCGAGCGCGACTGGCGGACGTACCTCGGGACGCTCGTCGAGCTCTATCGGAAGCGCCGCGACGTGATGCTCGAGGCGCTGGCCGAGCACCTGCCGCCCGAGGCGACGTGGACGGAGCCGGACGGCGGGCTGTTCATCTGGGCGCGGCTGCCGGACTACATCGACACGACCGACCTGCTGGCGAGGGCGCTGCGCGAGAACGTCGCCTTCGTGCCGGGCCGGGCGGCGTACCTCGACGGACGCGGCGGCTCGGAGATGCGGCTGAACTTCTCCGGCGTCGGGGAGGACGACATCCGCGAGGGCGTGCGGCGGATCGGCAAGGTCGTGCGCGAGCAGGTCGCGCTGTACTCCACGCTCACCGGGCAGCAGCCCGCGGCGGCGCGGGAGGCGGCGCCGGAGCCGGAGAACGTCGTCGAGCTGCGGCGGCGCGCGGGATGAGGGTCGCGGTGCTGAAGGGCGGTCGCTCGCTCGAGCGGCAGGTGTCGCTGCGCTCGGGCGCCCGGGTGGAGGACGCCCTCCAGCGGCTGGGGCATGAGGTGGTGCCGATCGACGTCGGCGCCGACCTCGTCGACCGGCTGCGAGCGGTGCGGCCCGACGTGGCGTTCGTCGCCCTCCACGGGCCCGGCGGCGAGGACGGCACCGTGCAGGAGCTGCTCGAGCTGCTCGGTGTGCCGTACACGGCGTCCGGCCCGTCGGCCTGCATCCGCTGCATGGACAAGGTGCTGGCCAAGCACGCCTTTCAGGACGCCGGGCTCCCGACGCCCGAGTTCTACGCGTTCAGCCAGACGGCCTTCGAGGAGCTGGGCGCCGGCCGGGCGCTGCCGGCGATCGAGGAGCGCCTCGACTTCCCGATCGTGGTCAAGCCGGCCGGCCAGGGGTCCGCGCTCGGCATCAAGTTCGCGCGCCGCGCCGAGGACGTCGCCGGCGCGCTCGTCGCCGCCCTGTCCTATGACACCAAGGTGGTGCTGGAGCGCTACGTGGCCGGCCGCGACCTCGCCGTGTCCGTCATCGACGGGCCGGGCGGGCCGGAGGCGCTGCCGGTCGTCGAGGCGGTCCCGAACGAGGAGGACTTCTACGACTTCGAGGCCCGCTACGAGATCGGGCGAACGACGTTCACGTGCCCGGCGGACATCGGCGCGGACGCCACCGCCCGCGCCCAGGAGCTCGCGCTCGCCGCCTACGCGACGCTCGGCTGCGCGGGCTTCGCGCGGGTCGACCTCATGCTCGAGGACACGACCGGCGAGCTGTACCTGCTCGAGGCCAACGCGATCCCGGGCCTCACCGACACGTCGCTGCTCCCGCTCGCCGCCGAGGCCGCCGGCGTGCCGTTCGACGAGCTGATCGCGCGCATCGTCGGCCTGGCCGTCGCGCGCGTGACCGCGTGATCGGCGTCGAGAAGGTCGACTTCGTCTCCGTCCCGGTTCGGGACCCTGAGACGGCGCGGCGGTTCTACGGGGACGTGCTGGGGGGCGCGGCACGGACGAGTTCGAGACCGGCAACGTCACGCTCGCGCTGTGGCAGCCGGAGGCGGAGGACATCCCCTTCGCCCCGAACACGGCCGGGATCGGACTCCGCGTCCCCGATGTGGCGGCGGCCCGGGCGCAGCTCGAGGCGGCCGGCGTGCGGTTCCTCGGCGACACGGTCGACACCGGCGTCTGTCAGATGGGGTTCTTCGAGGATCCGGACGGGAACGTCCTGATCCTGCACCGGCGCTACGCGCCTACTGGTCGCCCTTGAAGTCCTCGGGCGTGACCTGGTCGAGGAACTCCTTGAACTTGTCCACGACCTCTTCGGTGTCCTCGACCTCGTGCTCGAACTCGATCGCCGACTCGGCGATCACGTCCTCGGCGGCGAAGATCGGGGCGCCGGAGCGCACGGCCAGGGCGAGCGCGTCCGACGGCCGGGAGTCGATGTCGACCTCGCGGCCGTTCACGGACAGCGTGATCGACGCGTAGAAGGTGTTCTCCCGCAGCTCGGTGACCGACACCCGGGTGCACGCGACCTCGAGCTCCCCGAGCATGTCGAACAGCAGGTCGTGGGTCATCGGCCGCGGCGTGGACGCGCCCTGGAGCTTCATCAGGATCGCCGCCGCCTCGGGGTGCCCGATCCAGATCGGCAGGAACTTGTTCGTGTCGACAGCTTTGAGCAGCACGATCGGCTGCTTGCCGACCATGTCGAAGCTCACGCCGTAGATGACCATCTCCTGCACGCGGGGCACTCCAATCCCGGGGGGTGGCCGAAGTCTAGCGGCCGATCGGGTAGTGCTTCAGACCCCTCAGCAGGTGGAAAACGGGTGGCTCGACGGCCATCACGCGAGGGGTCAGCCGAAGGTGAATGCGAACCCGGCGACGCCGCGGTCGAAGTACAGGGTGAGACGGTGCTCGCCCGCGAGCGGCACGGCGACGAGCCGGTAGAGCCGCTGGCGCGACACCGTGAGTCGGCCGTCGCGCACGTCGGCGCCCGCCTCCTCGGGCCGGATCGGCTTGCCGTCGAGGAGCACCCGGACGTGCCGCCGTCGGTCACCGCGCGATCCCAGCACCAGGTAGACCGACTTCCCCAGGATGCGGGCGTCGAGACGGGCGTTCGCAAGGGCCTCGGCGGACTCGTCGTCGACGCGCCAGCGGCCGCTGAGGGCAAACGCGTGGCGCTCCAGGGGGCCGTCGGCTCTGGGATAGCGATGCACGCCCGGCCGGGGTGCGACGAGAAAGCCTCGGGCGCGCGCCGCACCGAGGTACGTCTCCGGCGTGCTCATCCGCCACGCGCGCTCGCCGGCGGGCACCCGGACGCCGCTGCCCAGGCGCTCCCTGCCCGCCTCCTCCAGCAGCGTCCGGATCGCGGACTCCGTCTCGTCGTACGCGCCCTCACCGAGGTGCGCGTAGCGGACCCTCCCGCGCGCGTCCACCAAGTACTTCGCGGGCCAGGCGTGGTTGCCCCACGCATCCCAGGTCGCGTACCGGTTGTCCTGCGCGACGGGGTAGGGGATCCGGTTCTGACGGATCGCGCTCGCCACGTTGCCGGCTTCGTGCTCGAACTGGAACTCCGGCGTGTGGACGCCGACGACGACCAACCCGTCGCCTCGATAGCGCTCGCTCCAGGCCTTCACATAGGGCAGCGTGCGCAGGCAGTTGATGCACGTGTACGTCCAGAAGTCGACGAGCACGACCTTCCCCCGCAGCCCGGCGAGCGACAGCGCGCGGCCGCCCGGCGTGTTGAACCAGCGCTGGGTTCCGGTGAAGTCGGGCGCGCGGCCGAGCGCCGGCAGGGTCTCGGCGTGGGCCGGGGCGGCGAAGCGCGCCGGGCCGCGCAGGTCGGCCAGCCGGCGCTCGACCGCCTCCGAGCGCTCCAGCCCGCCCGTCGGGTTGACCACCCCGGACGGAAAGCGGCTCGCCAGCGCCGTCTGGAAGCGCACATCGAGGTCCGCGGCGACCGCGACGGCGGTCAGCAGCATCACGACCCCGACCGCGCGTTGCACGGCCGGCCCGCGGCCGGCGCGACGAATGCGGCCGGCGACCCGGCGCCCGCCGAGCGCGAGCGCCAGCAGCACGCAAGCGGAGCCCGCGGCGTAGGCGAGCGCGATCGGCACCGTCCGCCCCGAGGCCGCGCCGACGGTGATGACGGCGGCGAGGATCGGGCCGGCGCACGGCGCGTACGCGAAGCCGAGGGCGGCGCCGAGCACGACGCCGGACCGGAAGCCGTCGCCGTGCCGGCGGGGAGCGAGCCGGGGCAGCCGGGAGAGCCGCGCCTCGATGAGCGCGCCCAGGCGCGGGACGACGAGCGCGATCCCAAAGCCGAGCAGGACGACCGCGGCGAGCGTGCGCAGCGTCGAGTCCCCGAGCCCGACGCCGTCCACCAGCGCGCCGAAGCCCACGATCGTCACCGTGAACGTGACGGCGAGGCCGAACACCACCCCGAGCGGTCGCCGCGGGCCGCCCGTGGCGCCGGCCGAGAGCACCGCCGGGAGTACCGGCAGCACGCAAGGGCTGAGCGCCGTGCCCGCGCCGGCAACGAACGCGAAGAGCACGAGCAGCACCATCAGCCCACCGCGAGCGTCGACATGGATCGACTCTACGGCGCCGCAGCGGGGCACTCCCTAGGTGGGCGATCCTGGACTCGAACCAGGGACCTCTTCCTTATCAGAGAAGCGCTCTAACCGACTGAGCTAATCGCCCGTGCGACGGGGGATCATAGCGAGCGATTCAGGCGTGCTCGACGGCGCCGAGGCGGCTCGTGAGCGCCTCCGCGGCGGCCGGATCCTCGAGGTCGACGACGACGCGGTAGCCGGCGCCGCGGGGGGCCACGCGGACGTCGGTGCCGAGCGCCTGGCCGAGGGTGTCGCCGAGCCGCCGCGCGGCCTCGATGTGGTCCGGATGATGGGCGCCGACGGGCGATGCGCGCCGGGGGCGGGCACGCGGGTGGTCGGCCTCGCGGGCCCGGGCCTCGGTCTGGCGGACGGACCAGCCCTCCTGCACCGCAGTCCGCGCGAGGCGCCGGCGCGTCTCGTGGTCTGAGGCCGTCAGCAGAGCGCGGCCGTGGCCCTCGGTCAGGTGACCGGCGGCGATGAGGTCCAGCACCTCGGCGGGAAGGTCGAGCAGCCGCAGCAGGTTCGTGACCGCGACGCGCGAGCGGCCGACGCGGCGGCCGACGTCCTCGCGGGTGAGACCCAGCTCCTCGACGAGCATCGCGCAGGCGCGCGCCTCCTCGACCGGGTTCAGGTCCTCGCGGGCCATGTTCTCGATCAGCGCGAGCTCCAGCGACGCCGCGTCGTCGTCAGGACGCACGAGCGCCGGCACGGTGTCGAAGCCCGCAAGCCGGGCGGCGCGCCAGCGGCGCTCGCCGGCGATCAGCTCGTAGGTGCCGCCGGGCACGGGGCGGACGAGGACGGGCTGGAGCACGCCGCGCTCCTGGAGGGACTCCGACAGCGCGACGATCGCGCCCTCGTCGAACTCCTGGCGGGGCTGATGGGGGTTCGGCTCGATCAGATCGACGGGCACCTGGCGCAGCTCGCTTCCGCGATCCGTGTCGATCTCGTTGCTGGGGGCGAGGATCGCCGACAGCCCGCGGCCCATGCCTCGGCTAGCCACGAGACGCCACCTCCTTGGCCAGCGCGAAGTAGGCCTCCGAGCCGGCGCAGTACGGGTCGTGATGGATGACCGGCCGGCCGAAACTGGGTGCCTCGCCGAGCCGGACGTTGCGGGGGATCACCGTGTCGAAGACCAGCGCCGGGAAGTGCTCGCGCACCTCGCGCTCGACGTCCTGGGCAAGCTTCGTGCGGCCGTCGTGCATGGTGAGCAGCATCCCGGCCACGGTCAGCCGGGGGTTGAGCTCGCGCTGGATGAGGGCCAGCGTGTCCAGCAGCCCGGCGAGGCCTTCAAGCGCGAAGTACTCGGTCTGCACGGGGACGATCACGCGATCGGCCGCGACGAGCGCGTTGACGGTGAGGGGACCGAGCGACGGCGGGCAGTCGAGGAGCGTGAAGGCATAGCGGTCGCGGATGCCGGCCAGCGCGTCACGCAGCCGGGCCTCCGAACCTGGTAGGCGCGGGAGCTCCATCGTCGCCCCCGCGAGGTCGGGCGTGGAGACGATCAGCGAGAGGTTCGGGACGTCGGTGTCCCGCACCGCGTCCTCGGCCGTGACGTCGCCGCCGAGGACGTCGTACAGGCCCGGCGCGACGGTGCGATCGGCGCCAAGGTTGGTCGTCGCGTTGCCCTGCGGGTCGACGTCGACGAGCAGCGTCGGGTAGCCGGCCTCCGCGATGCAGGCAGCGACGTTGACCGCGGTCGTCGTCTTCCCGACCCCGCCCTTCTGGTTGGCGATGGCGTACACGGTGCCCATGGCGACCCTCGACGCTAGCGAGCGCCCCGGCCGGAACCGGCGCCGAGTGGGCGCTTGACCGCCATCCCGGCGCGGCGCGGGAAGCGCGGCGGCGTCGGCGCGACCTTGCGGAAGACGTGCAGCGTCCGGTGTCCGGCGCCGGGATACGGGTCCACGTGGCGCACCTCGACGGCTTCGAGGCCCACGGCCTGCGCGGCCGCCGCGCCGTCACGCGCCTCGTCATCGCCGATCTCGCCCTTCCAGGCGACGAGATGCCCGCCGTCGGCCAGCAGCGGCGCGGCGTACTCGACGACGACGGGCAGCGCCGCGAGCGCCCGGGCGGTCACCACGTCCTGCTCGCCGCGCCCGGCCTCCCACTCCTCCACGCGCGCGTGCGCGACATCGACGTTGCGTAGGCCGGACGCCGCCACCGCCCGCTCGAGGTACCGGCAGTGACGCACGGCGCTCTCGACGAGCGTCACCCGCGCGGCCGGCAGTGCCGCCGCGAGCGCGAGGCCCGGCCAGCCGGCGCCGGCGCCGAGGTCGGCGATGCGGCGGGCGTCCCGGACGGCGGGGACCTCGAGCGCCACGAGCGAGTCGGCCACGTGCCGATCGGCAGCTGGGTCGGGATCACGGACGGTGGTCGAGGCCGTGGGGTCGTCAGCCTGGAGCGCAAGGACGGCGCGCAGCGCCGCCACGCGGTCCTCGGAGAGCTCGAACCGCCGCCCGACCTCGTCGAGCCGGCTCACGGCGTCCAGCCGGGGCACGCTGGTCGCGGCAGTCGCAGCTTGATCGCGCCAGTCATGCCGCGGCAGCAGCGGCGCGAGCGCGCAGGCGCGAGATCGCGTCGGCGTAGTCCGTCGTCATCGCCGAGAGGCGCTCGTGCGCGTGGGCGTCGAGCTCGGGCGTCATATGCCGCTCCAGGATCGGCAGGAGGTCTACGACGAGCCCCTCGCCGCGCGCCATCCACTGGAAGTAGTGGCGGCTCCCGTGGTGGTACGGCCCGTAGAGTCGCGAGCGTGGGAATCGGTCGACCAGCCAGCGCATCAGCGCCTCGTGCCGGACGTGCATCCGCAGCGTGATCTGCGGCTGCCGCCCGTCGCCCCCGAAGTGCCCCTCGCCGACCAGCAGGCCGACCACGATGCCCTCGTCCCGCGCGTCCATGCGGGTCAGTCTGCCACCGGGACCGGCAGTAGCGTGTTTCACCGGGGTACAAAACGTGAAACACCGGCGGCTGGGGCCGGGTGGGCCTGGGCGACTCGCCGTCGCCCGTTCATGGCGTGTCGGGTGACTATTGACGCAACGTCAACGGCGCATTGAAGCGAGCCTGGAAGGTGGCGGATGCTCCGGACGATGTGGGCTGCTCCCGGCGGTCGGGGCGCTCCGGGCGGCGGGAGTGCTCCTGGGCGGTGGGAAGTGCTGCCGGGCGGTACAGGTGCTCCTGCGGTGCGCTCCGGATCGGCGGGTGATGACTTGACGGCGATAATCGCCGTCAAGTGAGCACGCGTGGGGCTGCCTGTACACGGATAGCGTGTTTTCCGCGACCCACCACTTTCCGGGACCGTGCAGCTGGGAACGAACCCGCCCGCCCGGGCCCGCATCGCCATCCGGGCCACCCCTCAATGCCGCAGTTGACGTTCGCCGGCGCCACGCCGGCGGAACGGCGCCGACGCGACGCGACGCGGGACCCGAGCTACTGCAGCGGAGCCACGACGAGGTGCCGATCCGGCTCGGTGCCCTCCGAGTACGTCTCGACGTCCTCGCGGTCCTTCAGATACTCGTGCACGACCTTCCGCTCGGTCGCGCTCATGGCGTCCAGGGCCACCGGCCGGCCCGAGCGGGCCGCTCGTGTGGCCGCCTGGTCGGCCTGGCGGTGCAGCATGTGCTCGCGGCGCTCGCGGTAGCCCGCTGCGTCGACCGTCACGCGCACGGCGGCGTCGCGCCCCGCGTTCCGGTTCGCGACCTTGAACGCGAGGTGCTGGACGGCGTCGATCGTCTGGCCATGACGCCCGATGAACAGCCCGAGGTCGTCGCCGTCGAGCACGCCGCGGATGCCGTCCGGGTCCTCCGAGACGGACACCGACGCGTCGAGGCCGAGCGCCTCGGACACCCGCTCGAGCAACTCCAGGACCCGGTCGCTCTCGTCGCTCATCGCCGCCTCCCCGAGCGCTTCTTCTTGCGTCGCGGGGGCGCTGGGGGCGGCCCGCTCGGCTTGCCCTTCGGCACGTTGTTACCGCCCCCGCCCCCGCCGCCGCCCCCGCCCGACGACGAAGACGTCGCAGGCGCAGGCGACGCGGACCCGCCGCCGCGTAACAGCTCTCCCAGCCCCATGCCGCTCTCCGCCCCCGGTGGCCGCATCGGCCCCAACCGCTTCCGGATGATCGCCTGCTGCACGATCGTCCACAGGTTCGTGGTGATCCAGTAGACCAGCAGGCCCGCCGGGAAGCTGATGATGAAGATGACGAAGACGAACGGGAGCGCCAGGAAGATCATCCGCTGCGTCCGGTCCGTCGTCGTGGACATGAGCAGCGTCGAGAGCAGCTGCGAGCCCACGTAGAGCACGATCAGCGTGATGAGCACGCCGCCCGTGGCGGTGTCCGTCAGATCCGGGATGAAGAAGAACGACGCCGGGCCTTCTCCGCACGGCTCCGCCGTCTGACCGCAGATGTCGAACCGCAGGTCGTCCTGGAGCATGTAGAAGAGCGAGAGGAAGACCGGGAGCTGCGCCAGGAGCGGGAGGCACGAGGCGAACGGGTTGATCTTGTTCTCCCGGTAGAACTTCATCATCTCCTGGTTGAGCCGCTCCTTGTCCGCCTTGTAGCGGTCCTGGAGCTTCTTCATCTCGGGAGCGTGCGCGGCCAGGGACTGCATCGACTTGAACTGCTTGAAGGTCAGCGGCAGGAGCGCGGCCCGGACCACCACGGTGAGCGCGATGATCGACCAGCCCCAGCTGAGCCCCAGGTCGTCGTGGAACCGCAGCAGGATCCACTCGAAGAAGTCGATCAGCGGCTGGAAGATGTTGGCGATCACGGCAGGCGGGAGTCTCGGAAGAGGGTCTGAGCGGAGACCGGGTCGTAGCCCCCGTGGCTGAACGGGTTGCACCGCAACAGCCGCCACGCCGCGAGCACCCCGCCGCGCAGTATGCCGTAGGACCGGATGGCCTGCACCGCGTACGCCGAGCACGTCGGGTGGTACTTGCAGCGCCGCGGGAGAGCGGGCGAGATCAGCCGCTGGTAGAGGCGGATCGGCGCCACGAAGGCAGTGCGAGCGAGGGTCATCTCACGGCCTCGCCGCCGAGGTCGTCCGCGAGCTCCGCCAGCGCCGCTCGCATTCCCGTCATCCCCTCGCGTTCGGCGAGCCCCAGCGCATCGGGCCGCGCCACGACCACGTAGTCGAACGAGGCCGGGAGCCGCCGCGCCTCCTCCCAGAACGCCTCGCGCAGCACGCGCTTCACGCGCGTGCGGTCGACCGCGCCGCCCACGCGGCGTCCCACCGACAGGCCGAGGCGCGGGCCCGCGTCGTCGTCGTCGGTGCGCGGGAACGCGTACAGGACCAGGAACCGGTTCCCCTTCGAGCGCCCCTGCCGGTACACGCGCTCGAACTCGGCGCTGCGCGACAGGCGCCGGCGCCGCGGCCCACGACCGGAGCTCGCGCGCTGCGGAGCCACGGTCAGACGGTGAGGCGCTTGCGGCCCTTGTCGCGGCGGCGCTTGAGCACCAGCCGGCCGGCGCGCGTGCTCATGCGCTGGCGGAACCCGTGCGTCCGGGCGCGCTTTCGCTTCTTGGGCTGGTAGGTGCGCTTCACGATCTGGCTCCTTCGCCGAGGCGGTGACTCGGGGCCGGTGTAGGAGAGTCCGGCCCGGCGCCGCGGTCCGAGCAGGATACCGAGGCGGCTCGCACAGAGCTGTGCACACGCCGTCGACAACCGTCGACAACCGCATTCCACGCGTTTTGCGACCTACCGCGCGAGACCTGTGTTCGGGCCTCCGGAGCTTTGCTATGTTCGCCATTCCGGGGCGCCCGCGAGGCCCCTCTCGGCCATTCAGACCCACGACCTCCGCCTCGAGGAGGCACCTCCGCGCGCCCGTGCCCGACGACCACCTTCCACACGCTTGGCGGCGCATCCGCAGTGAGATGCGGCGTGCGGCAGGGGACACGACCTGGCAACTCTGGCTCGAGCCGCTGGCGGCGCGTGAGCTGAACGCCGGGACCCTCGTCGTCGAGGCGCCCGCCGAGAGCAGAGCCTGGGTGGAGGCCAGCTTCGCGCGGCTGATCGCCGCCTGCGCGAAGGCCGTCCTCGGCGCCGGCACGCGCGTCAAGCTCGTCGCCCGCGGCCAGGACTCGCCCGCGGTGCAGCGCGCGCGCACCTTCACGGGCTCCGCCTTCAACCCCCGCTTCACGTTCGACCAGTTCGTGATCGGCGACGCGAACCGGCTCGCCCACGCCGCCGCGCTGTCCGTCGCCGAGATGCCGGGCCTGGCCTACAACCCGCTCTTCATCTGCGGCCCGCCGGGGCTCGGCAAGACCCACCTCCTGCACTCGATCGCCAACTACGTCACCGACCACGGCGACGGGCTGACCGTCCTCTACACGACCGCCGAGGCCTTCACCGACCAGTTCGTGGGCGCGCTGCACACCGGCGCGCTCGAGACGTTCAAGGCCGTCTACCGGGGCGTCGGCGTCCTGCTCGTCGACGACGTCCAGTTCCTCCAGAGCAAAGCGCGTACCGAGCAGGAGTTCTTCCATACCTTCAACGCGCTCCAGGGCGCCGGCGCGCAGCTCGTGCTCACGTCGGACCGGCTCCCGCGCGATCTCGATGCGCTCGAGGATCGCCTCCGCGAGCGCTTCGAGGCGGGCCTTGTGACCGACGTCAAGCCGCCCGACCTCGCCACCCGCCGCACGATCCTCCGCAAGCGCGTGCAGCAGGACTCGCTCGCCGGCATCGACCCCGCGGCCGTCGAGGTGATCGCGGAGACCGTCGACACCAACATCCGTGCGCTCGAGGGAGCGCTGATCCGAGTCGTCGCCTATGGATCGCTCACCGGTCGCGATGTGACGGCAGCCCTCGCCGAAGAGGTGCTGGCCGGGCTCTACGGCATCCGCCCTCGCCAGCGCACGGTGGAGGACATCCAGCGCCGGATCTGCGAGGCCTTCGGGCTCTCGATGGAGGAGCTCCTCTCCACCAGCCGTGCCGCGCCGGTCACGTGGCCGCGCCAGGTCGCCATGTACCTCGCGCGCGAGCTGACCGACCAGACGCTGCCGGCCATCGGACGCGCGTTCGGCGGCCGCAACCACACGACGGTCATGCATGCCTGCAAGCGCACCGCCGAGCGGATCGCCACCGACCGCGAGGCCTTCGAGGTCGTCCGGCGGCTCACCGAGGAGCTCGGAGCGCCCCGGTGAGGTCCGGGGCTCCTGACAGACTGCGAGGTTCATGCACAGCCCCGTGTGCGCGCCCGATCGACGGTGCAGCGCCAGATCCGCGGACTGTGAACAGCATGAACAGCCCCGATGACCATGAATCTCCCGTTCCCATCTTCATCGTGAATCAGAGGCGAGCCATCCCATGAAGCTCTCGACGCGCCGTGACGCGTTGTTCGGTCAGCTGCAAACCGTCACCCGTGCGGCGTCGACCCGCAGCGCCGTGCAGGCGCTCTCCGGCGTACAGCTCCAGGCCCAGGGCGGGGAGATCGAGCTGCGGGCGACCGACATGGAGATCGCGCTCCGCGTGCCGCTCGAGGGTGACGTCGCCCGTGAGGGCGCGGTCGTCCTGCCGGCGCGGCTGCTCGTCGACGTGATCCGCTCACTGCCGGCCGATGAGCTCACGCTCGAGCTCCGCGCCGCCGAGCAGGACGTCGAGATCACATCCGGCTCCGCGACGTTCCACATCCGCACGCTGCGGCTCGAGGACTTCCCGCCGCTGCCGGAGCCCGGCGGCGACGAGCAGCTCGACGTCCCCGGCCCGGCGCTCGTCGAGACGGTGCTCAAGGTGGCCCGCGCCGCCTCGCGGGACGAGACGCGCCCGGTGCTGACCGGCGTCCTCGTCTCGGCGACCGAG
>DASTIC010000269.1:0-7464 GCA_035717845.1 Solirubrobacteraceae bacterium
TGATCATGTTCAGGATCGTCGACTTGCCGCTCCCCGACGGGCCGACGATCGCGACCAGCTCGCCGGCGGCGACGGTGAGGTCGACGCCCCGCAGCGCGCGGTACTCGACCCGGCCCAGCGGGTAGACCTTCTCGACTCCGGCGAGCGCGATCAGCGGCGGCTCCGGCGGCGTTCGCGGCTCGCGCCTTTCCTCCGAGGCCGCTGCCGGCGCGCCCTTCAGCTCGGTGCTCACGGTCTCCACCACCTTCGTTCGCGTGCGTCCATGGTCGCGCTCGGCGGTCGTGCGCGTATCGGGTCCGAGCCGCAACGGTGCGGGGGTTAACTACGCGCTGCGCCCGCCCCCCCGCCGGGTGGCCTCGACGCCCGGACGGCGGGTTGGACGGTTACGAACGTCTCGGAACGTCCAGGATTGCCCGGATGGATCCGACCGCGGCAGCCTCAGGACCGGGTGACGTCGCCGGACGCGAGCACACCCGCGAGCAGGCACTCGCCCGCACCGTGATCTGGACGGCTGCGGTCGCCGCGGTGGGGCAGGCGCTGATCGGCGGTGCCAACTCCCTCACGGTCGCGTCCGACGTCCTCAACCCCGACGAGGAAGGGTCGCTCTTCCAGCTGCTCACCGCCGCGACGACTGCGCTCGCAGGTGTGGCCGCTGCCGCCCATGCGCTGCGGTTCCCGGCCCGGCGCGGTCGCTTCGGGGCGCTGGCCGCGATCCTCCTGTACTTCGCCGCCGACGACGTCCTGATCATCCACGAGTGGCTCGGCGATCAGGTCGGAGAGGGCGTCTTCGGCTTCCCCGACCACATCGCCGTTCGCATGTGGATCGTCGTGCTGGCCCCACTGCTCGCGGCGGCGTTCGTGCTCGTCGCGGCGGAGGCGCTGCGCGCCGGGCCGCCGCTGCGGACCGTGCTGTTGGGGGGTCTGGCCTCCCTCGTCGCGGCCGTGGCGGTCGAGGTCGTCGGCGTCGTCACCCGCAGCCCGTCGTTCATCGAGCGGGTGAGCGGCAAGCCCGAGACGCTGCGCTACCTCGTCGAGGAGTCCTTCGAGCTCGGCGGTTGGGTGCTGATCGCCGGCGGGCTCTGGGCGCTCCTCGCGCACGACGCGCGGGTCGCCGCGCTCGGCCCGGCGGATGCACGGCGCCGCTAGCGCGCCGGAGCCGGCCGCGAACCGGCTGGCGGAGGCGATGCCGGGAGTCCTGGCCGTGGCGCTGCTGCTCCTGCTCGCCCTCCGCGACGCCGGCTTCCAGCCGACGCTCTGGTACCCGGTCGGCCTCGCCCTGCTCGTGCTGCTCGCGCTCGTCCTCCTCTCGGGCGTCGCCGTCCGCCCGCCGCGGACGACGCTCGTCGCGCTCGGCGCCTTCGCCGGCTTCACCCTCTGGTGCTTCGCGTCGATCACGTGGAGCGACGTGCAGGGTGACGCGCTGGAGGGCGCCAACCGCACCCTCGTCTACCTCGTCGCGTTCGCGCTCTTCGCGCTGATGCCGGTCCCGCGCGGTCTGCCCGTCCTGCTGGTGGGGCTGTACGCGACCGGGGTGGCGCTGATCGCCCTCGCCACGGTGGCGAGGGCACAGGCGCACGAGGACCCCGCCTCGTTCTTCATCGGCGGCCGCCTGGCCGAGCCGGCGGGCTACGCCAACGCGGCGGCGGCGCTCTTCCTCGCCGCCTACTGGGCTGCAGTCACACTCGCCGCCCGGCGCAGCCTGCCGCCCCCGCTGCGCGGCGTGCTTGCCGGAGCGGCCGCGGCGCTGCTCGGCACGGCCGTGCTGTGCCAGAGCAGAGGGTCGGTGTTCGCGTTCGCGGCGGTGTGCCTCGTGCAGCTCGTGCTCGTCCCGGGGCGCGCCCGCTCCGTCGTCGCCCTCGCACTGACGGGCGGAGCCGTGGCAGCCGTGTCCCCGATCCTGCTGGACGTCTTTCCGGCGCTCGCCGAGGAGAGCGTGGCCGGGCCGGTGCGCGACGCGCTCGTCGCCCTGCTGGCGGCGACGCTCGCAGCGGGGCTGATCGGCTGGCTCCTCGCCGTCGTCGACGCGCGCACCGAGGCGTCGCCCGCGACGGCGCGACGCGGCGCCGCCCTCGTGCTCGCGACCGCCGCGCTCGCCGTCGTCGCCGTCGGCGGCTGGGCCGTGGCCACCGGCTCTCCCGTCCAGCGCGTGGCCGACGGATGGGACGAGTTCACGGCGCTGCAGGAACCGTCCGACGACGAGTCACATCTCGCGAGCGGCCTCGGCAGCAACCGGTACGACTTCTGGCGCGTGGCCCTGGGACGCTTCGCCGACCGCCCGCTCACCGGAGTCGGCGTCGAGAACTTCGCCGTCGACTACATCCGCGAGCGGCGCAGCTGGGAGGAACCGCTCCACCCGCACAGCCTCGAGGTGCGCGTGCTGTCGCAGACGGGCGTGCCCGGCGCGGCGCTGTTCGCGGTCTTCCTGGGTGCGGCGGCGCTCGCATGCGTCAAGGCCCGCGGCCGCGACGCCCTCGAGCGCGCGGCCCTGCTCGCCGGGGTCGTGGCGGCCGTCTACTGGCTCGGCCACGCCACGGTCGACTGGTTCTGGGCGTTCCCGGGTCTCACCCTCCCCGCGCTGGCCTGGCTCGGGCTCGGCGGCAACGGCTCGGTCGCCGGCGGGCCGGTGCGGATCATCCGCGCCTCCACCCCCGTCCGAGTGGCCGTCGTCCCGGCGGGCCTCGTCGCAGCGGCGGTCCTCGCCGTCCCGTGGCTCGCGGTGCAGGAGACGCGAACGGCGGCGACCGGCTGGCCCGGCGATCCGGAGGGTGCGCTGGACCGCCTCGAGCGCGCACGCAAGCTGAACCCCCTGACGGACGACGCCGACGTCGTCGCCGGGATCATCGCCGGCCGCCGCGACGACGTGGAGGGCATGCTCGCCGCCTACGGGCGGGCCGTCGAGCGGAACCCGTCGAACTGGTTCGCCCACCTCGAGCTCGGCCTCGCCGCCGCCGAAGCCGGCCGCGTCGAGCGGGCGCTGGGGCACGTCCGTGCCGCGCGCCGGCTGAACCCCCGCGAGCCGATCCTGGCGGAGGTGGAAGCGGCGCTCTCGGCCGGCCAGACCGTCGATCGCCGCCAGATCGAGCAGGAGTTCGCAGACCGCGCCTACTCTCTCTCGCGCTAGACCTACTCCTTCGGTCGGGCGCGTCGAGGCGCAGACGCAGTCAACGTCTGAACAACTTGTAAAGTTGTCCCACCTTCGTTTCAACGACGGCCAAGTCGGAGACAGAGGTGTAACAGCGGCGTCCTACGAAGGAGAACCAACCTCATGCGGCACTTGAAAGCACTCACGGCACTCGCCGCGACGGTCCTCGTCGCGGCTGTCTTCGCGGTCTCGGCACTCGCACAGACTCCCACCGGCAGCGGGTACGGCGGTCAGGCGGGCGGCTCCCTCGGGGGCGTCGCCGGCGGCCAGGCCGGCGGCGTGCCCGCGTCCCAGGCCACCGGTTCGCTGCCTTTCACCGGCATCGACCTCGCACTGCTCGTCGTCGGCGGTCTGGCCTTGACCGGTGTCGGCGCCGGCCTCGTGCGCGCCGGAGCCCGCAAGTAGCAACCGGCCAGCGGCGGGGCACGGACGAGGCGGCCTCCGCCCGTCCGTGCCGCGGCCTGCCGGAGCTGCGGAGCTGAATGAACGTCGTCGAGCAGACAACCGAGCTTCTCGCCGCGGGGCGGCGGCGCCCGCATGCCCGCGCCACCCGCGAGCGGGCGACGCTGCGGCGCTGGCTCGAGTTCTCGCTCGTGCTCGACGTGCTGATGCTGGGCGTCGCGACGCTGCTCGGGCAGGTTGCCGTGCGCCTGGCCGGCTCGGCTGCCGTCCCGGTCGGATGGCTGCTCGCGCTGCCGGTGGCCACGATGGTGCTGCTGTCGGTGCGAGGGATGTACCGCAGCCGCATCAAGCTCGAGCTCGTCGACGACCTCCGCCTCGTGCTCGGCGCGACGACCGTCGCGGCGATGGCCGTCATCACCGCGCGCGTCCTGACCGGCGGCGACTCGGCCGTTGCCTTCCAGGTCGTGCACCAGTGGCTCTTCACGGTCGTCTATCTCGCCGCCGGGCGGACCGGGCTCTCCTTCGCCCTCTCGCGCCTCCGGCGGGCGGGCGAGGTCGCGATCCCGACCGTGATCGTCGGCGCCGGGACGATCGGCCGCACCCTCGCGCGGCGCCTGCAGGAGCGCCCCGAGCTCGGCTTCCAGCCGATCGCCTACCTCGACACGCACCCGCTCCCACCGGGCACGCACGACGACGATCTGCCCGTCTTCGACCGGTGGGACGCCGACCTCGTCCTCGGTCGGCACGAGGTGGGTCAGATCCTGCTCACCGAGTCGACCGCGCCCTCGGCGGTCGGCGTCGACATCGTGCGCGACTGCCACCGCGCCGGCGTGCCGGTCGCCCTCGTGCCGCGACTGTTCGAAGCCGTGCCGGCGAACGTCGAGGTCGAGCACATCGGCGCGCTGCCGCTCGTCTCGCTGCGCCAGAGCAATCCGCGCAGCTGGCGGTTCACCCTCAAGTACGCGCTGGACCGCGTCATCGTGGCGGTCGGCCTGCTCGTCGTCTCGCCCGTGCTCCTCGCGGCCGCCGGCGCCGTCTGGCTGTCGCTCGGACGTCCGATCCTCTTCCGCCAGGTGCGCGTCGGGGTCGACGGCCGCCGCTTCGAGATGCTCAAGTTCCGGACGATGCGGGACGGCGGCGTCTCCGACGAGGGGCTCGAGCTCCCCGACGACGTCGCCCCCGGCGGCATCGAGGGGGACGACCGCCGCACCCGCGTCGGCGCCTTCCTGCGCCGGAGCTGCATCGACGAGCTGCCGCAGCTCTTCAACGTCCTGCGCGGCGACATGAGCCTCGTCGGCCCGCGCCCGGAACGGCCGGAGTTCGTCCGCCGCTTCGAGCAGTCGGTCGACCGCTACGGCGAGCGCCACCGCGTGAAGGCCGGGATCACCGGGTGGGCGCAGATCGCCGGCCTGCGCGGGAACACCTCGGTGCGCGACCGCGTCGAGTGGGACAACTGGTACATCGAGAACTGGACGCCCTGGCTCGACGTGAAGATCGTCCTCCAGACGGTGGCCGCCGTCGTGCGGGCGCACGGCACCAAGTAGGCCTGAACCGGGTGGCGGCGACCGCCGGGCCGCGCGTCGCGATCGCGCACGAATGGCTCGTTCGCTACGCCGGCTCGGAGCGGGTCGTCGACGAGCTCGTGCGCACGTTCGACGTCGAGCGCATCCTGACCACGCTCCTCGAGCCCGCGACGCTGCCGCCGTCGCTGCAGGCGGCGGAGCCGTCCTTCCTGCAGCGGCTCCCGGGTGCCACGGAGCACCACGAATGGCTGCTGCCGCTCATGCCGCTCGCCTGGCGCCTGCGCGAGCCGATCACGGGCGTCGACGCCGTCCTCTCGAGCAGCCACGCCTGCGCGAAGGCGGTGCGGGTCGCGGCCGGGATCCCGCACGTGTGCTATTGCCACACGCCCATGCGGTACGCGTGGGACTTCGCGTCCGAGGCGGGGCGCTTCCCGGCCGCGCTCAGGGCGCCGGCGCGGATCGCGATGGGCCTCTTCCGCCGCTGGGACCGCCGCGCCGCCGCGGGGGTGACCCGCTTCGTGGCGAACTCGAGCGCGGTGCGCGAGCGAATCCGCCGCTCATACGGACGTGGAGCGGACATCGTGTTCCCGCCGGTCCGGACGGACTACTTCACGCCCGACCACACGACGGCGCCGCGGCGGTTCCTCTACGTCGGCCGGCTCGTCGCCTACAAGCGACCCGAGCTCGTCGTCGACGCCTTCCGCGGGCTCGACGCCGAGCTGCTCGTCGTCGGCGACGGCCAGCTGCGGCCCCAGCTCGCGGCGGCGGCGCCCCCGAACGTCACCTTCGCGGGCGCGGTCGACGACGCGGAGCTCCGGCGCCTCTACCGCGAGGCGTTCGCCCTCGTCTACCCCGCGGAGGAGGACTTCGGCATCGTCATGGCGGAGGCGCAGGCCTGCGGGACGCCGGTCATCGGCCTGCGTCGCGGTGGTGCCGTGGACATCGTCGAGGACGGCGTCTCCGGCTGGCTGATCGACGATCAGGACGTGGAGCAGCTCCGGCGCGCGATCCGACGAGCCGGGTCGGACGAGCTCGACCGGCCGGAGATCGCCCGGCACGCACAGCGCTTCACGGCGGAGCGTTTCCGACAGGAGCTGCGCGGGATCGTGCGCGAGACGATCGCGGAGCCCAGGGCGCGCTAGCCGTCGTCGGGCGGCGCGCGGAGGAACTCGACGAGGTCGGCGAGCTGCTGGTCGCTGAGGCTCAGGTCGTAGTCGTCGGGCATGCGGCCGGCCGCGTAACCCCGGACGACCGCGCTGTCCGGCGCGACGATGCCGGTCCGGACGTACGACTCCGGGAGGCCCCTGAGGTGATCGAGCGGCGGCCCGCTGAACGCGACGGAGCCGGCGGGCTCGAACGTGTGGCAGCCCGCACAGCCCGCGAGCTCGAACACCTCCCGGCCGCGCTCGGGATCGGGCGGGCGCGAGACCGCCCCCTGCGCGAGCGGTGGCTGGTGCTCGGGGAAGTCGCAGCAGATGCCGACCTCGGCGGCGGCGAAGCGCAGCAGCGTGTCCCACCCGACCGCCTCCGAGCCGTCGTCGTCGTGGTTCTCGATCCGCCGGACGGCGTCGATCCGCTCCCGGGCGAGCACGGCGTAGGAGCCGTCGAGCCGCCGGTTGACGCTGAGCGCGTGGATCGAGCCCTCCTGCTCGGCGGCGTACAGTCGCGCGTCGGGCCCGAACTGGATCGACGTGGGATTCACGAGTCCGGCGTCGATGGCGGCACGACGGAAGCGGACCGCGCCCGACGGCGGTGGCGACGCCTCGCCCTCCTCCACGAGCGGACACCGCTCCTCCGGGTCGACGTACACCGTGTGTGCAGCGGTGGGCGCCTCGCCGTACGGCTCGGCGCCACCGGCCGCGACGTAGATGTCGCCGCCGCAGGCCACCGCCTGGATCCCGTGGCGCGGGAGCGCCATCGGCTCGAGCGAGCGCCAGCGGTTGGCGCGCGGGTCGTACGCCTCGACCTCGCCGAAGGTCCGCTCCGGCCCCTCGCCGCCCAGCACGACGATCTCTCCGTCCACGACCGTCGACGCGTACCCGGCGCGCGGGGTCGGCATCGGCGCGAGCCCGGTCACCCACTCCTCCCGCGCGAGATCGAAGGCGTCGTTCTCGCCGAGGATCGCGGCGACGTCGGTCTCGCGGCCGCCGATCGCGTAGAGGCGCCCGTCGACGACCTGGGCCTGGAAGTGGTCACGGGCGCGCGGCAGGTCGGGCAGCTCGGTCCACGTGTCGGCACGAGGGTCGTAGACGTCGAACCACGGCACCGCCTCCCCCTCGTGGAGCCCACCCGCGTAGTAGATCCGGCCCTCGTGGACCGCGACGCCCCCGCCGCCACGCGGCCGCGGCATCGGTGCCCCGCGCCCGAAGGAGTCGCTCGCGGGGTCGTAGATCAGGA
>DASTIC010000270.1:0-8043 GCA_035717845.1 Solirubrobacteraceae bacterium
GAGTACGTCGAGCTGTCCGGCCGCGAGGACTTCAACGACGCGGTCATCGACCAGCTGGCGTTCCCCGCATGAGGGAGGCGAAGCCGACCAGTTACGGACGGCCGGACGCCGTCCGACCCCATCAGACCGCGGGGCCGGATGCCCCGCGGAGGAACAAAGTCGTCGCTTGTGGAGCCCTCGCCGTGCACGTCCAGGCGGTCGCGCGCCGCCGCGGGCTGGACGTCGAGGTGCAGCCGCTGCCGGCGCTGCTGCACAACCGACCCGAGCAGATCGCGCCGGCCGTCCGCGAGGCGTTGACCGACGACGTCGTCGCCATCGCTTATGCCGACTGCGGCACCTACGGCGCGCTCGACGAGGTGCTCGACGGCATCCCGCGACTCGCCGGCAACCACTGCTACGACGTGCTCGCCGCGCCCGAGGTCGAGGCGGCCCTGGAGGAGGAGCCCGGCACCTACCTCCTGACCGACTTCCTCGCCCGCACCTTCGAGCACACGGTGCTGCGCGAGCTGGGGCTCGACCGCCACCCCGAGCTGCGAGACGCGTACTTCGGGCACTACACGCGGGTGCTCTGGCTCGCCCAGCGCCCGACGCCCGCGACCCGGCGCGCGGCCGAGCGCGCCGCCGCCCACCTCGGGCTGCCGCTCGAGGTGCGCGAGGTCGGCGAGGACGCCCTCGAGCGCCAGTTGATCGACCTGCTCGGCGTGTGATATATCAGAGCCGATGAGCCGCCTGCCGAGTAGCGCGCGTGTCGTCGTGATCGGCGCGGGGATCGTGGGGAACTCGCTGGTCGGCCACCTGGCGCGCCTGGGCTGGACCGACATCGTCCAGCTCGACCAAGGGCCGCTCCCCAACCCCGGCGGCTCGACCGGTCACGCCTCCAACTTCATCTTCCCGGTCGACCACTCGCGCGAGATGACCGCGCTGACGCTCGACAGCATCCGCCAGTACAAGGACCTCGGTGTCTTCACCGAGTGCGGCGGCATCGAGGTCGCCCGCACCGAAGAGCGGATGGAGGAGCTGCGCCGGCGCATGGCGTCGGCCAAGGCCTGGGGGGTCGAGCCGGTGAGCATCGTGACCCCCGCGGAGGTCAAGGAGCTCGTCCCGTTCATCGACGAGTCGGTGATCGTCGGCGGCTTCTACTCGCCCGGTGTCGGCGTCGTCGACTCGCTCCAGGCCGGCACGCTGTTCCGCGAGGAGGCGCAGGCCGCGGGCGCGCTCACCACCGTGCCCAACACGCAGGTGACGGGGATGGACACCGAGCACGGGCGCATCACGCGCGTGCAGACCACCGCGGGCGACGTCGAGGCGGACACCGTGGTGATCGCCTGCGGCGTGTGGAGCCCCATGGTCGCCCGCATGGCGGGCGCCGCGATCCCGCTCACGCCGGCGATCCACCAGATGATCGACATCGGCCCGGTGCCGCGCTTCGAGGGCACGAGCCGCGCGATCGAGTACCCGATCGTCCGCGACATGGACACGAACATGTACGAGCGCCAGGACGGCACCGGGCTCGAGGTCGGCTCGTACGCCCACCGCCCGATCCTCCACGACCCCGAGGAGATCCCGTCGATCGAGGAGGCGGCGCTCTCGCCGACCGAGTTCCCGTTCACCGAGGACGACTTCGCGCTCCAGATGGAGCACGCACTCGAGCTGATGCCGGAGATCGTGGGCGACGAGTCGGTCGGCATCAAGTACGCGATCAACGGGCTGCTCTCGCTCACGCCGGACGCCCTCCCGCTGCTGGGCGAGACGCCCGAGGTCAAGGGCCTGTGGTCGGCTGCCGCCGTGTGGGTCAAGGAGGGTCCCGGGGTCGGGCGTGCGGTGGCCGAGTGGATGACGCACGGCGAGTCGGAGATCGACCTCCAGTCGTCGGACGTCGCGCGCTTCTACGACTGCCAGAAGACGCGCGAGCACGTGCGCGCCCGGGCCGCCGAGGGGTTCAACAAGACCTACGGGATCGTCCATCCCGGCGAGCAGTGGGCGTCGAACCGGGGCGTGCGGCTGCCGCCGTTCCACGCCCGCGAGGAGGCGCTGGGCGCGATGTTCTTCGAGACCGCGGGCTGGGAGCGGCCGTTCTGGTACGAGTCGAACGCTCCGCTCGTGGAGCAGTACGGGCTCAACGGGCGCGAAGCCGAGTGGGACGCCCGCTGGTGGTCGCCGATCATCAACGCCGAGCACCTGGCGATGCGCGAGCGGGCGGCGATGTTCGATCTGTCGGCCTTCTGCATCTTCGACATCGCGGGCGCGGGTGCGCTGGACACGGTGCAGCGGGTGGCGATGCGGCAGATGGACGTGCCGGCCGGCCGCGCCGTCTACACGCCGCTGCTCACGCCCGGCGGCGGGTTTCGCTCGGACCTCACGATCCTGCGGCTGGAGCACGATCGCTTCCGGGTGGTCACCGGCGGCCTGCACGGGATGGCCGACCTCAAGTGGTTCCGGGACAACGCGGACGGCGCCGTGGTGACCGACCTCAGCGGCGCGTGGACGACGCTCGGGCTGTGGGGCCCGCGGGCCCGCGACATCCTCTCGAGCCTCACGCGCGACGACGTCTCGCACGAGGGCTTCCCCTTCGCCCGCTGCCGCTTCATCGAGATCGGGCCGCTGCGCGTGCTCGCCCTGCGCATCTCCTACGTCGGCGATCTCGGGTGGGAGCTGCACGTGCCGATCGAGCAGGGTGCGCGGCTGTGGGACATGGTGTGGGAGGCGGGCGAGCCGCACGGGATCATCCCCGCCGGGATCGGCGTCTACGGGACGACGGGGCGGATCGAGAAGGGCTACCGGGCGTTCGGCTTCGAGCTCGACGCGGAGTACGACGTCGTCGAGGCCGACATGGCGTGGGGGAAGGTCAAGGACCAGGACTTCATCGGGCGGGAGGCGCATCTTCGGCACCGCTCGGAGGATCCCGCGGCGTTGATGTGCACCCTGACCGTCGACGACCACACGTCGTCGTCGGGGGTCAAGCGCTACATGCTGGGACGCGAGCCGATCGTGACGCGCGACGGCGAGCCGCTGGTCGACGCCAAGGGGCGCCGCTCGTTCGTCACCACGGCCGGGTCGGCGCCGTCCGTCGGCAAGTACCTGCTGATGGCCTACCTGCCGCCCGAGTACGCGGTCGAGGGCCAGGAGCTGGCGGTCGAGTACATGAACGAGCGCTACCCGGCCACGGTCGCGGTCGCGGGCTCGACGCCGATCTTCGACCCCGACAACAGCCGCATCCGCTCGTGATGGACGTCCTCGTCTGCGTCAAGCGCGTGCCGCTGACCGGCGGCAAGATGGTGCTCACCGCGGATGAGCGCGGGATCGAGACGCGCCATCTGGGGTTCACCGTCAGCCCACACGAGGAATGCGGGGTCGAGGAGGCGGTGCGGCTCGTCGAGGCCCACGGCGGATCCGTGACGGTGGTGACGCTCGGCCCGCCCGAGGCCGAGGAGCAGCTGCGCGACGCGCTGGCGATCGGCGCCGACCGCGCGATCCTGCTCGAGACCGACGGCAGCGACTGGGACCCGGAGTCGACCGCCGCGGCACTGGCCGACGTGATCGCGGCCGACGCGCCGGACCTGGTGATCTTCGGCAACGAGTCGGCGGACGCGGGCGGCTACCAGGTCGGGATCCGCGTAGCTCACGCGCTCGGGCGCCCGTGCGTGACCGGCTTGAAGGCGCTGGCGGTAGAAGACGGACAGCTGCGGGGCGAGCAGGAGTCCGGCTCGGCGCGCGACGTCTACCGCGTTCCGCTGCCGGCGGTGGTCACGGTCAAGGAGGGGATCAACCTGCCGCGGTACCCGTCGGTGCCGGCCAAGCTGCGCGCGCGGCGCAAGCCGGTCGAGCGCCGCGAGCCGGAGCGGCGCGACGCGCGGCTCGAGCTCGTGCGGCTCGTCGTCCCGGAGGGTCGGGGGCGGCAGGCAGAGGTGCTCGGTGAGGGTCCGAGCGCCGCCCCCGCCGTCGTCGAGCTGTTCCAGCGACTGGGGGTCGCGTGACCGTCCTGGTCTTCGTCGAGCACGCCGCGGGCGAGCCGGACGAGCTGTCGTTGCAGGCGCTGGCGTTCGCGCTGGACTTCGCCGGGGGGAACGGGGTCGACGCGGTGCTCATCGGTGGGGCCGACGCGGCGTCGGACCTGCCGGTGGGCACCGCGCACGTCGCCGAGCTGGACGGCGGCTACGCGCCGCAGGCGTGGGCGCGCGCGATCGCCCAGCTCGAGCCGTCGGTCCTGGTCGCCGCCGGGAGCGAGCGCGGCAACGAGGTGCTCGCCCACGCCGCGGTGATGACCGGCGGCGCGCTGGCGGCCAACTGCGTCGCCGCGGCGCCCGGCGATCCCGCCGAGGTGACCCGCATGCGCTGGGGCGGCAGCCTGCTCGAGGAGGCCCGGATACACGGGCCGGTGAAGCTGATGACCGTGGCGCCGCACGCCGTCGCTCCCGCGACCGCCGCCGGCGATCCGGCCGTCGCGCCCTTCACCCCGGAGCTGCGCGACGAGGACCTCGTGGCGCGCGTCGTCGAGCGCGTCGACACCTCCACCGGCGGCCTCTCCCTGGCCGAGGCGCCGGTCGTGGTCTCCGGGGGTCGCGGTGTCGGCTCGCCGGAGGGCTTCGCCCCGCTCGAGGAGCTGGCCGGGATGCTGGGCGGCGTGGTCGGCTGCTCGCGCGCCGTGACGATGGCCGGCTGGCGGTCACACACCGACCAGGTCGGGCAGACGGGCACGAAGATCTCGCCCGAGCTGTACATCCCGTGCGGCATCAGCGGCGCGACGCAGCACATGGCGGGCTGCAAGGGCGCGAAGAAGCTGCTGGCGATCAACTCCGACCCGGAGGCGCCGATCATGGCCACCGCCGACTACGCGGTGATCGGCGATGTCGCCGAGATCGTCCCGGCCATCACCGCCGAGCTGCGCCGAGTCAGCGGATGATCGCCGCCCTGGCGCTGACCGTCGCCGTCGCGGTGGCGGTGTTCCTCTTCGCGCGCCGGGTGTGGCTGCTCGCCCGGCTCCTGAGGATGGGGCACGCCCCCGGCATCGCGCGTGACGATCGCGTGCCGGAGCGGCTGCGGCAGGAGGTGGTCGTGGTGCTGGGGCAGCGCAAGCTCCTCGAGCGGCTCGTGCCCGGCCTCATGCACGCCTTCATCTTCTGGGCCTTCATCGTCCTGTTCCCGGCGATCCCGATCGCGATGATCGCGATCGTCGACGCGGACGCGGCGCCGCACTGGGGCTGGTACGAGGCGCTGGCCAACGTGTTCTGCGTGCTCGCCCTGATCGGCGTGGCGACGGCGTTCTACATCCGCAAGGTCGTCCGGCCGCGCCGCTTCGAGGGCAGCCACCTCGGCGAGGCCGACCTCATCCTGGCCTGGATCGCCAGCATCGTGACCACGCTGCTGCTCTACCACGGCACCGAGTCGCAGGTCTGGGCGTGGGCGCACGTGCTGCTCATCCTCGGCTTCCTCGTCTACCTGCCGTACTCCAAGCACCTGCACATCGCGACGGCGGCGGTCAACGTCTACTTCGGCCGCACGCGGGCGCGCGGGCGGCTCGAGCCGCTGCGGTTCGACGACCCGGATGTGCCGGAGGAGGAGATGCGCTTCGGCATCGGGACGGTCGAGGACCTGACCTGGAAGCAGATGATGGACGCGATGTCGTGCACGGAGTGCGGGCGCTGCCAGGACGCCTGCCCGGCGTACGCCACCGGCAAGACGCTCTCCCCGAAGCTCGTGATCATGGGCGTGCGCGACCACCTGTTCGCAGAGGGTCCGAAGGCGTTGGCAGCCGAGACGTACGAGGGCCCCGCGGTCGCCGAGTCGGGCCAGCTGGAGGAGATGGTCTGGGACTGCGTGACCTGCGGCGCGTGCGTGCAGGCGTGCCCGGTGAACATCGAGCAGATCGACCACATCCTCGACCTGCGGCGCCACCTCGTGATGGTCGAGTCGCGCTTCCCGAGCGAGGCCGAGCCGATGCTGCGCGACGTCGAGCGCCAGGCCAACCCGTGGGGCAAGCCGCAGGCCGAGCGCGCGGCGTGGACCGAGGGGCTCGACGTGCGCGTGCTCGAGCCCGGCGATCCGGTGCCCGAGTACCTGTACTGGGTGGGATGCGCCGCGTCGTTCGACGAGCGCGCGCGAGAGACCGCGCGCTCGACCGCCAAGCTGCTGACCGCGGCGGGGGTCGACTTCGCGATCCTCGGCGCGCTCGAGGCCTGCACGGGCGACCCGGCGCGCCGGATGGGCAACGAGTTCGTCTTCCAGGCCTACGCCGAGCAGAACGTCGCGACGCTCGGCGAGGCGGGGGTCACGAAGATCGTCGCCAGCTGCCCGCACTGCTTCAACACGCTCGCGCACGAGTACCCGGACTTCGGCGGGAGCTACGAGGTGGTGCACCACACCGAGCTGCTCGCGTCTCTGGTGCGCGAGGGCCGGCTCTCGCCCACGGCGAGCGAAGAGCAGATCACGTACCACGACTCCTGCTACCTCGCCCGCCACAACGACGTGCGCGCCCAGCCGCGCGAGCTGGCGGCGGCCGTCGGGCAGCCGGTCGAGATGGAGCGCCGCGAGGAGCGCACCTTCTGCTGCGGCGCGGGTGGCGCGCACATGTGGATGGAGGAGCGCGGCGGCGCGATCAACGAGGAGCGCGTGCGCGAGGCGGCCGAGACCGGCGCCTCCACGCTCGCGGTCGCCTGCCCGTTCTGCACGGTGATGCTCGACGACGGCGTCAAGAGCAGCGGCCGCGACCTGCGCGTGGTCGACGTCGCCACGCTCCTGGCCGAATCGATCGACTAGCCGCGGATGCGCAGGGGGTCGAGCAGGTCCTCGAGGTCGCCCTCGTAGCCGAGCTGGGTGGAGACGGCGTGCGCCTGCTCGATCGCGACGCGGCCGAGGAGCGCGAGCCGGTGCTCGGTGAGACGGACGGTCGGGCCGGCGACCGAGAGCGCGGCGACCACCGCGCCGTCGGCGTCGCGGATCGGCGCGGCGACGGCGGCCAGGCCGGTCTCCAGCTCGTCCACGATCGTCGCGAAGCCCCTGGTGCGGGCGGTCTGGAGCTCTGATTCGAGGCGGTCGCGGTCGACGATCGTGGCCGGCGTGCGGCGCTCGAGCGGCCCGTCGGGGAGGCGGGAGGTGCCGAACGCGAGGAAGAGCTTGCCCGCGGCGCTGCAGTGATCGGGCACCTCGCGGCCGATCCAGCTGCTCACGCCCAGCACGTGCCGCCCGTCCACCTGCGACAGCGCCTCGGCTCCGCGGGCGGCCGACACCATCAGGTTCACGGTCTCGCCGCTCTCGTCGGCCAGCCGGCGCATCGGCGGCTCGGCGAGCGCGACGAGGTCGCGGCGGTCGTGGCCCGAGCGCGCGAAGCGCAGCAGCCGCGGCCCGGGGCGGACCTCGCCGCTCGTGAGCGCGACGAGCCCGTGGCGCTCCAGGATCGCCACCGCGCCGGCGTCGAGCTCGTCGCGTGCCCGCGGGGAACGCTCGAGGACGAGGGCGAGCACCTCGGCCACGCGCTCTGCGGCGTCCATGCGTGCAGATATATCACGCCCGGGGGCGCCGGCGAACGTCAACGGCGGCTGGTAGGGAGGGCGAGGGAATCGACCGCGGCGCACATGCGTAACGCAACACTCGACGCCGCACGGCCACCGAGTGTGCAGTTGCGCATCCCTGACATGCGTTTCGCAACACTCGATCCCGAGAAGTCGCCGAGTGCTGCAAACCGCCGCCTCCCGTCCCTCCCCTCAATGCCGCCGTTGACGTTCGCCCGCGCCGCGAAATCCGTCAGGCTGCGGCAGCATGGTCGAGCCTGACCGGGTCATCGCTCTCCTGCGCGAGCTCGCGTGGCGGACCTCGGACGAGCGCGGTGCGCAGCGGGTGGCGTGGACGGGCATGTGGAAGGTCGCGCGGCGCTGGCTGCGCGAGCAGCTCGACGCGATCCCGGGGGTCACGGTGGAGACCGACCCCGCCGGGAACCTCTGGGCCACCACCCCCGGCGACCACGACCGCTTCGTGATCGTCGGCAGCCACCTCGACTCCGTGCCCAGCGGCGGCTGGCTGGACGGCGCGCTCGGTGTCGTCGCCGGCCTC
>DASTIC010000271.1:0-5623 GCA_035717845.1 Solirubrobacteraceae bacterium
AGAAGCCAGGCGAGGTGCGCTGCCACAACGTGAACCTCAACGGCGGCCTGTGGTGGGTCATCGGGCCCGACGGCAAGCGCCGCCCATGAGACGATCACTCCCGCTCGCCGTCGGCGCCGCCCTGCCGACGGCCGTGGCAGCGAGGGTCTGAGTTCGGGACGATGCTCTGGGGCCCGAAACGCCAGGCGATCTACAGCTTCCAGCGCGACGGGCGCGATCGCTCCCGCTGCTACGGAGACTGCGCCGAGCTCTGGCCCCCGGTCTACACGAAGGGGAAGCCCGTGGCCGGCCGCGGCGTTCGCAGTTCGCTCCTCGGAACCGCGCGCCGGCGCGGCCGGCGACAGGTCACCTACGCCGGGAAGCCGCTCTACCACTATGCACACGAGACAGCCGGCCAGGTGCGATGCCACAACGTCGATCTCAACGGCGGCCTCTGGTGCGTGATCGGCCCCAACGGCAAACGTCGGCCCTGAGCGGCATACCCGGGCCGACCCCGGCTGTGTAGGGGTCGGGCTGGACGTGCCAGCGACGGGCCGCTATAGCCTGCGCTCAATGGCCAAGGTGCGGGGCTGGACGTTCGAGGGGACGTGGCTATCTGTACCGCAACTTCATCCCGGCGCTGGTCGAGGCCGGGCACCGCGCGATCGTGCCCGACCACCTCGGCTTCGGCCGCTCGGACAAGCCCGCGGATCCTGAGCTGTACCGCGTCCCCCGCCACGCCGAACGGCTCGATGCGCTGCTCGAGTCGCTCGACCTGACCGGTGCGACGGTCGTCCCGCAGGACTGGGGCGGGCCGATCGGGCTCTGCTGGGCCACGCGGCATCCGGAACGCGTAGCTGGGCTATTCGTCCTCAACCGCACGCCGATCCTCGTCTTCCCGCGCGAGATCCCGGTCGCCGGCGACGGGCCGGTCGCCGCAATGACGACCGGGATCGAGCAGCGCCTGAAGGAGCACTTCCGTGCCAAGCCCGTCCACATCACCTGGGCGATGAAGGACGTCGCCTTCCTGCCGACCTACCTCGAGACGCTGTGGCTCGACACCTTCCCCGAAACCGTGCGGACAACCGCGGCGGGGGAGCGGGCTTATACCGATGTCCCGGTCACGCTCGCGGACGAGGCTGGGTCCATACGAACAAAGAGCTGAGGTCGGTGAGGGAATGTCTGAGGTCCTTGTTGCGCGCGAGCCCGTTTCACAGCCCGTTGCGACGGGTCCGGGGCCGCCGTTGATCGAATTGGCCGGCGTGGAGAAGGTCTACCGGACCGGCAAGGTGGAGTACCGAGCCTTGCGCGGTGTCGATCTGAGGATCGAGAGCGGTGAAATGGTCGCGATCGTGGGGCCTTCGGGCAGCGGCAAGTCGACGATCATGAACATGATCACCGGCATCGACCGTCCCTCGGCCGGCACCGTCACGGTCGACGGCCGGCGGATCGACGAGATGAGCGAGGAGGAGCTCGCGATCTGGCGCGGTCGCCGGGTCGGCGTCATCTTCCAGTTCTTCCAGCTGCTCCCGACGTTGACCGCGCTGGAGAACGCGATGCTGCCGTTGGACTTCTCGCGCCGCGTGCCCAAGCGCGAGCGCGCGCCCCTCGCCATGCGCAACCTCGAGCTCGTCGGGCTGGCCGACAAGGCAGGCAACCTGCCGTCGGAGATGTCCGGCGGCCAGCAGCAGCGCGTCGCCATCGCGCGTGCGCTGGCCGCCGACCCGCCGCTGCTGATCGGCGACGAGCCGACCGGCAATCTCGACACGCGCACCGCGGCGGAGATGTTCGAGCTGCTGGAGCGGCTCAACGCGGAGGGCTCGACTGTGCTCTACGTGACCCACGACCGCGAGCTCGCCGCGAAGGCGCACCGGACGGTCACCATCCGCGACGGCGTCGTCGCGGCGTCGGGAGGCTGACATGTCGGCCATCGTTCGCAAGTCCGTCACGGACTTAACGCGCCGTAAGGCGCGCACGTTCTTCACCGTCCTCACGCTCGCGTTGGCGGTCGCGAGCGTCGGCATCTTCGCCGTCCCTCCGGTCATGCAGCAGGCGATGGACCGAGAGGTCGCCGCCAGTCGGAGCCCGGATGTGACCGTCTCGATGAAGCCGCTGCAGCTCAGCACCGCGGAGCTGGCGGCGCTCGGCCGGCTGCCCAACGTCACGGCGGTCGAGCCGCGGAGTCTGTTCGCCACGCGCGTGTGGGTCGGCGAGCGGCGCGAGCGGGCGATCGTGGTCGGCGTGCCCGACTACGCCGACCAGCGGGCCGACGTGGTTCGCATTGACTCCGGCGCGGCGCCGGGCGCCGCGAGTGTTCTCACCGATCAGAACAACGCCAAGACCAAGGGCTTCGCCGCCGGCGCTGGCGCTGACGCGCGCGTCCTGGCCGCCGATGGCAGCGTCCGCTCGCTTCGGGTCAGCGGGGTTGGACGCAACCTGACGGGCGGCGAGGACGACCCGGCCAACGACTGGATCACGTTCTACGCGACGCCGCAGACGGTGGCCGCGTTGAGTGGCGCGCCCGGTTACACGTCGCTCGCACTGCGGCTGCGCGACCGAAGCCGTCCCGCGGCCGAGCGCACCGTCGCGACTGTCCGTGATGAGCTGCGCGCGACGACGGCGTTCACGGCCTTCGACGACATGCCGGTGATCCAGGAGCCCGGCAGCTACCCGGGCAAGGAGGGCATCGAGAGCATCGCGAGCATCCTCAACGTCGTCACGCTGCTGGCGCTGCTGTCGGCGCTGGTGCTGGTGTCGAACACGATGACGACGCTGATCGGCGACCAGACCGGCGAGATCGCGGCGATGAAGGCGATCGGCGCCCGGCGACGCGACATCCGGCGCCTGTACGTGCGCACCGCGCTGCTGCTCGGCGCGCTCGCGGCGGTCGCCGGGGCGGCGCTCGGGATCCTGCTCACGAACGCGCTCGTCGGCCTCTTCGCGTCGCAGTTCTTCGGCGTCGACGCCGGCTTCGGCGTGTCGCTTCCGATCGTCGTCGCGAGCGTCGTGCTCGGGCTCGTCGGTCCGCCGTTGGCGGCGCTGCCGGCGATCCGCCGCGCCGTGCGGCTGCCACTCAACGAGGCGCTGCGGGCGTCCGGATCGGCGGTCGGCGACCAGGGCCGCCTCGACGTCGCGTTGCGGCACGTGCGGTTCCTGCCCCGCAGCGCGCAGATCGGGCTGCGCGGACTCGGCCGGCGCAAGCGCCGCAGCCTTGCCACCGCGGTGCAGATCTCGATGGCCGTGGCGACGCTGCTGGCGCTGCTCGCGCTCGGCGCCGGTGTGGCGAAGACGGGCCGCGCCGTGTTCGACGACAACCACTACGACATCTGGATCCAGGCGGTGGCCAGCAAGCCGCTCGACGCGGACGCCGGCCGGCTGATCGCGTCGACCGAGGGCGTCCGGCAGGCGCAGCCTTGGGTGCAGAACAACGTCCGGATCGGAGGCCGCGACGCCCAGGCGTGGGGCGTACCCGCACGGCCGCTGATGAACATGCGCATAAAGGACGGGCGCTGGTACACCGGCGCCGAGGTCAGCGCCCGCGCGAAGGTCGCCGTGCTCGGCGCCACGATCGCCAAGACCACCGCCACGGCCGTCGGTGACCGGATCCGGATCGACACCGGCAGCGGGCCCGCGACGCTGCGCGTCATCGGCATCTCCGGCAACCAGGCCGACAACGGCGGCGTCGTCTTCACGCCCGTGACCACGCTGCAGGCGGTGCTGGGCTCCCCCGGCGCGGTCAACAGCTACTGGATCACGACCACGACGGACGACCACGGGCTGATCGACCGCACGACCACCCGCCTCGAGGACACGCTCGCGGCGCACGGCAACCAGGTCGGGACGATCGTCAACTACGACATGAAGGAGAAGCAGGTCGCCTTCAACGCCCAGCTCACCACATCGATCACGCTCCTGGGGCTGCTGATCGTCGCGATCAGCATGGTCGCGCTGATCAACACCATCACCATGGCGGTGCTCGAGCGCACGCGCGAGATCGGGATGCTGCGCAGCGTCGGCGCCCGCCGCCGCGACATCCGGCGCATCTTCGCGACCGAAGGCCTCGTCGTCGCGGTCGCCGGCTGGCTGCTCGGCGTCCCACTCGGGTACCTGCTCGCCCGCGCGCTCTGCTGGGCTGCCGGAGAGGCCACCGGCGTCGACTGGCTGTTCGTGTACCCGCTCGGGTACGCCGGGATCGCGCTCGTCGGCACGGTCATCCTCGCCTTCGTGGTGATGCTCGCGCCGCTGCGTCGCGCGGTTGGCTTCAAGCCCGGAGAGGCCTTGCGGTATGCCTGAGCTGCTTCACCGCCCCGCGCGGGTCCCGGCCTCGGTCGGGCCCGCGCGCGCCGCGGACGAGCCCGCCAAGGGCGCGCGCCGGGGGATCGCGGGGCGGCGCGAGGCCCTGTGTTCCGCGCGACGCTCGCGACCATCGTGGTCGCCGTCGTCGACGACGCGTTCGTGCACCCAGAGCCTGGGACCTCGGCCGGCGATCACCTGGCCAGCGGGCTCGTTCCGGCGGCGATCGCCGTGGTGGCGGCGCTTGCCTATCCGCGGCTGCGGCCCGGGCTCCGCGGCGTCACCGCACTCATCTGCGGCTTGCTCGCGCTCACCGCGGGCGTAGTCGACGGCTTCCGTCACGTCGCCGTGGACCGGCTCGGCGGCGACGACCTCACAGCCATGCCCGCCGGTCTCGCGGGCATCGCGCTCCTCGCCCTGGGAGCGCTGACGCTGTGGCGCACGCGCCGGCTCGACGAACGCCCGCTGCGTCGCTACGGGCGCCGCACACTCGTCGGCATCGCCGCCGTCGTCGTGGGCTTCCTCGTCGTCTTCCCGACCGCCTTCGCAATCAACGCCACCCACCGCGCCCGTACCGTGGTCGAGGCCGCGGATCTCGGCCGCCCGTACGAGCGGGTGAGCTTCACGACAGCCGACGGCTTGCGGCTCGTCGGTTGGTACGTGCCGTCGCGCAACGGGGCGGCGGTGATCGCCGTACCGGGCCGCAGCGGGCCTGTCGAGCACGCGCGGATGCTCCCTCGCCAGGGCTACGGCGTGCTGCTGTTCGATCGCCGCGGCGAAGGCGAGAGCGAGGGCGACTTCAACGCCTTCGGCTGGGGCGGCGACGCCGACATCAAGGCGGCCGTGACCTTCCTCGCGCAGCGCCCGGACATCGACGCGGCGCGAATCGGCGGGCTAGTCGCCGCCGCGGGGCCGGCACCACCCTGTTGGTCCGGCGCCGGGGAGATAGGCCGAGGTGACGTCGCGCGCCCGGAGCGCGGTTGCGTCCGGGTAGGCGGCGCGGATGTTGTACCAGCCGCGGGTGCGGATCACCTGATGCAGCAGATGCAGGACCACCCCGGCCACGCCAGCTCGAGGTGCTCGACCACGACCTGAGGGTATCCACCAGTCGCAGGTACGTCGCAGCGGGCCGCAAGCGAGCCGGCCTGCGCGTGTCGACGGGGTCGGGTGGTTGCGTGCGGCTGCCCGTGGCTGCCGCCCCTGCCCATCACCGCGTCGGTGACCAGCAGGACGATGACGACGCCGGTGAGCACGCTGAGAATCCCGCCCGAGCCGAGCACGTCGGTGTCGCCGATCCCGAGGACGGCGGTGAAGATCCCCGGTCCCGCGCCTGCCCGGCCATCGGTCTTTA
>DASTIC010000272.1:0-6635 GCA_035717845.1 Solirubrobacteraceae bacterium
GCGGTTCGACCAGCGGCTCGCCGGACTGGGCCCCGACATCCTCGCTCCCGAGCTCGACGAGGCGGCCTTCCTGCACCGGCTGCGCCACGACGACCCGACGCGCCCGATCGGCGACGCGCTGCTCGACCAGCGCACGATCGCAGGCATCGGCAACCTGTGGAAGGTCGAAGGGTGCTTCGCCGCGGGCGTCGACCCGTGGCGTCCGGTCGGCCGGGTGAGCGACGACGAGGCGCTGGCGATCGTGCGGGAGACGCGCCCGCGCATGCAGCGCTCCGCCGCCGACGGGATGCAGGACACGTGGCGGCAGATCTACGCGGCTGCAGGCCGCCCGTGCCCGCGCTGCGGGCCACCCGCGCTGATCAAGGCCCGCCGCCAGGGTGACGATAACCGCATCACGTTCTGGTGTCCGAGCTGTCAACACTGAGACGGATCGGCCACAAGGGGGCCGACCACATCGCGCCGGGGAACACCGCGGCGTCCTTCGACGCCGCGCTCGCCCACGGCGTCGACATGATCGAGTTCGATGTCCTGCCGGAGGACTGGCGGCGCCCCGCCGAGGGCCGCCTCCTGCTCACGCACGACTACGAGCACGACCTCTCGACGGCCCTCACGCTCGAGGAGGGGCTCGCGCACCTGGCATCGACGCCGTTCACCGGCGTCGAGCTCGACGTGGACCTCAAGATCCCGGGCTACGAGGAGCGCGTCGTCGAGGCGCTGCGCGCGCACGGCCTGGTCGAGCGCACGCTGGTGTCCACCCAGTACATGCGCTCGCTGGTGAAGATCCGGGCGCTCGAGCCGCGGCTGCGGCTCGGCTGGTCGGTCCCGCGCGTGAGGCGCGACTACGCCGCGTCGCCGCTGTGGGCGGTTCCGGCATGGGCGCTCCTGCTGCGCATGCGCCGGCGGCTCCCTCCCCTGGCGCGCGCGCACATCCAGGCCGGCCGCTGCGACGCCGTGATGTCGCACTGGCGGCTCGTCACCGCACGGCTCGTCCGCACCGTGGGCGAGGCCGGCGGCGAGCTCTACGTGTGGACGGTCGACGACGCCGCGCGCATCCGCCGGCTCGAGGCGATGGGCGTCACCGGCGTGATCACCAACGATCCGCGCCTGTTCGGCTGAGCCTGCCGCACCCTCCGGTGCGGGCGTTCCGTGATGAAGTGGCGATCCCCGCGTAGTAGCTGCGTGGATGCGACGATGAGTGTCCCCGCCCCGGCCGGCATCGCGCTCGACTTCGACGCGCTCTACCGCGCGGCCCGTGACGACGTGTTCGCGTACGTCGCCACCCTGCTGCATGATCGGGGCGCCGCCGAGGACGTCACGGCGCTCGCGTTCGAGCGCGCGTTCCGCAAGCGCGGGAAGTTCGACGCCAAGCGCGGCAGCCAGCGCGCCTGGCTGTTCGGGATCGCCCGCAACGCCGCCCTCGACGAGCTGCGCACGCGCCGCCGCAGTGCGGCGCTGGCGACCGAGCCGGCGAGCGACGCCGTCGCCCCCGAGGACGAGGCCGAGCTCGCGCTGCGCCGCGCCGCCGTCCGCACCGCGCTGGCCGCCCTGCCGGCGCGCGAGCGCGAGGTGATCGCGCTCAAGTTCCACGCGGGGCTCGACAACGCCGAGCTCGCCGCCGTCCTCGAGATAAGCGTCTCGAACGCCGGCACCCGCCTGCACCGTGCCCTGACCACCCTCCGGGAGGCCCTCGATGACCGCTCCTGAGGCCGCCGAGCTGGAGGCCGTCGACGCCGCCCTCGCGGGCCGCGCCGTCCACCCCGACCACGCCGAGCTCGCCGAGCTGGCACTGCTGCTGCGAGACGAGCGGCCGGAGCCGGCGCCCGCCTGGGCCGCCCAGCTCGACCGCCGGGTGCAGGCGCGCTTTCCAGCCCGTCCGCGCAAGCGGCGCGACTGGACCTGGTTCCGCAACGTGGCGCCGGCGATCGCGCTGCTGCTGATCATCCTGCCGATCGGGCTGATCGCGGCGCTCGGGCCGTCTGGCACCGACGACGACGGCGGAGGCGGCGGCGAGGCGACGACCGGCGTGGCCGAGCCAAGCGGTGGGAGCGGCGGCGGGGCGGAGGCCGGCGGAGCCTCGATGGCCGCGCCGGAGGCCCTCACGGACCGCAGCGGGGGCGACCCCCGCTCTGACTCCCGAGCCCGGCGCAACGTCGAGCGCTCGGCCGAGCTGACCCTGTCCGCCCCGCGCCGGTCGCTCGACCGCGTCGCGAGCCGGATCCCGGACGTCGCCGCCGACCTCGGCGGCTACGTGGCCCGCTCGTCGGTCAGCAGCGAAGGCGGCGGCGACTTCCGGCTGCGCGTGCCGACGCGGCAGCTCGACGCCGCCATCCAGCGGCTGTCGCGGCTCGGCCGCGTGCGCAACGTGTCGCGGAGCTCGCTCGACATCACCTCCACCGTCGTCTCGGCACGCGCGCGGCTGACCGACGCCCGTACCGAGCGCGAGAGCCTGCTGCGCCAGCTCGCCGCCGCCGACACCGTCAACGAGACCGAGAGCATCCGCGCGCGGCTCGACATCGTGTCGCGCGAGATCGCGGCCGCCCGCAACTCGCTGCGGCGCGTGCGCAACCGCGCCAACTTCGCCGACCTCGGGATCGCGCTCGTGCCCGCGTCCGAAGACGACGACAACGAGGGCGCGTGGACGCCCGGCGACGCGTTCGGCGACGCCCTGCGAGTGCTCGAGGTCGTCGCCGGCATCGCGGTCGTCGCGCTCGCGATCGTGCTCCCGCTGCTGGCCGTCTGGCTGCTCGCCTGGCTCGCCCGCCGCGCCGTCATGCGGCGGCGCCGCGAGCGGTCGCTCGACCTCGCCTGACTGTGACATGCTGCGGGCGAAAATGCCCGCCAGCGCCGAGCAGACAGCCGCATTGCTGGGTCGGGTGCCCGTTTTCGAGGAGCTCGCGGAGGACGACCTGCGCCGGGTGGCGGAGGTCACGGTGCCGCGGCGCTTCGCCGCTGGCGAGCCGGTCTTCCGCGAGGGCGACGACTCGGACACCTGCTACATCGTCAACGTCGGCCACGCGCGAGCGCTCCGCGAGCATCCGGACGGGCGCCAGATCACGCTGGCGACCTTCGGGCCCGGCGACATCTTCGGCGAGCTAGCGATGTTCGACGACGAGCGCCGTTCGGCGACCGTCGAGGCGACCGACGACCTCGAGGTGCTCGGCATCCTCGGGGGCGACATGCGGCGGCTGATGCGCCGCCACCCCGACATCGCGGTCAAGCTCGTGATCTCGCTCGGCCGCCGGCTGCGGGCGGCCAACGAGCGGCTCGCCAGCCAGTCGTTCCAGACCGTGCAGAGCCGCGTCGCCTCGGTGCTCCGGCAGCTCGTCGAGCAGGCTCGGGCGGAGGGCGCGAACGAGCGCGACGTGCCCGTGGTGGCCACCCAGGCCGACCTCGCCAGGCTCGCCGGCTCCTCACGGGAGTCCGCCTCGCGCTTCCTCGCCGTGCTGGAGCGCGCCGGGGTCATCTCGCAGGGCCGCGGCCGCCTCACCGTCCACGACCCCTCCGCGCTCCAGGGGTATGTCTACTGATCGCCACCACATCAGGGAGACCTCGTTCGGCGGCGTCGTGCTGCGCGACGGCGAGGTGCTGGTCATCACCCCGGCCGGCAAACGCCGCGTGACCGGCCTGCCCAAGGGCGGCCCCAACCCGGGCGAGAGCGGCGAGCAGACCGCGACGCGCGAGGTGCGGGAGGAGACCGGCGTCGTCGCCACCGTGCGCGAGCCGCTGGGTGACGTCACGTACTGGTACCGGCGCAGCGGCCGGCGGGTCTTCAAGACCGTCCACTTCTACCTCTGCGACTACGTCTCCGGCTCGACGAGCGACCACGACCACGAGGTCGAGGACGCGCGCTGGATCCCGCTCGCCGAGGCGCGCACCGCGCTCAGCTATCCCGGCGAACGCGCGCTGATCGAACGGGCGCTGTCCAAGTCGACCCCGGGCCGCTAGGCTGCCCGCCGGTGCAGGTCCTCAACTTCTACTCGACGGTCTTCGCGGACCAGATGAAGCGCGGCCGCAAGACCGCGACGATCCGGCTCGGCGACAAGCGCCACAAGTACCGCAAGAACCAGCTCGTGCTCGTCACGGTGGGGTACCAGTACTCGCCGCGCGAGAAGCTGTTCCACGCCGTGATCGACGCCGTCGAGGTCAAGCGGGTGCGCGACCTCTCGCCGCGCGACATCGAGCACGACAACCCCGAGTTCCGCCGCACGGAGGAGCTCGTCCACTTCCTCGAGCAGATCTACGGACGCGAGGTGTCGCTCGACGACACGGTCACGGTCGTCCGCTTCTCGCAGATCGTCGAGAACCCGCCGGACTTCCAGGACCGCCTGCGCGGGGTCGGCGGGGCCCAGAACTAGCCTCCGTATCCTCGTAGCGGTTCTCGCCGGGGATGCGGCGGACCGAGCCCCACCCGTAGCGCGCCCAGACAACCAGCAGCGCGGCCCCGCAGGCCGAGCCGGCGGTGTCGGCGACCAGGTCGCCGATCGTGTCGTCGACCCCGAGCTGGAGGCTCGACCCGAACGAGCGGTCCGAGACCCACTCCCAGATCTCCCACAGCCCGCCGAGGGCGACGCCGAAGGAGAACGCGACGACGAGCATGCCGACGTAGTGGCGCAGGTGCGTCTCGTCCTTCGGGTCGGACACCAGGTCGGCGCGGGCGAGCGCGATGTAGAGCGTGGGGGCGAGGAAGAACGGCAGCGAGAAGTGGGTCACGTTGTCGAACCAGGCGATCGAGTCGTACAGCCCGGCCGCCTCCCCGCACGCCTGGAGCGCCAGCGCGACCACGAAGGCGGCGTCGTACGCGCGCGGGAGTTGCACCGGCCGCACGATCCAGGCCAGCGCGCCCGCGCCGCCGAGCAGCGCCGCCCCGTTCGTGTCCCCGGCCGCGAGCAGCACGAGCGCGCCGAGCACGAGGAGCGCTCGCACGACGTCGATCGGGTCGCGGATCCACGGCGTCCAGTCGCCGAGCAGGAGCGTGCGCACGGTCACGCTCCGCGCATACCCGGCGCAGCCGCGGACTTAGCGGGAGCGCAGGGGGGCGGAGGCGACCGCAGAGGCGGACACCATCGCGATCGCGGCCGCGAGGGCGGCGACGAACACGCCATGGCGCGGCTCGAGCGAAGCGTTCGGTCCGGGCGAGTCGAGCAGCTTCCAGGCCGCAATGGCGAAGCAGCCGAGGCTGCCGTAGCGCAGCGCCTCACGGGCCACGCCCTGGAGCGCGGGCACGAGGCACGCGGCGGCGCCGGCGCCGGTCAAGGCCGCGAAGGCGGCGAGCGCCGTCCCCCAGACGCCGAGCGCGTCCCAGCCCGTGGTCCCGGCGGTGTCGCCGATCCAGCGGTTCACCGTGTCGGTGAGCGTGTAGAGCGGCCCGTCGAGGTCACCGGAGGTCGGGGAGGAGGTCGCCGGCGCGTACCACGGGCGGGCGAGCGCGGCGACCACTCCGGCCGCGGCGGCGATGGCGAAAAGGGCGTGGGTCCGGAAGCCGAGCGTGCGCATTGTTGGCCGGAATGTCGGCAGCGGGCGGCGATTTCTGGAGGGGTCGCGACCCGAAGTGGACGCACCGGCGATTTGGCACTCTTGTGACGAGAGTGCCAAAAGCACCTTGACTTCGGCCCTCGCCGTTCTAGAATCACCGGCCGTTGGCACTCCCGAGGTGGGAGTGCCAGTACGTCCCTCGTTCTTCAAGATCTCAGTGGAGGTCACTTAGATGAATCTCAAGCCCCTCGGCGATCGTCTGATCGTCAAGGCGGTCGAGGAGGAGTCGACGACGTCTTCGGGCATCGTCCTCCCCGACACCGCGAAGGAAAAGCCCCAGAAGGGCAAGGTCCTCGCCGTCGGCGACGGCAAGCTCGACGACGACGGCAAGCGGATCCCGCTCGACGTCGCGGAGGGTGACGAGGTCCTCTACTCCAAGTACGGCGGCACGGAGATCCAGGTGGATGGCGACGACCTGCTCGTCCTCCGCGAGTCCGACGTGCTGGCCAAGGTCCAGTCCTAGGAAGCGAGACCAGACACACATGGCACACAAGGAACTCAAGTACGACGTCGAGGCCCGCACGGCGCTCGAGCAGGGCGTCGACGCGGTCGCCAACGCCGTCAAGGTGACGCTCGGCCCGCGCGGCCGTTACGTCGTCCTCGACAAGAAGTTCGGCGCCCCCACAATCACCAACGACGGCGTCACGATCGCTCGTGAGATCGAGGTCGAGGACGTCTTCCAGAACCAGGGCGCCCAGCTCGTGCGCGAGGTCGCCACGGCGACCAACGACGTCGCGGGCGACGGCACCACGACGGCGACCGTGCTCGCACAGGCGATCGTCCGCCAGGGCCTCAAGAACGTCGCCGCGGGCGCCAACCCGCTCGGCCTCAAGCGCGGCATCGAGATCGCGGTCGACCAGGTCGTCGACTACATCAAGTCGCAGTCGAAGGAGATCTCCGGCAAGGACCAGATCGCCCGCGTCGCGACGATCTCGGCCGGCGACGATGAGATCGGCGACGTCATCGCCGACGCGATCGAGAAGGTCGGCAAGGACGGCGTGGTCAACGTCGAGGAGGGCCAGACGTTCGGCATGGACCTCGAGTTCACCGAGGGCATGCAGTTCGACAAGGGCTACATCTCGCCCTACATGGTCACCGACCAG
>DASTIC010000273.1:0-8471 GCA_035717845.1 Solirubrobacteraceae bacterium
CGAGGCCGAGCTCGGCCGCGTCGGCGCCGCGGCGCTGGGCTAAGCGTTCTTCTTCTTCGACGCCTCCCGGCGCTTGGGCGCGGGCGCCGGCGGCTCGTCGACCTTCAGGCGCTCCTGCTCGCGCGGCGGGGGCGACGGCGCCGCGTCGAGCGCGGTCGCGAGGTTCGAGATCTCGAGGGCGAGCTTGGAGAGCTGACCCTCGATGCCGGCCAGCCGCTCGTCGATCGCGCCCGCCGGCTCCGCCATCCCGGCGAGCCGCGGGTCGAGGCGGTCGACGGCCTCCTCGATGCCCTCCATGCGCTGGGAGACCGAGCGCAGGCGGCGCGTCAGCCGCTCGACGTCTGCCGCGGACGGGATGTTGAGCGCTCCGAGCGCCGCCTCCTGGGCCTGCACGGCGCGCTCGCGGGCCTCGAACGCGCGCGAGAGCGCCGAGTTCACTAGCGGGTTCTCGAGCAGCTCCTGAGCGAGCTTGCCCAGCGCGTCCTCACCCTGGCGGGCGATGCGGTCGCGGAGCCCGCTCGGTTCACTCTCGTCCATGTTTCTCTCCTGGCGCGGGTTCGGAAGCCGGATCGGCGGGGAAGGAAGCTAGCGCAGGGAGACTCGTCGCAGGCGCGTTGGGGACCGACCTTGACCTCGAGTCGAGCTTGATGGTCGGACAACATTTAGGAACTGCGACGAATCACCGCAAGAGAATGGATCGTTAATCGTTCGAGAATGCACGTTGCCGCATGGGACCGATAGCCTCAACGCTCGTTCGAAGGGTCGATCAGGCCGCCTCACAGGCGGCCTGCTGCCGCCTCATGGGGACTTGGGGAGGAACCCGCACCGGGGATGACAGGCCGTAAGCTGCTCATAGCGCTTCTCTCCGCCGCGCTGTACGCGGTGGTTCTCGTGGCCTCGGCGTCCGCGGAGCTCCATCGCGTCCAGGTGACGCTGGTGACCGGCGAGGTCATCACGACCACCGTCGACGTACCTCCGGGCGGCTCCGTGTCGGCCTCGCAGATCCCCGGCCTGCCGGCCCCGGCCCAGTCCGTCGTGGACCTCGGCCCGGTCGCCACGCCCACCCCGGAGGCCACGGTGCCGCCGGCCCCCACCGTCCCCGCGGTGCCGGAGGTCAAGGCTCCCGAGCTCCCGACGCAGCCCGACGACGGCGGCGGCGGCGGCCCGACCGGCGCGGTCGGCGGTGGTGGTGGTGGTGGTGGCGGCGGCGCCGTCGGCGGCGGGAGCACCGGCTCGAGCTACGGCGACGAGAGCCCGGTCAACCGCGCCACCGGCAACGTCCGCAGCGGTGCCGGCCGTGCCACCGACAAGGTGCGCAAGACGCCCGGCGACGCGGTCGAGCGGAGCGTGCGCGCGGACGGCACGCCGACCCCGGCCAACCCCACCTTCTCCCTCGCCACCCCCGGGGCCGCGCGCATCGGCGTCCCGAACTTCTTCATCGACAAGTTCCGGGTGCCGCCGTTCCTGCTCCCGATCTACCAGGCCGCCGGGATCCAGTACGGCGTGCGCTGGGAGATCCTCGCCGCGATCAACGAGATCGAGACCGACTACGGCCGCAACCTCAACGTGAGCTCCGCGGGCGCGCTCGGGTGGATGCAGTTCATGCCCGCCACGTGGCGCGCGTACGGCGTCGACGCCAACGGCGACGGCAAGGCCGACCCGTACAACCCCGTCGACGCGATCTTCGCCGCCGCCCGCTACCTGCGCGCGGCCGGCGCCGATACCGACATCCGCCGGGCCGTCTTCGCCTACAACCACGCGACCTGGTACGTGGACTCGGTGCTCCTGCGCGCCCAGGTGATCGGCGGCATGCCGGCGAACCTGGTCGGCTCGCTCACCGGCCTCACCCAGGGCCGCTTCCCGGTGTTGGCCAAGGCGACCTACGCGGACCAGCTCAAGCGCCGCGGCAAGCGGGTGCGCTCCGGCAACGCCGCGATGGTCGTCGAGCCCACCGACCGCCGCGACATCGAGATCTTCACGCGCCCGCGCTCGCGCGTGGTCGCCGTCAACGACGGCCGCGTCCTGCGCGTCGGCTCGAACCGCCGCCTCGGCAACTACGTCGTGCTCCAGGACGTCTACGGCAACACGTACACGTACGGGCACCTCGGCAGCGTCGCCAAGCGCTATCCGTCGCCCAAGCCGCGCACGGTGAGCGAGGCCGAGGTCAAGCGCGAGCTGGCGCTCCCGAAGCCCGACGCCGCGCCCGCGCAGGCCGCCTCCTCGACCGACCGCCCGGCGAGCAAGGCGCCGAAGCGCCGGCTGGCGCGCAAGGCCGCGCCGACGGGCCGCGAGAAGCCGCCGGCGACCACCAAGCAGCGCCTGTTCGCGAACCCGACGCGGCCGAACGCCTCCGAGGCCGGCGGCGCGCAGCAGGAGTTCGAGCGCACCGGCGTGATCGACGGCTGGCAGACCTTCGAGGGCTACTTCAGCCGCATCCTCGGGCTCGACCGCGAGGACGTCAAGCTCAAGCGCCTGCGCCGCGGCAGCCGCGTCGTGGCCGGCACCGTGCTCGGCCGGATCGGTCGCCGCGGCGACGACGGCAGCGCCCCGCACCTGCTCTTCAAGATCCGCCCCGCGGGCCGCGGCGCGCCGACGATCGACCCGAAGCCGATCCTCGACGGCTGGAAGCTGCTGGAGTCGACCGCGATCTACCGCGCCGCCGGCAAGAACCCGTTCTTCGGGCGCGACGCCACCAACCCGTCGATCGGCCAGATCCTGCTCATGAGCAAGGAAGCGCTGATCGCAAGGGTGCTCTCCAACCCGCAGATCGACATCTACGAGTGCGGCCGGCGCGACATCCGCTCGGGCGGCATCGACCGGCGCGTGCTCGCCACGCTCGAGTTCCTCGCCGCCTCCGGCCTGCGGCCGACGGTCAGCTCGCTGCACTGCGGCCACGGCTACTTCACGGCGTCGGGCAACGTGTCGCACCACTCGTCCGGCAATGCGGTCGACATCGCGGCCATCAACGGGATCACCATCTCGCCCGCCACCCAGGGGCCCGGCTCGATCACCGAGCTGACGATCCAGCGCCTGCTCACGCTCCAGGGCACGATGGAGCCGTCCCAGATCATCTCGCTGATGAAGTTCGACGGGGCGACCAACACGTTCGCGATGGGCGACCATCACGACCACATCCACGTCGGGTTCCAGCCCCTCTACGGCACGAACTCGAAGATGGCGAAGCAGGTCAACGCGATCCTCAAGCCCAAGCAGTGGATCAAGCTGATCGACCGGCTGGGCGAGATCCAGAACCCGAAGGTCAGCCGCACGCCGTCGAAGTACTCGCTGAAGGTCACGCGTCGCGCGTCGGCCTCGCACCGGGGCGAGTAGCCTCGCCGCCCTGACGCGCTTCGGCTTCGTCCAGTGGGAGTTCCCCGGGCGGCTCGGGCCCGAGCCGGGCCGCTACGTGGTGCGGCGCTTCGCGGGCGACGACGTGCAGCAGGTGCTCGTCATCGGCGGCCTGTCGGCGGCCCGGCGGCGGCCACGGCGAGAGGGTCGCGTGCGTCGCGCGTCGCCCGAGCCGGCCGCGGTCGAGGTCACGCGCGCGACGGTGATCGACACGGCGCCGCTGGGGGAGCTCGAGGCGGCGGACGAATGGCTCGCGCGGGCGGTGGGCGACTCGCGGGTGACGGACGCGGCCCTCGCCCTGCTCAACCGCGCCGTGGCCGGCCACCGGGTGGCGAGCGCCGATCCGTGGGTGGCCGACGCCGACCCGGCGCACGCGATCGGCTTCCGGGTCGGCTACGGGACGGGCGAGCAGGTCGCCGAGGGCGACTGGGAGTCGGCGCGCGAGCTGCCGCGGCCCGAGCCCGCCGCCGCCCGCTCCGCGCTCCTCGTGCCGCAGGAGCGGGTCGCCGCCCTACTCGGCGGCCGCGACGCCCCGCTCGCCTGCGAGGAGCTCGTCCTGCGCGCCCGCGGCGACCTCACGCACGGGCGCCCGCGCGAGGCGGCGCTCCAGCTCGCCGTGGCCCTGGAGGCTGCCCTGGCCGAGCTGGCGGCGTGGCGGGAGGTCGGCGACATGGCCGCCCGGCTCGACGAGCTGGCGGGGCTGCGGGAGGCGGTGGAGGCGGCTGCGCAGGCCGCGCTGGAGGGGGCGGTCGAGCCGGGCGCGGTCGAGGCGCCGTTGGCGCGGGTCGAGGCGGCCTTGCGGGCTCGGCTGGCCTATGAAGTAGCCGGGTAGTGGGGCGGACGTCAACTGCGGCTGGGTAGGGAGAGCGAGGGAGCCAGCGTTGGTGCGAACTATCGCGGCTTAGCCGCGGTTTCCGCGGCTAAACGGGGATAGCTCGCGAACTGCGTCTGACAGGCCCCGGATTCCGGGGCTAAACGACGCGGTTCGCGGAGCCAGAGGCAGCCGGGCACCCCTGCCTCCCTACCCGCCGCCGTTGACGTTCGCCGGCGTCACAGCACGGCGACGACGGCGCGCAGATCCTCCTCCACGTCCCCGTCGAGCCGCACGGTGGCCCAGCGATCGAACGGTGTGGCGCTCCGGGTCACGACCGCCAGCCGCCCGCCGCGCGCCAGGGTCAGCTCCGGCAGCCCGGCGACGGGGTGGACCTCGAGCGACGAGCCGACGCAGAGCAGCAGGTCCGCGCGCTCCGCGAGCTCGGAGGCCCGGGCCATGGCCGCCTCGTCGAGCAGCTCGCCGAACAGCACGACATCGGGCTTGAGGACCTCGCCGCAGTCGCACCGGGGGACGCCGGCCTCGAGCCGGCGGCGGGTCTCGGCCAGCGGGTAGGTCGCTCCGCAGGCCAGGCACGAGGCAGTCGCGATCGAGCCGTGGACCTCGATCACATCCTGAGATCCGGCGGCGGCGTGGAGGCCGTCGATGTTCTGAGTGATGATCGGGATGCCGAGCTCCGCCAGCGCCCGGTGCGCGCCGTTGGGCTGCTTGCCCTCGAGCGCCGCGAAACGCTGGCCGTAGAAGCCCCAGAAGCGCTCGGGCTCGCGGCGCCAGACCGAGATGTGGGCGACCTCCATCGGGTCCACGTTGGCCCACAGCCCCGTGCCGGGCGACCGGAAGTCGGGGATGCCGGACGGGACGGAGACGCCCGCGCCGGTGAGCGCGACGACCGACCCCGCCGAGCGGATCAGCTCGGCGAGGCGGCCGTGGGCGGCGCTCACCGCCCCTTGAACTCCGGGTTGCGCTTCTGGAGGAAGGCGCTGATCCCCTCGCGCGCGTCCTCCGACGTGAACGCGGTGATGAACGCGGCCTTCTCGGCCTCGATCCCCGCGTCGAGGTCCCCGGCGTGCGAGACCTGCTTGATCTGCTCGAGCGCCACCGGCGCCTGGCGCGCGAACTTGCGGCCCCAGGAGAGGGCGGCGTCGAACAGCTCGTGGTCGGCCACCAGCCGGTTCACGAGTCCGAACTCGTACGCCTCCTCGGCCGAGATCGGGTCGCCGACGGTGTTCATCTCCAGCGCCTTGGCCTCCCCCACCAGCCGCGGGAGCCGCTGCGTGCCGCCGAAGCCGGGGATGATCCCGAGGCTGATCTCCGGCTGGCCGAACGAGGCCGAGTAGGCGGCCAGGCGCACGTCGCACGCCATCGCGATCTCGCACCCGCCGCCCAGCGCCATCCCGTTGACGGCGGCGATCGTCATCGTCCGCGAGCGCTCCCAGGCCCGGAAGAGCGCGTGCGCGCGGTCGAGCAGGTCGCGGCCGCCGGCCTCGTCCATCTGCGTGAACGCCTTGATGTCGGCGCCCGCGCAGAACAGCGCCGGGTTCGGGGAGGCGAGGACCATGGCCTTGACCTCGTCGGCGGCCTCGACGGCCTGCCAGGCGGTCTCGAGCGCCTCGATCACGGCGGGCGAGAGCGAGTTGGCCGGCGGGTTGTCGAGCCACAGGATGGCGACCTCGCCGCGCGTGTCGAGCTTGACCGGCGTGCCCCCGTACCCCTCGTCGGGCTGCGGGTACGGGTAGAAGCCCTGCCCGCTCTTGGCGCCGAGGCGGCCCTGGGCCACGAGGCGGCGCAAGATGAGCGGCGGATCGAAGCCCTCGCCCCACTCGTCCTCGGCCCGCTCGAGGGCCTCCAGCACGTCGTCGAGCCCACGGAAGTCGGCCCGCGCGAACGGCCCGGGCACCATGCCGGTCCCCATCATCATCCCGAGGTCGATGTCGCGCACGCCGGCGATGCCCTCCTCGAGCACGAGGCAGGCCTCGACCAGGGCCTTGAGCGTGAAGCGGTCGGCGATCCGCTCGTCGATCTGCGCCGCGGTCTCAGGCGTGCTCATAGAAGCCCCTCCCGGTCTTGGCGCCGAGCTCCCCGCGCTCCACGCGCTCCTCCATCCCCCGGTGGACGTAGAAGCGGTCGCCGTAGGCCTCGCGCATGTCGCGCGCCACCTTGACGACGGTGTCGAGGCCGGACATGTCGGCCACGCGGAACGGGCCCATCGGCATCTGCGCCTTCTCGGTGATGAAGGCGTCGAGCTGCTCGACGTCGATGCCCGTCTCGTCCTGGTAGCGCCAGATCTCGCTCGCCGTCGAGACGAGGATGCGGTTGACGACGAAGCCCGGGCACTCGTGCGCCCGGACCGGCATCTTCTTGATCGCCTGGGCGAAGTTGGCGGCCGCCTGCGTCGTCTCGGGGGAGGTGTCCTCGCCCTCGATCAGCTCGACCAGCCGCATGTAGGAGGCCGGCCAGAAGAAGTGGAAGCCGACGACCTTGTCGGGCCGGTGGGTGGCGTCGCCGATCTCGGTGATCGAGAGGCCCGAGGTGTTGGAGGCGAGGATGGCGTGCCCGGGCGTCGAGGCGTCCAGCTCCGCGAACACGGAGTGCTTGATCTCCATCTTCTCCGGCACCGCCTCGATCACGAAGTCCACGTCGCCGAAGGCGTCGTAGGAGGTGGTGCCGGTGATCAGCCCGAGCGTGCGCTCGGCCTGCGCGGCGCCGTCCGCCTCCGACAGCTTGCCCTTGCTGACGAGCTTCGCGACCTGGCCCTCGGTGACCTCGCGCGCCTTCTTGAGTCCCGCGTCGACGAACCGCTGGTCGACGTCCTTGAGCACGACCGGGACGCCCGCGGCGGCGATGACCTGGGAGATCTCGCCTCCCATCACCCCCGCGCCGACGACCGCTGCTTTGAACACGAACATGCGGGTCACCCTAGCCGAGCAGGGATCACCGAAGGTCCACTTCCGCGCGCCGTTCGTTGGCGAAGCGGCTCAGGGTCCGGCGGAGGGAGTCGGTCAGCGAGCGGCGGATGAAGAGGCGGTCGACGAGGGCACCGAGAGGGCTCCTCTCCTTGAGCTCGTACTCGAGCGTGAACGTGACGCGCACCCGGTCGCCGTCCGCCTCGAAGGCGACCGACTGGACGCCCCGCAGGCGTTCGTCCTCGACCTCCAGCGTCTGCCCGGTGCGTGGCTCGAAGGCCCGGACGCGCTCCTGCACGAGCCCGCGGCCCTTGGGCGGCGACTGCCACAGAAGCCGCGCGCCGACCTCCGGCCACTCGCCTTCGAGCTTGACGACGTGCCCGAAGCCGTCGACCCACGACGGCCAGCGGTGGCGGTCGTACCAGAGGTCCTCGGCCTCGGCGAGCCGGCCGGGGACGATGGTGCTCGCACTCGCGCGACCCACCCCCGGATTATGGTCCGGAGAAGAGGTAGGCTCGCGCCCATGAACGCCATCGTCGTCGGGTCCGACGGGTCGCCGAGCGCGGAGGCGGCCGTCCAGAAGGTCATCCAGCTCGCGCAGGGAAGCGGCGCGATCATCCATCTCGTGTGCGCGTACCCGGGCCGCTCCACGCTCGAGCGCCTCGGCCTCAGCGCGAAGGTCGAGCCGGTGAGCCTGCGTGGCGTGGCCTCGGACGTGGCCGCGCGCGCGGAGCGCCGGTTCGAGGAGGCCGGCTTCGGCGTCGAGCTCCACGTCCAGGAGGGCGACGCGGCGGACACCCTGATCCAGGTCGCCGAGGAGACCGGTGCCGAGATGATCGCGGTCGGCGCGCGCGGGAACAGCTCGCTGCGGCGCTTCGCGCTCGGGAGCGTCGCCAGCAAGCTCTCCCATCACGCGACGACGACGCTGCTGCTCGTGCGCGAGGGGTAGTCGCTCACCGTGTGAGCAGGCTGCGCCGGCGGGCGACGGTTATCGCGAAACCCAGCGCGGCGAGGCCCGCGGCGCACAGGGCCGTCGTCTCGTAGGAGGCGGCGTCGACCGCGGCGCCGCCGAGCGCGTTGCCGGCAGCGCTGCCGGCGATGATTCCCATGATCATCACGGCGAACGCCTCGGTCGCGGTCCCCGGCGGCGCGACGGTGTCGAGCAGGGTCGAGCCCACCACGACCACCGGCGCGATCAGCAGGCCGCAGAGCAAGAGCAGCACCGCCAGCGCCGCGTACGACTCGGGGACCGCCAACAGCGCGCAGCCGGAGGCGAGCGCCAGCATCAGGACCGCCAGGCGCAACGTGAGCGAGCCCGGCCACGGCCGGGACCCGTAGACCAGCCCGCCGGCGAGGCTGCCGGCGGACAGCGCGGCGAGCAGCAGGCC
>DASTIC010000274.1:0-6223 GCA_035717845.1 Solirubrobacteraceae bacterium
CTGCCGAGCAGGCCGTCCTTCACTCGGCTCGCCTTGAGCTGCTCGAGCACGGACCCCCGCGTGCCGTCGGAGCGGGCGATCGCCTGGACGACGAGCTCGGCCGCCTGCGCCGCCTCGAGCACGAAGCCGGCGTCGGCTTCGCCGAAGTCGTCGATGAAGCGCTCTGCCGCGCGGCTGCGCTCGAGCTCCGCCCGTGGCAGATCGGAGGTGGTCACGTACAGCCCGCGCGCCGAAGGCCCGACGAGCTCGAGCAGCTCGGCGGCGTTGGAGAAGTAGAAGCCGGCCATGATCGTGACCCGCGTTCCGAGCCGGGCCCGCAGCGCCTTCAGCAGCCGGTCGCCGCCCTGGAACGGGTCCGCGCCGAGCACGACGCCGTCCGCGCCCGAGCGAGCTATCCCGTCGGCCAGCGCGTCATAGCGCTTCGCGTCGGGATCGAAGGCGGTCGTGCCGGCGATCCGCACGCCGAGCCTCTGCGCGGCGTAGCGGAACGGCCTGGTGAGCAGAAAAGGCCAGAACTCGGAGTCCTCGTGAACGAGGTACACGCTCCTCAGGCCGAGCCGCTTGGCCAGCACGGCGTGGGCCGCGCCGTGCATATCGTCGGGCGGCAGCACCCTGACGTAGTTCCGGGTGCCCGTCGGGTAGTAGACGTCCGGCTCACCGCGGTAGCCGTGCGGCGGCGGCTCGGCGCGACTGGTCAGGCCCGGTCCTGTGTTCGCCGGGCTGATCATCGCGAGCGGCCCGCCGGGCGCCTGGTTGAGGATCGGGATCTCGACCTGGGCGCACGCCGAGTTGTAGGTGCCGATCACCGCCACGAGCTTCTCCGCGCGCGCGTAGGCGTTCGCGTTCGCCGCGCACGTCCGTCGGTCGAAGAACCCGGTCTGGGCGCTCGAGTCGTCGCACGAGTGATAGCCGAAGGTGTACCTGCCCGCCGTGTAGTCGTGCTGCTCGAGCACGAGCCGGATCGCGTCCGCCGTCGCCCGTGCGCCCGCGCCGAACGGTCCCCGGAGCGGGAGGTCGGACGCGATCAGCAGGTCCGGATCCGCGGCGCGGGAGAGCACCTGACCGCACGTCTCCGGGAGCCCGTCCGCCGAGGTCGCTCCGGCGGTGCTCACCCACGCCGATCCCTCGCCGGCCGCCAGGCCCTGCACGGCGCCCACCGGGGTCGCTTCGACGTCGTTCGTCTTCAGGTCGATTCGCGAGACCGTGCCGTCGTTGTAGTTCGCCGTCCAGATCGCCCCCGCGTCGTAGGCGAGGAACGTCACGCCGACGCCGACGTCGATCGTCCGGGTGATCGGGCTGCGTCCGGGCTCGATCCGCCATACGAGTCCGTCCCCCTCCGCCGACGCCCAGACATAGCCGCCTCCGACGGTGACCGCCGACAGGCTCTGGGCGCCCAAGCGGATCGACCTTCCGACGCGGTTGGTGGTCGGGTCGATCCGGGTGACCGCGAGCGTGTCGTCGCCGCGGATGAGCCACACCCCCTCCTCGCCGGCCGCGATCGTGGCGGCGTCCACGTCGATCGTCGCCTCGCGCCTGCCGGTGTCTGGGTCGATCCGCGAGACCGTCCGGTCCGGGTTGATCGCCCAGACGGCCCCGGCCCCGACGGCGATCTGCGGAAAGCCCCAGACCGAGAACGGGAGGTCGCCCTGGGACCCCGCGTCCGGCAGCTTGACGGTCCTGGTGATCTCCGCTGTCCGCGGGTCGATCCGCGAGAGACCGTCCTCGGACGCGATCCAGACCGCCCCGCCGCCGACCGCGATATCGGACGGGACGCTGCGCATCCTGAGCCGCTTGACCACCTTCTTCGTCGCCGGATCGATGCGCGTGACCGTGCGACCCTCGAGGCTCAGCGCCCAGACGCCGCCTTCGCCCACCGCGACGTTGCTCGGGGGCGTGTCGGTCCCGGTGAAGGAGGCGAGTCGGGTGCCGGCGCCTTCGATGGCTGCGATGCCGTTGCGGGCGGGCGGCTCGGGCCGCGGCGGCACGCTTTCCTCGCCGCCGAGCGCAAGGATGATCGCGACGGCGGTGGCGGCGAGCACGACCACCCCGGCGGCCACCACGGCCCAGCGGCGGCGCACGAGGCCCGCCGGGACGCGCACGCCCGCCAGCGCCAGTCGAGCGGCCTCGATCAGCTCGGCGGAGCTCCCGTACCGGTCGCCGGGCTCCTTGGCGAGCGCCTTCCGCAGCACCGGGCCGAGCTCGGGCCGGCCGGGCACCGACGGCACCGGCTCCTGCATATGCGCCCACAGCGTCTCCGCCTCGGTCGCACGGTGGAACGGCGCGGCGCCCGTCAGGCACTCGAACAGCACGCAGCCGAGCGCGTACTCGTCGGCCGCGCCGCTCACGCCCTCGCCACGGATCTGCTCCGGCGCCAGGTAGTCCAGCGTGCCCACGATCTGGCCGGTGTCGGTCGAATCGCCGCCGAGCTGCTTGGTGACCCCGAAGTCCGTCAAGTAGGCGTGGCCGTCCGCGTCGACGAGCACGTTCGCGGGCTTGACGTCACGGTGCACCAGGTCGCGCCGGTGCGCGGCGTCGAGCGCGCCCGCGACCTGCGCCAGGATCGCGAGCGCGCTCTCCAGGGGCAGCCCGCCGTCACGTCGCAGCAGCGTGCGCAGGTCGCTGCCCTCGACGAAGCGCATCGCGAGATACAGCCGCCCCTCGTGCTCGCCGGCCTCGTAGATCGGGACGACGTTCGGGTGATCGAGCGCGGCCGCGAGCTTCGGCTCCTTCAGGAACCGCCGCCGGAACACCGCGTCCTCGGCCAGCTCCGGCGCGACCAGCTTGAGCGCGACCGGGCGCTCGAGCCGCAGGTCCGTCGCCCGGTACACGACGCCCATCCCGCCGCGCCCCACGACCCCCTCGATCCGATAGCCGGCGAAGGTCTCGCCGCTCGCGAGCGCGACGCTCACGTGCCCGCTTCGATCAGCGACCAGCGGAACAGGGTGCGGGGATCGTTCGGCGCGAGCCCGGCGCGCGCGGCGCCGCGGCGGACGAGGACGGTCGGCGCGGGCGACGCCGCCGCGAGCCGCGAGCGGATCTCGCCGAGTCCCTCCTCGCGCCAGCGGTCGGACAGGCCGACGACCAGCAGGCCGGCATCTCGCGCGAGCCCGAAGATGCCGTCGTGGCCCGGCCTGCCAAGCAGCGGCTCGGCGACGACCCCGGCGCGGCGCTGGACGAGCAGCGACGCGTCGGCCAGAAGGCGGCTCGCGTCGCGGCCGTCGGGACGATTGTCGCTGGCCGCACCGACGAGCCGGAGCGACGCGCCGGTTGCCGCAGCCACGGCCGTGCCCAGCTCGAGCGCCGCCCAGTCGTGGTGCGCGGCCCCGAAGGGCACCACGACCGGCCCCGGCCGCAGCGTGCCGATCAGCAGCGCGACGTCGCAGGGTGCGTCCTCGAGCACGGCACCGGCCTCGCCCTCGAGCGGCGCGGCGCCGGCGTCCATGAGCAGCAGGTCGACGTCCTGCTGCGCGGCCAGCCGGGCGACGTCGCGACCGGGGGTGGGCGAGGAGAACGCCGCGGCGCGGGCCGCGGTCCCGCGGCCCCGCAGCTCCTCGGCTCGATCGGCCAGCGCGCGTGACGCGGTGCCGACGTCGCTCGCCTGCACCACGCGCGCCAGGATCAGCTCCCGCGGCGGGCGGCCGCCCGCGAGCGCCGCGGCGAGCGGGAGCAGCCCCTCCAGGGCGTCGTCGGCACGCGGGAAGACCAGCAGCGAGCGCTCGGTCTCCGGCGGTGCCTGAGGCGGGGGCGGTGCGGCCCCCAGCTCAGGATCCTGAGCGAGGATCGCGCGCTCGAGCCGCCGCAGCTCCTCGCCCGGCTCGAGGCCGAGCTCCTCGGCCAGCTCCCGGCGGGCGGCGCGGTATACCTGGAGTGCCTCCGCCTGGCGGCCCGACCGGTAGAGCGCGACCATGAGCTGCGCGCGCAGGCGCTCCCGCAGCGGGTGGGCGGCGGCCAGCGCCTCCAGCTCACCAACGACGTCGCCGTGTCGCCCGCAGGCGAGGTCGGCGTCGACGCGCTCCTCGAGCGTCGCCAGCCGCATCTCCTCGAGCCGCAGGATCTCCGTCTGGGCGAACGGCTCGTACGCGAAGTCGGCGAGCGGCGGGCCGCGCCAGAGCGCCAGCGCGGCACGCAGCTTGTCGGCCGCCCGCGCGGGCTCCGCCCGGCGCGCCTCGGCGCGCAGCCGCTCGAAGACGGCGAGGTCGAGCTCCTGGGGGGCGACGTGCAGCACGTACCCGGGAGCGCGCGTGGTGAGCCGGTCGGCGCCGAGCTCGCGGCGCAGCCGCCAGACGTAGCTCTGGATGCTCTTGGCGACGGTCGCGGGCGGCGACTCGCCCCAGACGTCGGCGACCAGCCGATCGGTGGCGACGATCTCGTTCGCTCGCAGGAGCAGCACAGCCAGCAGCGACCGCTGCTTGAGGCCTCCGAGGGCGATCGCTCGGTGCTGCTCGGAGACCTCCAGTGGTCCGAGGAGCCGGAAGTCCATGGAAGTGGGCCGACCGTACCGGGCGCGTCTACCGGCGTCTACCGGACGCCTGGGTGGGCTCATACCAGCGACCGCGACGCTGCCTTTCACGAAGACCGCACCGGGCGGTCTCAGGAGAGGAGCGAAGATGTTCAACCGTCGCATCACCCGCACCGTCGCCGTCACGCTCGCGCTCGGCGCCGTCGCCGTCGCCGCACCGTCGGCCGTCGCCCGGCCGATCGATTCGGTGCCGTCGCAGAACCTCCGGGGCGCGGACGCTCAGGGCGCGCCCACGACCGACGACTTCGCCGGTCGCGGGACGTACCAGCCGGTGCCCGCGGACGACACGCAGGACCTGCGTCACGCGGACACGCGGGACTACGCCGAGGGCCGCGGCACCCACACCGCGCCCGACGTTGTGGTGGTCAAGGCGCCCGCCGCCGAGCCGGTCGCCACGGGCGGCGTCGACTGGGAGCACGTCGGCATCGGTGCCGGCGGAATGCTCAGCCTCGCCCTGATCGGTGCCGGCGGGACGCTGGTCGCCGCCCGCCGCCGCAGCGTGCGGCTGGCCGGCTGACGCGAATCCCACGGGCGGCCCGCCGCGAGCGGGCCGCCGGTCGGGTCTGATTTATCTGAGATCACCGTGGCCGCGTCTCGGATGTCTGCCACGTCGTCACCGTCAGCGAACCGGCGCCCACGATCTCTGGATCGCCGCCACCGGCCTCGCGCACGGGCTCGGCGTCGCCACACGCACCGGCGCGGACTTCGCGCGCGTGCCGGGCCTTCGCGTCCTCAGTCCGCCGGCGGCGAGCTAGAGCCCGCGCGTGGCGCCGCCGATCGGCGGTACGCTGGTTGCCATGCGACGCCGCCTGACACCGGTGGACCGGGTTGGGGTGGACGAGCGGGCTGCCGTGCTCGGCAAGCGCTCGATCAAGGCCGACTCCCAGCAGGCGGCCATCCGCCTCGCCGTCTCGATGGTCGACCTGACCACGCTCGAGGGCCAGGACACGCCCGGGAAGGTCTCCCAGCTCGCGGCCAAGGCGGTGTGCCCGGCGCCCGCCCACGCGGAGATGCCGTCGTGCGCCGCGTTGTGCGTGTACCCCTCGCGGGTACCGGACGCGAAGCGGGCGCTGGAGGGCACCGGCGTCGCCGTCGCGTCCGTGGCCACGGGGTTCCCATCCGGCCTCACGTCGATGGAGCTCAAGCTCGAGGAGACGCGCCGGGCGGTCGCCGACGGCGCGACCGAGATCGACATGGTGATCCCGCGCGACGCCTACCTGGCCGGCGACGACGCCCGGGTGATCGACGAGGTCGAGCAGGTCAAGGAGGCCTGCGGGCCCGCTCACCTGAAGGTCATCGTCGAGGTCGACGAGCTCGGCGGCTACGACCACATCCGCCACGCGACGCTGCTCTCGATGGAGGGCGGGGCGGACTTCGTGAAGACCTCGACCGGGAAGATCGGCAAGGGCGCGACGCCGAGCGCCACGCTCGTGATGCTCGAGGCGGTGCGCGACTACGCCTGGCGCACCGGCCGCGAGGTCGGGATGAAGGCCGCCGGCGGGGTCCGGACCTCCAAGCAGGCGATCCACCAGCTCGTGCTCGTCAAGGAGACCCTCGGCGACGCCTGGCTGACGCCCGACCGCTTCCGCATCGGCGCCTCGTCGCTGCTCAACGACCTGCTCATGCAGTACGAGCACGGGACCTCCGGCCGCTACCAGCGCCCTGAGGACTTCAGCAGAGAGTGAAACCATGATCAGATTGATT
>DASTIC010000275.1:0-14553 GCA_035717845.1 Solirubrobacteraceae bacterium
GCGCGCGGCGCCCGACGATGGCACGGCGAGTGGGGTCCGAGAGCGCCGCGAAGACGGCGTCGAGCGGGGCTTGGTGAACCATTTGGTTCAGTCTAGGCGCCGGCGAACGTCAACTGCGGCATTGAGGGGGAGCACGGGAGCGTGCATAACGTCGACTTCACCGCGCCCGCCTTCGTGAGGTCGACGAAATGCACACAATCGCCGGCTCCCAGCCTCCCTACCCAGCCGCCGTTGACGTTCGCCGAGACTACGCGGCGTCGAGGAGCTCGCGAGCATCGGGCAGGGCGCCCAAGGCTCGCAAAGCGCGGTCCTCGACCTGCCGCACCTGGTGCGGCTTGACACCCAGCGCGCGGGCGGTCTCGGTCGGGGTGTGCGGCGCCTCGCCGCCCAGCCCGAAGCGCAGCTCGAGCACGCGGCGCTCGGTGTGGGGGAGCTGGCCGAGCACGGCGGTGAGCCCGTCGCGCTCGGCGCCCGCCAGCGCCTCCTCCTCGGGCGACAGGGCGGGGGCGGCGAGCAGGTCCCCGAGGTCGGTCTCGGCGTCGTCGCCGACCGGGGCGTCGAGCGAGGCGGGGCGGCGGCCTGCGCCGCGCAGGCGCTCGACCTCCTCGATCTCCCACTCGAGCAGGGCGGCCAGCTCAGCGTCGCTCGGCGTGCCGCCGAGCGATCCCGTGAGCCGGCTCTCGGCGACCTCGAGCTTGCGCACCTTGTCGGCGACCGGGATCGGGAGCCGCACGATGCGGCCCTTGTCGGCCAGGGCGCGGCCCACCGACTGGCGGATCCAGAGCGTCGCGTACGTGGAGAAGCGGAACCCGCGGCGGTAGTCGAACTTCTCGACCGCGCGCACGAGCCCGATCGTGCCCTCCTGGATGAGGTCCTGCATCGTCAGGCCGGACTCCTCGCGCTGGAAGCGCTTGGCGATGTGCACCACCAGCCGCAGGTTGGCCTCGATCATGTGGTTCTTGGCGGCGAGGTCGCCGCGCTCGACGCGGCGGGCGAGCGCCTGCTCCTGGGCGGCCGTGAGCAGCGGCGTGCGGGCGATCCGCCGCAGGTACAGGGCCAATCCGTCGTCGTGGGCGCTCATGCGTCAGCCACTCTGGGTCGGGTTCCTCAAGCCATCCTGAACAGACCCTCAAGGACTGCTGAAGGCTTATGCGGCGCTGACGCGCCCGCGCCTAGCGTCGGCCCGAGAACTCATCCAGGAGACGACCATGGACCGCCTCTGGGCAGACAGACCCCCGACCCGAACGTACACCCCGGCACCGCCGCGCGACGATCGCGCGGAGGCACCGCCGCGCGACGACCGCGCGGAAGCGCCCCCGCGCGAAGACCCACCGCCGCCGCCGCGGGGTCCCGGCTCCCGCTGGCTCGCGGCGCTCGGCGGCGGCGCCGTGTCCGCCGTCCTCGTCAGCGGGGTGCTGCTCGGGACGGGCCTCGCGGGCGATGACGCGAGTCCCGCGACGGTGACGACGCCGACGACCCCGGCGGTCGCCGGTGCGTCCGGCAGCGATCTCGTGCGCAGCGTCTACGCGGCCGCCAGCCCGAGCGTGGTGTCGGTGCGGACCGGCAGCGGCTCCGGCACCGGCTTCCTCGTCGAGAGCGACGGGACGATCGTCACCAACGCCCACGTCGTCGGCGACGCCTCGCAGGTGCAGGTTCGGTTCACCGACGACGGCCCGCTGGTCGACGCCGAGGTCCTGGGGGTCGACGCCTCCACCGACCTCGCCGCCCTCAAGGTCGACGCGAGCGCGGCCGAGGGCGTGCGGCCGTTGAGGCTGGCCGACTCGAGCGCGGTGCAGGTCGGCGACGCCGCGGTGGCCATCGGCTACCCGCTGGGCCTCGACCGCACGGCCACGGCGGGGATCGTGTCCGGCCTCGAGCGCCAGATCCAGGCGCCGAACGGCTTCTCGATCGACAAGGTGATCCAGACCGACGCCCCGATCAACCCCGGCAACTCGGGTGGCCCGCTCCTGAACGCCAGCGGCGAGGTCATCGGCGTCAACTCGCAGATCGCCACGGCGGGCGGGAGCGGCGGCAGCGTCGGCATCGGCTTCGCGGTGCCCGCCAACACGGTCAAGGAGGTGCTGCCCGACCTCAAGCAGGGCTCCGCGCCCGAGCGTCCCTTCCTGGGGCTCACCACGACCGCCGCGCCCGGCGGCGGCGCCCAGGTCCGGCAGGCGACGGCAGGCGGCCCGGCTGAGCGGGCCGGCCTCGAGGCCGGCGACATCGTGACCAGCGTGGACGGCGAGGCCGTGCAGGACCCGGAGGACGTCGCGACGGCGATCGAGGACGACGCGCCCGGCGACGAGATCGACATCACGGTCCGGCGCGGCGGCGACGAGCGCACGGTCACCGTCAGGCTGGGAGAGCGGCCCTGAGCCAATTCTCGGGTTCCGCTTACCTTCCCTTAGTGTTGGCCCGCTTGACTGCCGCGGCATGGGGAGACTCGCATCGCGGTCGGCTTTCGTCGCGGCAGTCGGCGTCGGCGTCGGCATGGTCGGCGTCTCTCTCAACGGGCTCATCGGCGTCGACGCCGAGCTCCAGCGCTCGGTGGCGGCGGCGCAGCGGCAGGTGATCGAGGAGCGCACGCTGAACGTCTCCTCGCCGCGCCCGCACCCGGACTGCCCCGCGGTCACGCGCGACGACCGCGTCTAGTCTCCCGCCGGTGGGCGAGGCGTTTCCGGCACCGGTCGCGGCCGCGCTGGTCTTCGTGGCCTCGGGCGCGGTGCTCGTGCTCGAGATCCTCGGCATCCGCCTGCTCGCGCCGTACGTCGGCCTGACGCTGGAGACCACGACGGCGATCATCGGCACGGTGCTGGCCGGCATCGCGGCCGGCGCCGCGCTCGGCGGGCGCGCCGCCGATCGGTTCGACCCACGGCGCCTGCTCGCGCTGCTGCTGACCGGCGGCGGCGCCCTGGCCGTCGCCACGGTGCCGATGGCGCGCGGGCTCGGCTCTGCGTTCGAGGGCGAGGGGGATCCCGCCGCGGTGCTGATCGCCCTGTTCGCCCTCTTCCCGCCCGCCGCCGTGCTCAGCGCCGTCACGCCGACGGTCGCCCGCGTGCAGCTGCGCGACCTCGCCACCACCGGCGCCGTCGTCGGCCGCTTGTCGGCGTGGGCGACGGCCGGCGCCCTGCTCGGCACGTTCGCCACGGGCTTCGTGCTCGTGCCGCTGCTGGCCACCGACGTGGCGGTGCTCGTCGTCGGTGCCGTGCTGCTCGCCCTCGGCGCCGCCGTCGCCGTGCGCGGCGGCGGGCCGCGCGGGCTCGTGGTCGCGCTCGTCGCCGGATCGGTGGCCGTCGGCGCCGCGAGCGTCGCCGCCGGCGCGCCGTGCGACGCCGAGACCACGTACCACTGCGCGAACGTCGTGACCGATCCCGGACGCTCGTCCGGGCGCGTTCTCGTGCTCGAGGAGCTGCGCCACTCCTACGTCGACCTCGCCGACCCCCGCCACCTGGAGTTCGATTACGTGCGCTGGATCGGCGACGCGATCGACGCCGCGCCGGCCGGACCGCTCGACGCGGTGTTCCTCGGCGGCGGCGGCTTCACGCTGCCGCGCTACGTGACCGCCACGCGGCCCGGCTCGCGCTCGCGGGTGCTCGAGGTCGACGGCGACCTCGTGGACCTGGCCCGCGAGCGGCTCGCGCTGCGCACCGGGCCCGCGCTGCGCGTCCGCGTCGGCGACGCGCGAGTGACGCTGCGCGACGAGCCGGACGGCTCGGCCGACGTGGTGGTGGGCGACGCGTTCGGCGGGCGCTCGATCCCCTGGCACCTGGCCACGACCGAGTTCACCCGCGACGTCCGGCGCGTCCTGCGGCCGGGCGGCCTCTACGCCCTCAACGTCATCGATCACGCGCCGCTCGGCCTCCTGCGCGCCGAGGCCGCCACGCTGCTCGAGGTGTTCGACCACGTCCGCCTCGTCACCCACGCCGAGCCGGGCGGCAACTTCGTCTTCCTCGCCTCCTCGTCGCCGCTCGCCGCCGACGTGCGCTCCACCGCCCGCGGCGCCCGCACGCTCGACCGCCCCGCCGTCGAGGAGCTGGCGGGGGACGCCGCGCCGATGCGCGACGACGACGCCCCCGCCGATCAGCTGCTCACGCCACGAGCATGACGCCGACCCCCGAGGAGGTGCGCCGGATCGTCGCCGTCGAGGCTCCCGCGATCCGCAACCTCCAGATCACGGAGTGCTACTGGCGGCTGGCCGCGGCCATGGCCGAGCGCGCGCCCGGAGGCGCGAACTGGTGCACGTTCGCCACGTGGGCGTCCCGCCAGGCGGGACGCACGATCCGCGGCGAGGACACGTTGGAGCACCTGCGGGCGGAGCTGGGCCGCGACGCCGAGCTGCTGCATCCGATCGCGTCGCTGTGGCGCGTGCTCCTGCGGCGCGGCCTACTCGACCGAGAGAGCCGCCTGGGCCGGATCACCGCCGCCCTGCATACCCCGTTCGACGCCATCGAGCTGGCCAGCGACGCCGTCGCACGCGGCAACCGCAAGGTGTTCGAGGAGATCGGCTTCGAGTTCGCGCGCTACCTGAACACCCCGGACTTCGACGCGTTCGCCGCCGGCCTCTCCGAGCCGCTGCGCCAGGCGTTCACCCACTACGAGCAGGCACGGCGAACGGACGATCCGAAGGCGCGGACCGAGCTGTGCCTGCTCGCCAACCTCGAGATCGGCCTGCATGAGCAGACGCGGCTCCAGCCCGAGATCCGCGAGGCGCTGGACGCGGCCACGAGCTCGGCTGCGCCCCTGTGGCGCCAGATCCTCGGCTGGCCGCTACAGCGCAAGCTCAGCCGCCTGAGCCGTGAGGTCATCACCCGCAGCCTCATGATCCTCACCTTGCCGGGGACCGTGCTCGCGCTCGGCCGTCACCTCGACGCTCCCTACCCCGAGGCGCTCGTCGCCCTGTCGACCCCCGAGCTCGAGCGGCTCCTCGCCCGCTTCGAGCCGGTCCCGCCGGCGGTGGACGACTGCGGCGCGCGCGACTGGTCCGTGCTCAACCAGCGGATGCACTACATCGTGCACCTGTTCCGGGCGTTCCACGAGCGTGCGGACCTGGCGTCGCCGCCGTTCACGCCGGAACAGGTGGAGCGCCTGCGCTCCGGCCGGCTTCCCGACGGAGGGCTGTAGGGAACTCCACCTCGGCGAGCAGGCCGCCGCCGGTCCGCGTGCGCAGCCGCAGGTCGGCGCCGTGGGCGTCGGCCACGGCACGGACGATCGAGAGGCCGAGGCCGGCGCCCGGCCCGTCGGAGTCGCGATGCAGGCGCTCGAACGGCTCGGCGAGGCGGCGGACGTCGCCCTGGCTGATGACCCGCCCGGTGTTCTCCACCCGGACAAGGCCGGACCGCGTGGTGACCTGCACCTGCCCGCCCGGCTCGTTGTGGCGCACCGCGTTCTCGACCAGGTTGGCGACCAGCCGCTCCACGAGCGGGCGATCGGCGGTCAGCGGCGCCGGCTGGGCGTCGACCCGCAGCTCGATCCCGCGCACGGCCGCCTCGGCGGCGGAGAGCGACGCCGCCGCATGGGCGGCGCGGGCGAGGTCGACCCGCTCGCGCCGCGGGACCGCCTGCTGGCTGCGCGCGAGCACCATCAGCGAATCGAGCAGCGCCTGCGTGCGGTCGGCCGCCTCGAGCACGACCTCGCCCATGCGTCGCAGCTCGTCGGCGTCGGCGTCGGGGTCGGCGAGCGCGACCTCGACCTCGGCGCGGATGACCGTGAGCGGCGTGCGCAGCTCGTGGCTGGCGTTGGCGACGAACCGGCGCTGGCCGTCGAAGGCGGCGGCGAGGCGGTCGAGCATCCGGTCGACGGTGTCCGCGAGCTCGTGCAGCTCGTCCTCGGGCCCGGGCATGTGGATGCGCTCGTCCATGCGTTCCTGGGTGACGCGATGGGCGAGCCCGGTCACCCGCCGGAGCGGAGCCAGCGCGCGGCCGGCCGCGACGTAGCCGAGCGCGGCGGCGACGATCAGCGTGCCGCCGAGCGCGAGCATGAGCTGGGCGTCGAGCTGCGCGAGCGCCGAGTCGGCGTAGGTGGGCGGGAGCGTCCGATCCACCTGGCGGTGCACGATCCACGAGCTGACGCCGAGCAGCAGCGCGCCGCAGCCGCCGAAGAGCAGCGTGTAGAGGACGGTGAGGCGGAGACGGAGGGTCACACGCGATAGCCCGCGCCGCGCACGGTGTGCACGACGGGCGGGTCCCCGAGCTTGCGTCGCAGCGTCATCACGGTCATGCGGACCGTGTTCGTGAACGGGTCGGTGCCCTCGTCCCAGGCGCGCTCGAGCAGCTCGTCGGGACCCACGACGGCGCCGCCGGCGGCCATCAGCACCTCCAGCACGGCAAGCTCCTTGGGGGCGAGGTCGACCGGCCGGCCGGCTCGCGTCACCGCGCGCCGCGCCGGGTCGAGCTCCACGTCGCCCGCTGTCAGGACGGGCGGGCGGGGAGCGCCGTTGCGGCGCGCCAGCGCACGCGTGCGCGCGACCAGCTCTGCGAACCGGAACGGCTTGGCGAGGTAGTCGTCGGCGCCCAGCGCGAGGCCGCCGACCAGGTCGTCGACCCCGGCCGCGGCCGTGAGCATGAGCACCTTCGTGTCGGGCCGGCGTCCGGCCAGCGTGCGGCACACGTCGTCGCCATGCAGCTCGGGCAGGTCGCGGTCGAGCACGACGACGTCGTAGGGCGCCGCCAGCGCCTTGCGCAGGGCTGTCGCGCCGTCGCGCGCGAGGTCGACGGCCATGCCCTCCCGCCGCAGCCCGCGGGCCACGGCGTCGCCCACCCGGGGCTCGTCCTCGGCGATCAGCACGCGCATACGCGCCCGAGCTTGCCCGCCGACCCTGAAGCGGCCCGAAACCGCGCCTAAACGACGCCTCAGACCGTGCGCATGCCGCTACGCGAGCAGGAGCACGAGCACGACGACGGCAATGATGAGCGCGATGATGGCGATCGTTCGGGTGTTCATGCTCCCCACCGTATACCCCGCCACGGCGGGACCTCAGTCGAGCGGCGGCGGCGGGGTGGACACCGCGGTGAGCGGGGCGGGCTCGGGAGCGCCCCCCGTGTCGTCCACGATGTCGAGCGTCTCGAGCTCCACGACCATCACCACGTGACGCACGGCAAGCGCCAGGAACCCATGCCGCTCGATGGCGCGCGAGTCGTCCAGCCGCCGCACCTCGACGTCGGTGAGCGGGAGGAAGTCGCGCTCGTGGGCGTTGAGGAAGTCCGTCATCCGTGAGCGATACCCCTCGTGGGGCAGCTGGATCGTGCCCTCGATCTCGTGGCGCTCGGTCTCGATGCGGACGCGTTCGCGGCGGAAGTGCATGGGGCTGAGTATCGGCCATCGCGGGTGGCCCCTGTATAGGGTCAGCCGCCGATGGCCGACGTGGACGCGATCATGGCGCCCTGGTGGGAGCGCCTCCGGCGTGACGTGGGCGAGCTGGAGTTGTTCGACGCGCACACCCACATCGGCGCTCACGACCCCGACGGCATGCGCCAGACGCCCGAGCAGCTGCTGGCGGCGCTCGCCCGCGCGGACGCCCGCGCCGTCACGTTCCCGCTCCAGGAGCCGTCGGGCTACCCGGCGGCCAACGACCGGGTGCTGGAGGCGGCCGCCGCGTCCGGCGGGCGGCTCGTTGCGTTCTGCCGCGTCGACCCGCACACCGACGCGCTCGCCGAGGCTCGCCGGTGCCTCGACGCCGGCGCGCGCGGCATCAAGCTCCACCCGCGCGCCGAGCGGTTCACGCTGGGCCAGCGCACGGTGCGCGAGCTCGTCGCGCTCGCCGACGAGCGCCGCGCGTGCGTGCTCATCCACGCGGGGCGCGGGATCCCGGCGCTCGGCCGCGACACCGTCCAGCTGTCCGGTGAGTTCCCCGGCGCGCGGCTGATCCTCGCCCACGCGGCGATCTCCGACCTCGCGTGGCTGTGGCGCGTGCTGCCCGAGCACCCCAACCTGTTCGTCGACACGGCCTGGTGGGACCCGGCGGACATGATCGCCCTCTTCACGCTCGCGCCGCCGGCCAACGTGCTGTGGGCGAGCGACTCGCCATATGCGCTGCCCCTGACGTCGGCCGCAGGGCACCTGCGGCTCGCCGCGCAGGCCGGCCTCGGCCCGGCGGCGCTGCGCTCGATCGCCGGCGCCCAGCTCGAGCGGATCCTCGACGGCCGCGAGCCCGCCGACGCCGGCCCGCCTCCAGGGATGCCGCGGCCCATCGACCCGCTGCTCGAGCGCACGGTCTCGCACCTCGCCCAGGCCTGTGCCCGCACGTTCGTGCGGGCGAGCGCCGAAGAGCCGGTGGCGCTCGCCCGCCTGGCGTGCGCGGTCGGCGAGGACGGCCCGCACGCGGCGCTTTTCTCCGCGGTGCTCGACCTGCTCGACGCCTACGAGGCGCTGCTCGCCCCGGCGCCGCCGGGCCAGAAGTTCCCGCTCGCCTCGAAGCTGCTGGTCGCCGCCGCCGGCGTCGCCCGCACGCCCGACGTGCCGCTGCCCGACCTCGCGGGCACTTCGGCCCCCACGCGGGCACGCGCGGAGTCGTGACGCCTCACTCGTGCGCGAGCTGGTGGCGCAGCCGGTCGCGCGCCTCGCCGTACCGGCGCACCTCGTAGGCAATGAGGAGCGCGAGGATCGCGGCCAGCGCGATCACGATCGCGAGTGCGGGGATCTCGACGGCGACCGGGATGAGCGCGACGAGCAACAGCGCCGTGACCGTCCGGTGCCAGTTGAAGCTGTGGACGTTCCGGTAGCGGAACGCGACGTGGGCGAGCAGGTAGAGCGCGGTACCGCCGAGCAGGGCGACGGCGGGGACGAGCTTGAGCGGATCCTCCACGTGCTCGAGCGTCTTCTTGAGCCCGAGCGCGAGCAGCACGATGCCGGCCACCATCGGCAGGTGCAGGTAGGAGAAGGAGTCGCGCGCGATCGTGTTGCGCTCGCGGCCCGCCTCGGCGTTCGCGAGCCGGCGCTCCGCCACCAGCGCGACGACGTCGAAGTACAGCCACCACAGCGCGGCGGCCACCATCACGCCGAACGCCGCGGCGATCACGACACCGGTGGTCACCCCGCCCTCGGCGCCGATCCCGATGGCGACGATCGACTCGCCGAGCGCGATGATCAGGATCAGGCCGTGGCGCTCGGCGAAATGGCCGGGCACGAGCCTCCAGCCGTCCTGGCCGTGGAACAGCGGCCCGCTCATGTCGATCGCGATGGCCAGCGCCCACACGGCGCCCTGGGGGATGCCGTCGAGGAACGAGGCGACGACGAGCAGCCCGATGGCGACGCTCGTGCTCACCGTCAGGCCGGTGAAGACGGCGCGGCGCAGCACGGGGTCGTCGCGGCAGGCGAGGAAGAAGAGCGCGAGGTGGGCGATGCGCACGACGCCGTACGCGCCGGCGAACAGCAGCGCCTCGTCGTGGAACGCTCCCGGCACGCAGAGGGCCACGATCAGCAGCCCCGCCATCGCGGCGAAGAACACGAGCCGCACCGCTCCCTCCTCGGGATCGATGACGCTCGTCAGCCACGCGTAGCCGACCCACGCCCACCACATGACGGCGAGCACGAGCATCCCCTTGGCCAGGCCCTCCCAGGTCGGCTGGTCGGCCATCAGCGCCGTGCACTGCGTCAGCGCGAGCACGAACACGAGGTCGAAGAACAGCTCGAGCGGCGTGACCCGCGCCTCCTCGCGCAGGGTCGCGCTCATCCGGCGGGGGCGGCTCGTGGCGGTCGTGGCCATCCTTGGATGTTGTCAACCCCGAGAACCTGGGGGCCCCGCCCGACGGGCCATTCCGTGGGGAGCGATATCCCGTCGGACACCCCTAGGCTGTCGGCGATGGGAGCATGGACTGTCCTGTTGGCGCTGGTCGCGGCGGCCGGCCAGGGCGACCTGAGCGGGCGCACGGTCGTGCTCGATCCGGGGCACAACGGCCGCAACGGGGCGCACCCGGAGATCATCAACCGCCAGGTCGCGATCGGCGGCGGCCGGTACAAGGCGTGCAACACGACCGGGACGGCGACCGCGTCGGGCTACACCGAGGCTCGCTTCACGCTCAGCGTCGCCCGCTCGGCCGCGCGGATCCTTCGCCGTGAGGGCGCCGAGGTCGTGCTCACGCGGCGCGACAACGGCGGCGTGGGGCCGTGCATCGACCGGCGCGCGCGGATCGGCAACCGGGCGCGCGCGGACGCGGTGGTCTCGATCCACGCCGACGGCGGCCCGGCGGGCGGGCGGGGCTTCCATGTCATCCGCCCCTCGTGGATCGAGGGGCTGACGGACGACATCCACGACGAGTCGCGCCGGCTCGGGCGGGCGTTGCGGGCCGCGTACGAGGCCCGCACGCGACTCCCGCGGGCGACGTATCTCGGCGGCCACGGGCTCGTCGCGCGCTCCGACCTCGGCGGGCTCCGGCTCTCCGACGTGCCCGCGGTGTTCATCGAGACGGCCAACATGCGCAACGCCACCGATGCGGCGCGCGTCCGCTCGCCGCGCTTCCGGCGGCGGATCGCGCGCGGGATCGCCGACGGCGTGCGGCGGTACCTCTTGGCTCAGCCCTCGCCCAGCCGCTGATCGCTCTCGCGCGTGGGGAGGACCAGGGTCGGCGCCCGGAAGGTGACCGTGCCGTTGGCAGTGTTGGGCTTGAACGTCGGCTGGTCGACCGAGGCGAGGTCGAGCCGCAGGCGGTGCCCGGCGCTCAGCCGCCAGTGGTTGCCGAACAGCGGCAGCTTCAGCGTGCCGGCGAGGGTGTCGTAGGCGGGCGCGCTCAGGCGGTAGCTCCCGCGGGTGACGAGCAGTGCCTCCCCGTCGGGCGCGACGTCCCACACGCGGGCGTTGAGCGTCGCCGTCGCGCCCGCGAGCGTATACGGCACCACGACCTCCCCGAGCCCGACGTACGTCGCGGTCCTGCGGAGTGGGGTGGAGGACGCCGTGTAGCGGCCGGGGTGCGTCGGCGCCTGGGAGCGCCGGCACTCGCCCTGCTCGGGGAACAGGGTGCCGCCGAGCACGGGGTCGCTGGCCACGCCGTCGGGATCGCCGGCCCCGCTGCCGAGCGTCTGGCTGCCGGGCGTGCGGAAGACGACGGTCAGCCTCCCGCCGGCGAGGCCCTCCGGCGTGCGGGCGGCGAGCGGCGAGGGGGCGGTGCCGCGGCACACGGTCGGCAGGCTCCAGACGCCGGTCCGCTGCTCGTGCGAGCCGCCGATGTGCTCGCGCAGGAAGAGGTTCGCCCGCGTGTTGAGGACCTGCCACTGGGCGGGCGGGTTCTGCGCGCGCGGATGCCCGACGTCGGCCATCGCGACCTCGACCGGCCAATCGGGGTCGAGCGCCTTGAGGTACTTGAACTGGCGGAAGGCCTCCTGCGCCGGGAAGAGGTCGTCGGTCCAGCCCTGCGGGACGAAGACGGCGACCTTGCGGCCGTCGCGCTGGGCCGCGAAGCCCTCGTCCTGGTAGTACGCGCTGCGCTCCTCGGTCAGCCCGGCACGCAGCTCGCGGATCACGGGGTCCTCGACGCCGGCCACGTCGTAGGGGTCGGTCTGGATGCGCGCGTGCCAGACGTTGACCCGGGGGTCGAAGCCGAACGGCTGGGTCTGGCCGAGCGCGTAGAAGCCCTCGAGATACGACTGCTTGGGCGTGCCGATCGGGAAGCCGTCGCCGGTGTCGCTGGTCGGCCGCCCGGTCGAGGCCCGGCCGTTGGGCGCGAGGCTGTGCCCGAGGTCGGTCCAGCCGTACTTCGGCACCGCGACCTGGAGGTCGAGGACGGGCAGCGCGCCGCCGGTCGCCTGCGCGGGGAAGTCCCAGCGCGCCTGGCTCGCCTGGAGCCAGCTCTCACCGCCGCCGTACGAGTTGCCGGTCACCGCGATCCGCTTCCGGTCGAGGTCCGGGTACGCGCTCGCGACAAGCGCGGCGAGCCACTGCGTGTCCCGGATCTCCCAGTCGCGGCTCTTGAGCTTCACGTTCCCGTCCGGCGGCGAGGCCGACCCGTTCGGCGAGAACGGCGTCTGCGGCCGGTCGCCGGGCGCCGCCGATGTCTTGAACCCGCGCGCCGTGTACGTGAGCACGTAGTAGCCGTTGCGGGCGAACCAGTGGGTGTTCCAGCGGTAGAGGTCGCCGCCGTCGCCTTCGTCGGTGTTCGCTTCCCAGTAGTGCTTGTCGTTGCCGAAGCCGTGGAGCATCACCATGAGGCCGCGCTGCGCTTCCTCGCCACGGGGCAGCGTGAGGTCGACGTCCATCGGGGCCCCGTCGAAGCTCGGCACTTCTCCCGAGCAGATCTCGTCGCCGCTCGGGTACGTCGCGCACTCGAGCAGCTCGTGCAGGTCGGGCGGCGCGGCGGCGGCCGGCGGCGCGGTGGATGCGAGAAGAGCAGCCACGGCCGCCAGGAGGATTCGAACTCGGAGACCGTTGCTCATGGTTCCGGTCCATTACCCGCCGGAGCCAGCGGCCATGCCGCCGGCCCGACGGTCAGCGTGGCAGTCTCGCTGTGCTGCTGGCCGGGAGTTCAACGCTCGTCGAACGCGCGCAGCACCATCTCCGAGGTGATGGGCGGCGTGCCCGCGGGCCGCGGATCACCGGCAGGCCCTCCTCGCCCTCGACCCGAACAGCAGTGAGCCCGCGTAGGGCGAGCTCGGAGATGACGGCTCCCAACGGCTTGCGTTGACTCGTCGCCAGCTTTCGCGCCGCGGCGACGACGTCGTCGTCGAGGTCAAGCGTCGTCCGCATGGGGCTTTGATGTTCTGGCGCCAACGTCGTTGTCAACGTGGTCGCCGCACGCGGGTGGTGACGCGGCGTCGTGTGACGTTGCCGGCGGCGTCCCACGCCGCGACGGCGACGGTCGCCCGCAGCCTCCCGCCGGTCCGCAACGCGGTGACGGCTCGTCCCGGGATCCTGACGTACACGGTCCGTCCGACGCCGCTCCTGAGGGAGACCGTGCGGGCCTTCAGCCGCCGCCCGCCGATCCGGCCGTGCAGGCGCAGGGTGCTTCGCTCGGACGCCTTGACGCGGACGCGCAGGTTGCGTCCGCGCTTCGTGAGGCGGAGGATCCGCGCGCGCAACGTGGGCGCTGTCCGGTCGGGCGTGGAGACGGGATCGTCGACGACCGGCGTCGTCGGGGCCGGGCGGTCGGTCCGGAGCCACACCCAGCCCGCCTCGCTCGGCGTGCCCGACGAGTCGAGCACGAACAGCATGTACCAGCCCGGGGGCGCCAGGCCGGCCGACGACGGCGCCCGCACCTCGAGGCCGCCCGGCTCGCTCGTGACGACCTCGAGCTCGAGCCGGCGCTGGTTCATGTTGACCCCGTGGGTCGTGGCGGCCGGGGCGACGAGCACCGCCTTGTCGACCGGCCGCGCGCCGGTCACGCCGACGCCGAACCGCTCCCCGTAGAGGACGCCGCCGGTGGCGCCCATCGGCGGCAGCGACGTGATCGCCGGTCGCGGCGCGAGCACCTCGCCGTCGAACAGGTACGGCGGGGAGTAGATCTCGGCCTGGTCGAGCGGCGTGCCCGCCGGCTTGACCCACGGATCGGGGAGGTTGTCGATCGACCAGTAGTCGTCCCCGGCGGAGAGCACGCGGCCGTCCGGGAGTAGCACCGCCGTCGAGTGGTACGCGCGCCACTTCTTCTGCGCGGCGCCGAGCTGCCATGCGGTGTCGACGCCAGGGCGCAGCAGCTCGACCTGCTTGAGCTCCGGCTTGCCATCGGTCTCGTTCTGGCCGTGCATGGACCCGATGCCCGAGCCGCCGCCGACGGTGACGAGCATCCCGTCCGGCAGCTCGACGAGGTTCGCGTAGGCCCGACCGACGTTCTGGTCCGGAACCAGAGGGTCCGTCCACGTCGTCTGGCCGACCTCCAGCGTGGCGGCGTCCGGCACCGCCGTGATCTGGTCCTCGGGGGTCTCGTACTCGCCGTAACCGCCGATCACGGTGACGCGCGGGGTGCTGCCGCGCTCGCCGAACAGCAACGCGGCCTGGCTGGCCTTGGCCCACCAGGGGATCCGCCCGATCGGGCTCCAGGCCGAACCCACCGCCCCGGTGTCCAGGCGGGCCGGGTCGAGCAGCGCGGCCTGGGCGCTGTCCACGTCGTGCTCGTGACCGGCGAGCAGGACCTTCCCGTCAGGAAGCGCGAAGAGGTGCGGGTACGAGCCCGAGTCGATCGTGCCCGGCTGGTGCAGCGTCAGCTGTCCGCGGCCCTCGCGACCGGCCGCCGGCGTGAAGACCTCGAGGTCCTGGTTCCAGATTCCGGCCCCGTTCTCGTCGTACCCCGCCACCACGACCGTGCGTCCGTCGGCCAGCTCGACCTGGGTCGGGTACCAGCGGCCCTGGCGCATCCGCGGCTGCTCGGTCCACCGCCGGGTCCACGGGTCGAGCGTGTAGATCGTGTTCAGCCCCGCGAAGTCGGCACCGGGCGTCCCGGCCGGGGCACCGGTCGGGTACGCGAGGTTGCCGCCGGTGAGCAGCACCTCGCCCGACGGGAGCAGCGACTGCCCTGAGCAGAAGAACGGCACGTGGTCCAGGTCGCCGTCGCCGTCGATGTCCGCCTGCGGCGCGGGGACCTGGTCGAGGTTGCCGGACTTCGGATTCCAGATCCAGACCTCGGTGACGTTCTCGCG
>DASTIC010000276.1:0-4405 GCA_035717845.1 Solirubrobacteraceae bacterium
CCGAGCCGCTCCGCCGGCTGCTGTGCGACGCCATGACATCGGGCGGCCTGCTCGCGGCCGTGCCCGCCGGGCGGGCGGCGGAGATCGACGGCGTGCTCGTCGGCCGCCTGGTGCCGGGTCAGGCGGGCACGATCGCGGTCGTCTGACGAGCGTCAACGGCGGCTGGGTTGGGAGGCGAGGGGCTGACGTCGGCGGCGATGGCCCGAACTATCCCCGATTACCGTCGGTTTCCGGGGTTAAACCGCGATGGTCCGCGCACCGTCCGGCTCCCCAGCCTCCCTACCCAGCGCAGTTGCCGTTCGGGCGAGCTAACCCTCGGGCAGCCGCGCCAGGAGCGTCCCGAGGATGACGCCGATGAGGCCACCGCCGAGGCCGGCCAGGGCGCTCGCGTCCTCGGTCGCCAGCGGCAGCAGGATCACCACGGCGGCGATGGCGAGCACTCCGAGCAGGTCGGAGTCGTCCTCGCGGCCGCGGCGGCGGCCCAACACGTCGCGCATCGACCAGGCGGCGAGCATCGCCAGCGCCGCGCCGTTGCCGCCGGTGGCGAGGACGTTGACGTCGTCCCCGGCGATGGCGAGGTACATCCCGCCCCCGCCGCCCACAAAGAACACGAGCAGCGGCGCCCACGGGCCGTGCCGGCGCTCGAGCAGCCAGCCGAACAGGAAGATGACGCCGAGGGCGACGATCTCGTAGCCCGTCTGGCCATACAGGAACAGCGTCGTGAACGGGCGCCACGGGTCGTCCGTGAACCCTTCGGCCAGGAGCAGCTTGTCGACCTCCCACAGGTCGGCGCGGGCGCCGAGCGTCGTGATCAGGGAGGCGAGGACGAGCGCGAACGTGGCGTACGGGCGCCGGTCGACCCGGATTCCGGGGATCTCACCGGGCTTCAGGCGGCCCAGCGTTGGCCGGCGGCGGCGTGGCGCCTTCGACTCCTTGGCGACGCCGCCGCGCTCGAGCTTCGGCGCGCGCTTGCGCAGCCGCGTACCGCAGTACGGGCACTCGGTGATGTAGGGGGACACCTCCGAGCCGCACTTCTTGCAGACGACGAAGAGGTCCGGGCCGCTGGCCATGGACCTTCGATTCTAGGGGGCTAGGGAATGCTGGCTTCAACGATTTCCCGGACGACCTCGGAGTAGTCGTGGTTCGCCCCGTAGACGACCCGCTGGCGGTGCGCGCCGTTGCCATGCGTGAGGATGTCCTCGAGCCCCTCCAGCTCGTCGGCCGAGCCGAGGTCCCGGGCGTGCTCCTTGAGGCGGTCGTAGAGCCGGCGGGCCAGCTCCTTGGCGGGTACGAGCCGCCGCTCCGGGAGGTCGACGAGCTCGCCGTCCATGCCGTGCCGCGCGGCCAGCCACTTGTTCTCGTCGAGCATCTCGTACGGGTAGCGGCCGAGCTGGCGGCCGGCGTCGTAGTGCTCGGCGAGCTCCTTGACCATCGCCTGGATGAGGGCGGCGAGGGCCAGCGTGTGCTCCACCCGCGTCTGGGCGTCCATCGCCCGGATCTCGACGGTGCCGAAGTTCGGATGCGGGCGGACGTCGTACCAGAGGTACGTGTAGTCCTCGATCACGCCCGACTCGATCATGAAGCCGATCCGGCGCTCGTAGTCCTCCCAGCCGTCGTAGTAGGGCGGGATGCCGACGCGCGGGAACGCCCGGAAGACCGGCATGCGGGTGGAGGCGAAGCCGGTGTCGTCGTCCCGCCAGAACGGCGAGTTGGCGCCGAGCGCGAGCAGGATCGGCACGTGCACGCGCATCCCGTTGGCGACGTGGATCGCCTTGTCGGCATCGTCGAGCCCGACGTGGACGTGTAGGCCGAAGATGATCTCCTGCCGCGCGACGAAGCGCAGCGCCTCGATCAGCTCGCGGTACCGCGGCCGGGAGGAGACCCGCTGGTCCTCCCACAGCGCGAACGGGTGGGTGCCCGAGGAGCCGATCAGCTTGCCGCGCCGGCCGGCCGCCTCGGCGACCGAGCGGCGCAGCGCGCGCAGCTGCTCGCCCGCGGCCCGGGTGTCGGGGTGCGGGTCGGTGGCGATCTCGAGTACCGGTTCGAGCAGCTCGGGCTTGACGTGGCCGTCCTCGCCCCCGTGCTCTTCGAGCACCTCGTCGATCGCGTTGGCCAGCGTCAGCGACTCGGATTCGAGGATCATCAGCTCCTCCTCGATCCCGATCGTGTAGCAGGGGCCGGTGAACTTCGGCTCCATCGGCCGCGTAGAGTAGGGGCCGAGCAGGCGACACGACGTTCGACACAGGGGTTGGCAGCACGATGGCGACGCTCGGCTACGACGGGAAGCTCTACATCCTGGCCTTCGATCACCGGGGGTCGTTCCAGAAGAAGATGTTCGGGATCCAGGGCGATCCGACTCCGGAGGAGACGGAGACCATCACCGACGCCAAGCGGCTCGTGTACGAGGGCATGGAGCAGGCCGTCGAGCGCGGCGTCGACGCCGAGGCGGCCGGCGTGCTCGTCGACGAGCAGTTCGGCGGCGACATCCCCAAGCTCGCGCACGAGCACGGCCTCACGCTCTCGATGCCGGTCGAGAAGTCCGGCCAGGACGAGTTCGACTTCCAGTACGGCGACGAGTTCGGCGACCACATCGAGCGCTTCGACCCGCGCTTCTCCAAGGTCCTCGTCCGCTACAACCCGGAGGGCGACGCGGAGATGAACGAGCGCCAGCTGGGGCGCCTCAAGCGGCTCGCCGACTGGCTGCACGACCACGACCGCAAGTTCCTCTTCGAGCTGCTGGTCCCCGCCGAGCCCGCCCAGCTCGAGTCCGTGGGCGGCGACACCGACCGCTACGACGCCGAGCTGCGGCCCGAGCTCATGCGCCGCGCGATCGAGGCGATCCAGGACGCCGGCGTCGAGGTCGACGTGTGGAAGATCGAGGGCGTCGACCGCCAGGAGGACGCCCAGATGCTGGTCGACCAGACGCGCACGGGCGAGGGCCGCGAGAACGTGGTCTCCGTGCTCCTCGGCCGCGGCGCCAGCGACGCGAAGGTCGACCACTGGCTGCGGGAGGCCGCGCCCGTCGAGGGCATGGTCGGCTTCGCCATCGGGCGCTCGATCTGGTGGGACGCGCTGCGCGGCTTCCTGGACGGCAGCCTCGACCGCGCCAAGGCCTCCGACCAGATCGCGGACAACTATCTGCGCTTCATCCAGGTCTATGACGACGCGGAGACGGGCGCGCTATCGTCGCGGTGACCCATGCGGATGCGGCAGAGCATCGCCGAGATCGAAGAGGCGTTCTTCGAGGAGATCGAGGAGGACCGGGAGCGCCGTGAGCGCCTGGTCCGCCACGCGCGCCAGCGCGAGGCACGCCGACGCGCGGAGCGCACCCACCGTCAGGGCTCCCTGCGCTTCGCCCTCGTGCTGCTGACCCTCATCGCCACCGCGGTGATCGTCACGATCGCGATGTTCCAGACCCTGTACTACGTCATGGGATAGTGCGGCTTACTCGCACTCGCAAGCTCGTGCGAGCGCCTTGATTACTACCCCGGACGGCTCGACAGCCGCTTGAGCGCACTATCGACCTCGGCACGAGCCGACGCGCCCGCCGCGACGTTCTCCTGCTGGATCTCGAGATAGACCTCCTTGCGGAACACGGGGATGTCCCGCGGGGCCTGGATCCCGATGCGGACCTTCTCTCCCATGATCGAGAGAACGGACACCTCGATGTCGTCCCCGATCATGATCGATTGATTGGACTTACGTGTCAGTACCAGCATGGTGCCGCCTCCCTGGCGGTTGCTGAGGCTGGGGCGAGATTAGTGCTCATTCGGCGTGTGTCGTATGGGGCCTGCACCCGAAGCCCCTGACCCCTCTTGCGCTAGCCTACCGGCCTCTCATGAGTCGCCGGTCCCTGCGTCCTCAGCTTAATCAGATTCGAGGGTGGGTGCGACAGGGTCGCACCGACGCGTGGATCGCGCACCAGCTCGAGGTCACGGTGCAGCAGATCCAGGCCTTCAAGCGCGAGCAGGATCTCGAGGCCAACGGCGGCGAGCCGGCCACCGAGGAGGTCGATCTCCGCGCCGAGGACGACGCCGCGATCGCCGCGGCGCTCGAGGAGGAGGCCAAGCGGCGCGAGGAGGAGGACGCCCGCCGGGCCGAGGAGGACGCCCGCCGGGCCGAGGAGGAGGCGCGCGAGGCCGAGGAGGCCGCCCGCCGCGCCGCCGAGGCCGAGGCGGAGGCCGACGAGGAGGACGAGGCGAAGCCCAAGCGCCCCGCCCGTCGCGCTCGCGGCGGCCGCAGCCGGCGCCGCGGCGCGTCGCGCCCGCTCGAGGGGACCTTCGACCACGGCGAGGAGGGCTACGGCCTGTGGCTCGACCCCGCCGTCCAGGACGACGCCACGTACGCCGAGCACTGGGCCGGTCACCGTCCCGTCGAGGTCACCATCGAGGAGGACCAGATCGTC
>DASTIC010000277.1:0-25339 GCA_035717845.1 Solirubrobacteraceae bacterium
GGGAGGGTCGACGCCCCCGCCCCCGCGCGAGCGCGTGAAGATCGGGAACGGCAGCAGCGCGGCGACCTTGGCAGCTGCGCGCTGGCGGAGCGGGACGTGGGTGAGGATGGCGGTGTCGAGACCGGCCGCCATGGCCTCGCGCCGGCACGGCTGGCAGTGCGAGACGTGGCGGGAGAGGCGGCGCGCCTCGCGCACGCCGAGGTGGTTCTCCGAGGCGGTCGCGATCAGGTCCTGGATGCGGGCGCAGCGGGCGCCGGTGACCAGCTCCTCGAACTCCTCCGTCAAGCGGCGGCGGGCGCGGAAGAGCGTGCTCTCGACGGCGGGGCGGCTCATGTTCATCCGCTCGCCGATCTCCTGGTAGGAGAGGCCCTCGAACTCGCGCAGGACGAGGATCTCGTGGTGCGCGTCGGACAGCCCGCCGAGCGCGCCGCACAGGGTGTCGAGATCCTGCTTCGCGGCCACCGCGGCCTCGGGCGTGGGTCCCGAGCCCACGAGCTTGCCGTAGTCGGCGGGGGCCAGGCCCTCGTCGGCCTCGAGCGAGATCTCCTCGGTGCGGCGGGAGCGGCGGAACTGGTCGATGCACGCGTTCTTGGCGATCTCGTAGATCCACGGCTTGAACGCGATCGGCCGCTCGGTCGCCCGCATCCGGCGCAGGGCGGAGACGAACACCTCCTGGGTCACGTCCTCGGCACGGCCGTGGTCCTTGACCATGCCGACCGCGTACGCGTGGATCCGGCGCTGGTAGCGGGAGTAGAGCGCCTCGAAGGCCCGATCGTCACCACGGCGCACGGCGGCGACGAGGCGGTCCTCGTCGACGTCGTCTGCAACGATGCTGGGCGCCTCGGCGACGCCGCTCAATGCACTGCCCACGTAGAGCTTCCTTCCCCGCGCAGTCTCGGTTTACGCGTCTCGCGTCCGCCAAGCGCGAAGGCACAGCTCCCAGTGTGCCCGTTTTTCCATGACTCGACTCCACTCGATCATCACGGCCCTTGACGAGCTGCTGGACCCCGCCGCGTTCAGCGACCTCGGGCCGAACGGGCTCCAGGTCCCCGGGCCGCAGGATGTGGAGCGCGTGGTGACCGGCGTTTCGGCCCAGCGGGCGCTGGTGGAGCGGGCCGTAGCCGAGCGCGCGCAGCTCGTGCTCGTCCACCACGGGCTGTTCTGGGAGTTCCAGCCGGCCGGGCTCACGCCCACCCTCGCGGAGCGCCTGCGACCCCTGTTCAAGCACGACGTCGCGCTCGCCGCCTACCACCTGCCGCTCGACGGGCACCCGGAGCTCGGCAACAACGCCATCCTCGCCGAGCGGCTCGGCTGCGAGCGTCACGAGCCGTTCGGCATCTACCGGGGGGCGGCGATCGGCCGGGCCGGCACCTTCCCCGGCGAGGGGATCGCGGCCGCCGACCTGTTTACGCGCGTGCGCGAGCTGACCGGCCGCGAGCCCACCGTGTTCGACGGCGGGCCGGACCGCGTGCGGCGGATCGGCATCGTGTCGGGCAGCGGCGCCGACTCGCTGCCCGAGGCGATCGAGCTCGGGCTCGACGCCTTCCTGACCGGCGAGCCGCGCGAGCACGTGATGGCCGACGCGCGCGAGGCCGGCATCCACTTCATCGCGGCCGGCCACTACGCCACGGAGACGTTCGGCGTCCGCGCCCTCGGCGACTGGCTCGCCCAGCGCTTCGGGATCGACCACGTCTGGATCGACATCCCGAACCCCGTCTGAGGGCCGGTCCTACCGTGATGTTTAGGTGGTATTGAGCAGATGTTGTTGATGCCGTCCGCGCCACGCGCTACCGTCCCGCCCCACGTGGCAAACCTCACAGGAGGCACCAGAACGATGGCAATCCACCTCACGCCCACGGAACTCGCGCGCGAGGCAGGTATGGAGCGACGCGACGTCATCGAGAAGTGCATGGAAATGGGCGTGCCGATCTTCCAGGGCCGAATCGACAAGACCCTGTTCCAGGCGAACCTCAGCGAACAGGCCTCGGCCTCCAGCACCAGAGCTCAGGTAGCCGCAGCCTGAGTCCCTTCCGGCGCCTGTGAGCAGGCGTCGCGCATACAATCGCGCTCGGTAAGTCCCCTGAGGAGGAGCGCATGGAGTCCAGCACGGCTACCCCGCAGTCGACCGGCTCGCGGACGATCGCCGACCTGATGGCGCTGGCCGCTGAGCGGTACGGCGACCGGCCCGCGGTCAAGTTCAAGCGCGGCGACGAGTGGGTGGAGGTCTCCTACAGCGAGGTCGGCGAGATCGTCTCGGAGATCGCCCGTGGGCTGATCGACCTCGGCCTGGCGGCGGGCGACCGCGCGGCCGTCCTCTGCTCCACCCGCGCCGAGTGGACGTATGCGAGCTTCGGGATCGCCAGCGCCGGGGGCGTCGTGGTGCCGATCTACCCCACCAACTCGCCCGAGGAGTGCGAGTGGGTGGCGAGCAACTCGGAGGCGCGCTTCGTCATCTGCGAGGACGCGAGCCAGGTCGCCAAGATCGCCCAGGTCCGCGACCGCCTGCCGGCGCTCGAGGGGGTCGTCGTCGTCGATCCCTCCGGCGACGTGGACGACGCGATGTCGCTCGACGACCTGCGCGAGCGCGGCCGCGGGCGCGACGCCGCCGAGGTCGCCGCGCGGTCCGCGGCGGTCAAGCCGGAGGACCCGTACACGTTCATCTACACGTCGGGGACGACCGGTCCGCCGAAGGGCTGCGTGCTGGCCCACGGCAACTACCGGTCGGTCGTCGACATGTGCTTGCACGCGAGCATCCTCCACGAGGGCGACGTCGCCTACCTCTACCTCCCGCTCGCCCACTCGTTCGCGCTGCTGATCGAGCTGATCGCGATCGACCTGGGCGGCACGATCGCCTACTGGGGCGGCGATCCGAAGCAGATCGTGCCCGAGCTGATGGCGGTCAAGCCGCACTACCTGCCGTCGGTGCCGCGCATCTTCGAGAAGATCTACACGCTCGTCACCTCCACCAACGACCCCGAGAAGATCAAGGCGGCCACGCAGCTCGGCCTCAAGGTCCGGCAGCTCCAGGAGGCCGGCCAGCCGGTGCCTGAGCAGCTCCAGCAGGCGTTCGACAAGGCCGACGCGGAGCTCTACGGCAACGTCCGCAACGTGTTCGGCGGCCGCCTGCGCCAGGCCACCAGCGGCGCGGCCCCGATCGCCCAGGAGATCCTGGAGTTCTTCTTCGCCTGCGGCGTGCCGGTGCTCGAGGGCTACGGTATGACGGAGACGGCCACCGCCTCCACGGTCTCCACGAAGGAGTCCTACAAGTTCGGCACCGTCGGCCAGCCGCTGCCGGGCGCGGAGGTCCGGATCGCCGACGACGGCGAGATCCTCATCCGCGGGCCGCACATCTTCGGCGGCTACTACAAGATGGAGGACAAGTCGTTCGGCGCGATCGAGGACGGCTGGCTGCACACCGGCGACCTCGGGGAGCTCGACGAGGACGGCTTCCTCAAGATCACGGGCCGCAAGAAGGACATCATCATCACGGCCGGGGGCAAGAACCTCACGCCCGCCAACCTCGAGAACGACCTCAAGCAGTCGCGCTGGATCTCCCAGGCGGTCATGCACGGCGACCGGCGCCCCTACCCGGTGGTGCTGATCACGCTCGACCCGGAGGAGATGCCGAACTTCGCCAACGAGCACGGGCTGCCGGCCGACGACCCGGCCGCGCTCGCGAGGGAGCCGAAGGTGCAGGAGCTCGTCCAGGGCATCCTCGACGAGGTCAACAGCCGTTACGCCCGGGTCGAGCAGATCAAGAAGTTCGTGATCCTCGACCACGACCTCTCGCAGGAGACCGGCGAGCTGACGCCGACGCTCAAGGTCAAGCGCAACGTGGTCAACGAGAAGTACGCCGACCTCTTCGATCGGCTGTACGTGGACGGCTGACGGTCTGCGCCGACGAACGTCAACGGCGCTGGGTAGAGGAGGGTGAGGGGCCGGCCGGGGGTGCAAAACCGGCCACGGACCGATCCGAATGCGGGCGCTTGTCCATTTATGAGCCGCTACGGCTCCTAACTGGACAACCGCCGCCCACGACGGGGTCGACTGTCCACTCTTGCACCCGCTTTCCCTACCCAGCCGCCGTTGACGTTGCTCGTCGAGGGCTAGTCGCCGGCTGACTGACGCAGCAGCGCGCCCGTGGTCTGCTCGAGGATGCGGCGCCAGGCGCGGGACTTCTCGCCCTTCTGGGACGCGAAGTGCCGCACGACCTTGCGCACGCGCGTGGCCGAGAGCTCGATCCCGTGGCGCGCGGTGACCTCGCGTAGGTTCTCGTAGTCGGCCGCGAGCTTGACCGTGACGGACTGGAACCCGTGACGGGCGACCTCGAGCCGCGACCGGTAGTCGAGGATGTTCGTCTGGAACATCAGCTCGTCGTCGGTGTCCGGCTCGATCAGGATGATGTCGACGCCCGGGTAGCGCTCCCGCCAGCCGCGTGCCACCTCGTGCAGCCGCTGGTAGCCGAGCAGCTTGAACGTCTGGTAGCCGATCTTCGGGAACCCCATGTCCGACACCCGGCGGGTGCGGGTCCCGAACAGCGTCGGGATCTCCTTCGTGAAGTCGTTCACGTACGGCACGAGGGGGTTGACGACCACGATCAGCTTCGCGCCCGCCTCGACCGCGATGTCGAGGTTCGTGGTGGAGACGATGCCGCCGTCGACCAGCTCGCGATCCTTGAGCCGCGCCGGCTGGAAGACCATCGGGAGAGCGGTCGAGGCGCGGACGGCGGCGGAGATCGGCACGTCGTCCCAGCCCGGGCCGCCGAGCACGATCCGCTCGCAGGTGTCGAGATCGGTGGCCGCCAGGTACAGCTCGCTGCCGAGCTTGCGGAAGTCGTCCGTGCGGTCGGGGTCGGCGAGCACGGTGCGCATGTACTCTTCGATCCCCGAGCCCGTGTACAGGCCCGAGGGGAGCAGGTCGGCGAGCGCGACCACGAGATCGACCGGCGACAGCGAGGGGAGCGAGCGCCCCACGTCCCGCAGCACGCCGAGCAGGTGGAACGGCAGCCGCACGCCCTTGGCCACGAACTCGCGGTAGTTCGGACGCAGCAGCATGTCGAGTGACACGGAGTCGAACGCCCCAGCGCCCTGGTCGTTGACGACGCGCATCATCTGCTCGGGGGTGACGCCGTTGGCCGCCAGGGCCGCGATCAGCGAGCCGGCGCTGGTGCCGACGTAGACGTCGAACTGGTTGACCGTGCGGTCGACCGCCAGGAGATCGAGCGCGCGGAGCGCGCCGATCTCGTACACCCCGCCGGTGAATCCGCCCCCGCCCAGCACCAGTGCGGTCTTCGAGCGCTTCCGCCGGCGCCGGCGCGGCACCTGCCCATCCAGCTCTACGACGTTGCCCATCGGTGCCAGCGGAGTGTACGGTGCCGTCCGGGCGGCGCCGCGACTTCCGCCGTCCACAGGGGTTTTCACGAACCGATGGCTCGGATCGCCTTCCTCGTGGCGCTGCTCGCCGCGCTCGTCCTCTCTCCCGTGGCCCAGGCCGCGGGCCCCGCGGCCACGGCGCGCGCGCTGGACCGTCAGATGCAGCGCGCCGGCGCCTACTCGGGCGCGTACGTCGTCGACCTCGACTCGGGGCGGGAGCTCTATGCGCGGGCGCCAGACGTGGCGCGCATCCCGGCCTCCGTGAACAAGCTCTACACGACGGCGGCGGCGATCCGCGCCTACGGACGCCTGGGCCAGCTCACCACCGAGGTGCTCGGCGACGCGGCGCCCGACGAGAACGGCGTCGTGGCCGGCAACCTCTACCTGCGGGGCAACGGCGACCCGAGCTTCGGCCCCACCCAGGCGGCCGGCCTGGCGCGGGTGCTCGTCGGGAGCGGGCTCACGCGCGTGACGGGGACGGTGATCGGCGACGAGTCGCGCTTCGACGCGCTGCGCGGCGGGCCGTCCTCCGGCTACCGCACCGACTACTGGGTCGGGCCGCTCAGCGCGCTGTCCTTCAACCACGGCGTGACCGCGGACCGCTACCGGCGCTTCCAGACCGACCCCGCCCGCTACGCGGCCCAGAGGTTCCGGCTCGAGCTGCGGCGCCTCGGCGTGCGCGTCGCCAAGGGCGTCCGCGCGGGCGTGACCCCGGCCGGCGCCGCGGCGCTCGGCGAGTGGGCATCGCCGCGCATGGCGCGGCTCGCGCGCGCCACCAACCGGCCGTCCGACAACTACTACGCCGAGACGCTGCTGAAGGCCCTCGGGGCCGACCACGGGAGCGGCGGGACCACCGCCGCCGGCGCCGTAGTGGCGCGGCGCGAGGTGGCCGCCTACGGCGCGCGGCCCGCCATCGTCGACGGCTCGGGCCTCAGCCGCGCCAACCGCACGTCGCCGCGCGACGTGGTCGAGCTGCTCGCCGGGATGGCCGCCAGCGACCGCACGGCCAACCCGATGCGCCTCTCGCTCTCGATCGCCGGCCGTGCGGGGACGCTCTCGAACCGCATGCGGCGCTCCCCGGCCCGCGGCCGCTGCCGCGCCAAGACCGGCACGATCGTCGGCGTCTCCAACCTCGCCGGCTACTGCGTCTCGCCCAGCGGCCGCCGGACGGCGTTCGCGTTCCTGATGAACGGGATCAGCATCTGGACGGCGCATCCGCTCCAGGACCGCATGGCCGCCGCCCTGGCGCGCTATGAACGCACGGGGGCCCGCCCAACGGGCCATTCCGTTCGGAGCGATGTCCCGTTGGGCACCCCTAGCGGCTGATCAGCCGCAGGGGATCTCGGCCCGGACCCGGGTGCCGCCGCCCTGTGGGCTCCAGACCCGCAGGCGCCCGTCGAGCGCCTCCACGCGATCGGCCAGGCCGCGGAGGCCCGACCCCTTGCCCTCGGTGGCGCCGCCGCAGCCGTCGTCGACGACCTCCACGACCAGCTCGCCGTTCGTGCGCGCCACCTCGACGGTGACGGCCGAGGCGTGGGCGTACTTGGTGACGTTGGTGAGGCTCTCCGAGACGAGGTAGTAGGCCGCGACCTCGTGCGCCGCGGGCAGCCGGTCCCGGAGGCGCAGGTGCAGGTCGACCGGCAGCGGCGAGCGCGCCACCAGCCCCTCGAGCGCGACTTCGAGCCCGTGGTCGGTGAGCACGGCGGGGTGCAGCCCGCGCGCGATCTCCCGCAGCTCGGCCAGTGAGCCGGCCAGCTCGCCGCGCAGGCCGGCGATCTGCGCGCGCGCCTCGGGGTCGCTGCCATAGCGGGCCTCGAGGATGCCGAGCTCGAGCGAGAGCGCCACGAGCCGCTGCTGGGCGCCATCGTGCAGATTGCGCTCCAGCCGCCGCCGCTCGTCCTGCGTGGCCGCGAGGATGCGCGCCCGCGAGTTGCGCAGCTCGTCCAGCTGGGCGCGCAGCTCGGCCTGGAGGCGCGCGTTCTCGAGCGTGAAGCCGGTGGCGGCCGTGACCGCGTCGAGGAGCGCCGAGTCGCTGAGCAGCGCGTCGTCGTGCTCGAGCACGGCGATCCGCTGCCCGTCCCGGTCGATCGGCGTGATCGCCCGCCCGGGGGCAGGCTCGACCTGGACCGGCTGCCCGGCGCTGTCGGCGTACGCGCCGTACTCCGGCAGCCAGTAGGCGACCTTGAGGCTCGGGTCGTGCAGCGCGCGGGCGAGGGCGCCCTGGAGCTGCTCCGGCGCGATGTCGCCGCGCAGGCTGAGCAGGAGGTCGCCGATCCCGGTGTGGGCGAAGCGCGCCCGCACCATCTGGGTGAGCATCGCGATCGGCACCGAGGTGAACACCACGAAGTAGAGCCAGATGAGGTCACGCGGGATCTGCTCGGCGATCTTGTCCACGATGAAGATCGCGGTGAAGAAGAAGAGCGTGAGGCTGCCCACGAGCGCCGGCATCAGCACCCGGCGCCGGGCGCTGCTGGAGCGCCACCAGCGGCGCGCGATCAACGCGGCGAGCGCGAGCTGGCACGAGGCGAGCGTCACCCGCTGCACGGTGTCGATGTGGTCTGCGGTCTCGGCGTCCGGCCAGAACGCGAGCAGGTTGGCCGGCATGCTCGGATCCTCGGCCGGCAGGAAGGACATCCACAGCAGCTCGACCGGCCCGAGCGCCACCAGCACCGGCACCGCGATCCAGATGTCGCGCCGGGAGCCCAGGCGCCCGGTCGGGAAGTAGAGCATGAGCAGCACGAACACTGCGATCGCGAAGTCCTGGCCGAGGATCCCGATGGTGAGCCCCAGCGATGTCAGCGTCGGCAGCACGAGCAGGGCGGTCGCCCGCAGGACCCCGAACACGATCATCAGCGGGCCGACCGGGTTCAGCGGCTCGCGGTACCACGCGATCGCGCCGCAGCCCACGAAGGAGAGCGAGATCAGCGCGACCAGGACCCACTCGCGCTCGTCCGGCGGGTCATGGACGATCAGCGACGCCACGGCCGCCGTCGCACCGTAGAGCGCGAGCACGGGCCAGAACCACCGCGTTCGTGTCAGGAAAGCAGCCAAGGCGGTCCCTCCTTCCGGTCGCCCTGAGGCGACCATACCTGGCCGCCTAGGCGCCGTCGAGCAGCGCGAGCAGGCCGTCCTCGTCGAGCACCGGCACGCCGAGCTTCTCCGCCTTCGCGAGCTTGGAGCCGGGCGAGGCGCCCGCGACGACGTACGACGTCTTCTTGGACACCGAGCCGGTGACCTTCCCGCCTGCGGCCATGATCCGCTCCTGTGCCTCCTCGCGCGTGAGGTCGGGCAGCGTGCCGGTGAGCACGAACGTCTTCTCCCGCAGCGGGCCCTCGCCGGGCGGCGGGCCCTCCTGCTCGAAGTGGAGCCCGAGCTGCCGCAGGTCGTCGATCAGCGCGCGCATCTGCTCGTCCGCCAGCTGGTCGTGGATGAGCTGGGCCACGATCGGCCCGATGCCCGGCGTCTCGGCGATCTGCTCCGGCGTGGCCGCCAGCAGCGCGTCGATGGAGCGGAACTGGGCCGCGAGGTTGCGGCCGGTGACGTAGCCGACGCCCTCGATGCCGATCGCGAACAGGACGATGCCGAACGGCCGGTCCCTGGACGCCTGGATGGACGCGACGAGGTTGCCGGCGCTGACCTCGCCGTAGCCCTCCAGCTCGCGCAGCTGCTCCTCGGTGAGGCGGTAGAAGTCGCCCGCGGTGCGGACGAGGCCGCGCTCCAGGAACGTCGCCACCTGCTTCTCCCCCAGGCCGTCGATGTCCATCATCGCGGCGAACGTGGCCAGGAGCTGCCAGCGGCGCTCGGGGCAGTCGCGGTTCGGGCACTTCGTGAACACGCCCGCGCCCTTGACCGTCGGGGTGTCGCAGAACGGGCAGCGCTCGGGCGGCCCCGGCACCGGCGCCCGGTCCTCGCGCTCAACCGCGTGCGGGGCGGGCGAGACGACCTGCGGGATCACGTCGCCGGCCCGCAGCACGATGACCTCGTCTCCGGGCCGTACGTCCTTGCGGGCGAGGTCCTCCTCGTTGTGCAGGGTCGCGCGCTTGACCGTGACGCCGCCCACGTGCACCGGCTCGAGCTCGGCGAACGGGTGCAGGTCGCCGAACTTGCCGACGTTCCAGCGCACCTCGTTGAGCGTCGTGACCGCCGTCGTGGGCGGGAACTTCCAGGCGATCGCCCAGCGCGGGTCGCGCCCCACGACGCCGAGGCGCCGCTGGAGCTCGACGTCGTCGACCTTCACGACCACGCCGTCGATCTCGAAGTCGAGCGCGCCGCGGCGCTCCTGCCAGCTCAGGCACTGGGCCACGACCTCGTCCTCGCTGTCGAGCACCTGCACGTCGCCGTTGACGCGGAAGCCGTGCTCGCGCAGCCACTCGAGCGAGTCCCAGTGCGAGCCGAGCCGCAGGCCGTCGGTGACGCCGATCCCGTAGCACCACATCGAGAGCGGGCGCTCGGCGGCGAGCTGCGGGTCGAGCTGGCGGATCGTCCCGGCGGCCGAGTTGCGCGGGTTCATGAACGTCGAGAGCCCGGCCTCGGCGCGCCGCTCGTTGAGCGCCTGGAAGTCCGGCAGCGACATGTAGACCTCGCCGCGCACCTCGAGCAGGGGCGGGGCGTCCTCGATGCTGAGCGGGATCGTCGGGATCGTGCGCAGGTTGTGCGTGACGTCCTCGCCGACCTCGCCGTTGCCGCGCGTGGCGCCGCGCTCGAGGCTCCCGTTCCGGTAGATCAGCGAGATCGCGAGCCCGTCGATCTTGGGCTCGGCCACGAAGCGGAAGCTCGGGTCCTCGATCCCCTCGCGCGCCAGGTGGGAGCGCATGCGGGCCACCCACGCCCGCAGCTCCTCCTCCGAGCGCGCGTTGGCGAGCGAGAGCATCGGCTGCAGGTGCGAGACCTTCTCGAGCCTGGAGACCGGCTCGGCGCCGACGCGCTGGGTGGGCGAGTCGGGGGTGAGCAGCTCCGGGTGCTCGGCCTCGATCCGCCGCAGCTCGTCGAGCAGGGCGTCGTACGCGTCGTCCGCGATGACCGGGTCGTCGAGGACGTAGTAGCGGTGGTTGTGCTCGGCGAGCTCACGGCGCAGCTCGGCCGCGCGCTTAGTGGTCTCCGACATAGGTCGCGTCGTGTTTGGCGTGCGGATCGTCGTTCGTGGCAAGGACGCAGAACATGTGGCGTGCCTCTGGCACGTGAATGTTCGAGGACGCCGCCACGGGCGGCGAGACGCCCGCCAAACGCGGCGGGACCTGTGTCGGGGGCCACTGGGCCGCGCTCACTCCGTGACCTCCTCCGCGGCGGGCGCCAGCAGCCTCGCGAGGTCATAGGCGCGCAGCTCGTCGAGCCCGTGCTCGGCCGTGAGGTCGAAGTGCAGCGGCGTGACCGCGATGCGGCCGGCCGCCACCGCCGCGAGGTCGGTGCCCGCCTCGTCGTCGTGGACGGGCGAGTCGCCGTAGATGCGGTAGCGCCGGCGCCCCTCCTCGTCGCTGTCCACCTGCTCGAGGGCGTCTCGGTAGATGCGCTTGCCGAGGCGCGTGACCTCGACGCCGTCGGCCTCGCCGGCCGGCACGTTGACGTTCAGCAGCGTGCCGTCGGGAAGCGGGACGTCGTCGAGCCGGTCGACGATCTGGGCGGTGAAGGCGGCGGCCGTCTCGAAGTCGAACTCGCGGCCGAGCCGGAAGTCCATCTCGCGCGCCTGCGACTGCTGCGAGACGGCGATGCCCGGCACCCCGAGCACGATCCCCTCGAGCGCGGCGGCGACCGTTCCCGAGTACGTGATGTCGTCGCCCAGGTTGGAGCCGTGGTTGATGCCGGCCACCACGAGGTCGGGCTCGAAGTCGTCGACGAGGCCGAGCGAAGCGAGCCGCACGCAGTCGACCGGCGTGCCGTCGCACGAGAAGCCGTGCGTGCCGTCGTCGAACGGGACCTCGGTCACCCACAGCGGCCGCCGCGTGGTGATCGAGCGCGCGGTGGCGGACATGTTCTCGTCGGGCGCGATGACCGCCAGCACGATGTCGTCGAGCGCGGCGAGCGCCCGCCGCAGCGCCTGGATCCCTTCGGCGTGGATGCCGTCGTCGTTGGTGAGGAGCACGCGGAGCATCGACGCGCAGTCAGGATAGAGGCCCCGACTTCTGGCCAGTGGGGGCCGCGGCACGGCGCCGTAGGGTGCCTCTGATGGCCCGTCGAGGCACGATCGCCATGCTGGTCCTCGGCGCCGCGTGCCTCCTCGCGGCGTCCGTCGGCGCCTACGCCCGCTACGCGATTCTCGACGAGCAGGCGTTCGCGGACCGCGCGGTCAGCGTGCTCGACTCGGGCGAGGTCCAGAGCGAAGCCGCCCGGCGCCTTGTGGACCGGACTGTGTCCGAGCACCCGGAGCTGGAGTCGTGGCGGGCCAGGATCGAGGACTCCGCCGCCACCGCCGTGGTCCGGGACGACGCCTTCGCGCCCGCCTTCCGCGCCGCCGCCACGCGCATGCACCGAGCGATCTTCAGCGACGCCGATGCGCCGGCCCAGCTCATCGTGCCCGGCTCGGGTGCCGCGCTGACGCAGCGGGTGGCGGACTCCGGCCGGCGTGCGCCCCGGTTCGCCGACCCGGAGCTGCTGGCGGTGCGCGGTTGGGGCTTCGAGGGCGCGCTGCGTGTGCTGGCCCCGCCGGCCCGCGCGGTGGCCGTCCCGCTCTCCGCCGGGCTCGGGGTGCTCGCGCTCGCGTTCCTGGTGGCCGGCGTCGCCCGTGCCCGCGATCGCCGCCGTGCGCTCGCGGGAGCCGCACTGGCCGTCGCGGCCGCCGGCGGCGTGACCGCCGCGGGCGTCACAGCCGGCCACGAAGTGCTCGTCGGGCAGTTCACGAGCGGCTTCGGGGACGCCGTCGTCACCGCGATCTGGGACGCGTTCCTCGCCGACCTGCGCCGGTGGGCGCTCATCGCTGGCGTGGTCGGACTCGTCGTGGCGGGAGCCATCGGGCTGCGGCGACCGGCCATGGCCCGCGTTCCCAGCACCTCGCTGGGCCGCTGATCGCGGCGCGCGTCTACGCGTGGACCGGGGCGAGGCCGGCGAGGATGCCGAGCTGCTGGAACATCGCCAGCGGGCTCCAGTAGAGCGCGCCCTCGATCACCATCGCGTCCTCGTCGAAGGTGGTGATGACGGCCGCGTAGGTCTCCGTCCAGCGGCCGGTGGGCTCGACGCCGAGCAGCTTGCCGCGATGGGTCCCCACGACCGTCAGCTCCTGCGCGAGGCGCGCGCCGGCGAGGGTCGACGAGGTCTCGCGGATGCGCAGGTCCGGGAACGCGGTCATGTACTTGCGGGCAGCCGTGACGAGGGCCTCGCGGCCCTGGAGCGGCTTGCCGAGCGCCACGTCGCGCCACATGACGTCCTCGACGACGCTGGCGCCGATCCCATCTGGGTCCCCGCGGTTCCAGGCGGCGAGGATGTCCGCCGCCCGCGCGAGCATCGCCCGCCGATCCATACCCCGACGCTACTCGGCTCACGCCGGTGCGGTCAATACCGCACGGCCGCCAGGTAGAGGCCGTGGGGCGGCGCCGTGGCTCCGGCCTCCGCGCGCGGCCGGCCCTCCAGCAGGCGCACGAAGTCGTCGACACCGCGCCGCCCGCCCGCCACCTCCAGCATCGTTCCCACCAGCACACGGTTCATCGCCCGCATGAAGCTGTCGGCCTCGATGTGGAACGCCAGCACGTCGCCCTCCTGCGTCCAGGCGGCCGACATGACGTCGCGCTCGAAGCGCCGGTGGTAGGTCTCGGCCGGCGTGAAGGCGGTGAAGTCGTGGGTGCCGGGCAGCGCGGCGGCGCACGCCTGGAGCGCGACGAGGTCGACGGCGTGCGGCCACCACAGCGCGCGGCCGCGCTCGAACGGCGACGGCGTGCGGCGCGCGAGCACGCGGTAGAGGTACGAGCGGCTCCTGGCGTCGTGGCGCGCGCTGAAGCCGTCCGGCATCTCCTCGGCCGCCAGCACGGCGACCTCGTCCGGCAGCACCGCGTTGACCGAGCGCAGGAGCGGCAGCGGGCCGTCGTAGGAGACCACCTGGCCGAGCGCGTGAACGCCGCGGTCGGTGCGGCCGGCGACGACGAGGTCGACGTCCTGGCGGAGCACCACGCGCAGCGCGCGCTCCAGTTCGCCGGCAACCGTCCGCTTCCCCGGCTGGACGGCCCAGCCCGCGAACGGGCCGCCGTCATAGGCCAGGACTAATTTGGAGATCGAATGCGGCTTACTCACCCTCGCAAGCTCGGGTGAGCGCCTTGATTACACAAGCTCGAGGTAGACCATCTCGGTCGCGTCGCTCGAACGCGGACCGAGCTTGAGGATCCGGGTGTAGCCCCCGGGGCGCTCCGTGTAGCGGGGCGCGATCTCCTCGAACAGCTTGTAGATGACGCCCTTGTCCGGGTGCTGGAGGATCGAGATCGCCTGCCGGCGGGCGTGCAGGTCGCCCCGCCGGGCAAGCGTGATCAGCTTCTCGATCTCCGGCTTGACCGCCTTGGCCTTGGCCTCGGTCGTCCGGATGCGCTCGTGGTCGATGACCTCGATGCAGAGGTTCGCGAGCAGCGCCTTGCGGTGGGAGGCGTCGCGCGAGAGCTTGTGCCGGGTCTTCTGGTGGCGCATGGCGTCAGTCGTTGCGGAGATTGAGCCCGCGCTGCGAGAGCGTCTCGATGACCTCGTCGATCGACTTCTTGCCGAAGTTCGGGATCGCGGCCAGCTCGCCCTCGGACTTCGAGACGAGGTCGCCCACCGTCTGGATGCCCGCGCGCTTGAGGCAGTTGTAGGACCGCACGCCGAGCTCGAGCTCCTCGATCAGGATGTCGTCCATCGGGGAGCCGCCGGCGCGCCCGCCGGGAGCCAGCGCGCCCGAGCCGACGCCGCCGCCGTTGTCGAGCGCGGTCATCCCGCCCGGGCCGGCCCGCAGCTCCTCGATCCGCTCCTCGTCGGTGAAGATCGAGAGCGAGGAGATGAGGATCTCGGCGGCCTCGCGGAGCGCGGCCTGCGGGTCGATCGAGCCGTCGGTCTCGATGTCGATCGTCAGCTTGTCGAAGTCCGTCCGCTGGCCGACACGGGCCTGCTCGACCGAGTACGCGACGCGGCGCACCGGCGAGAAGATCGAGTCGATGGGGATGACGCCGATCGGCTGGTCGGGCGACTTGTTGTCCTCGGCCGGGCGGTAGCCGCGGCCGCGCCCGATCGTCAGGTACATCTCGAGCTTGGTCTTCTTCTCGAGCGTCGCGATGTGGGCGTCGGGGTTGAGGATCTCGACGCCCGACGGCAGGTCGATGTCGCGCGCGGTGATCTCACCGGGCCCGGTCACGACCAGCGGGGCCTCGACCTCGGTGGCGTCCGAGTGCATCCGGCACACGATGCCCTTGAGGTTGAGGACGATGTCGGTCACGTCCTCCGTCACGCCCTTGACGGTCGAGAACTCATGCGCGACGCCCTCGATGCGGACCGAGGTGACGGCGGCGCCGGCGAGCGAGGCGAGCAGCACGCGGCGCAGCGAGTTGCCGAACGTGTAGCCGAAGCCGCGATCGAGCGGCTCGACCACGAACTGGCCGCGGTTGTCCTCGACCGACTCGGCGGTGATTCGGGGGATCTGGAAGTCGAGCATCAGGGTCCTAACGTCGTCTCAGGTTCTCTCGGGGGAGCGGGTGGCGGGCGCCTGGGGAGGGACGCCGGAAGCCTTACTTCGAGTACAGCTCGACGATGAGCTGCTCCTGCACCGGCGCGGCGATCTCCGCGCGCTCGGGCTTGCGCAGCACCTTCGCCGTCAGCTGGTCGTGGTCCGCCTGGAGCCACGCCGGCACCTGCGCGACCAGCTCGGTGGCGTCGCGGATCACCGTCTCCGCGTCAGACCCGGGCTTGAAGGTGATCACGTCGTCCGCCTTCACCTGGTAGCTCGGGATGTCGACGCGGCGGCCGTTGATCGCCCAGTGGCCGTGCCGGATCAGCTGCCGTGCCTGGCGCCGGGAGGCCGCGAAGCCCAGCCGCACCAGTACGTTGTCGAACCGGCACTCGAGCATCCGCAGCAGGTTCTCGCCGGTGATGCCGGGCTGCCGCGAGGCCTTGGCGTAGTAGGTGCGGAACTGCTTCTCGAGCACACCGTAATACCGCCGCGCCTTCTGCTTCTCGCGCAGCTGGACGCGGTACTCGGACTGCTTCTGGCGGCCGCGGCCGTGCTCGCCGGGCGGGTACGAGCGACGCTCGACGCCGCACTTGTCGGTCAGGCAGCGCTCGCCCTTGAGGAAGAGCTTCTGCCCTTCGCGGCGGCACTGCTTGCACTGGGGGGAGGTATCGCGAGCCATTCCGTGTATCAGACCCTTCGCCGCTTCCGGGGGCGGCAGCCGTTGTGTGCCTGCGGGGTGACGTCCCTCACGCCGGTGACCTCGAGGCCGGCGGCCTGGAGCGAGCGGATCGCGGTCTCGCGGCCCGAGCCCGGGCCCTTGACGAAGACCTCGACCTTCTGCATGCCCTGCTCGATGCCCTTGCGGGCGGCGGCGTCCGCCGTCACCTGGGCGGCGAAGGGAGTCGACTTGCGGGAGCCCTTGAAGCCGGCGCCGCCGGCGGACTCCCAGGCGATCACGTTGCCCTCGCGGTCGGTGAGGGCGACGATCGTGTTGTTGAAGCTGGTCTTGATGTGCGCCTGGCCGATGGGGATGTTCTTCTTGACCTTGCGGCGGCCGCGCTGGGGTCGGCGGGGAGCGGGACTCACTTCTTCGTCGCCTTCTTCTTGCCGGCCACCTGCATGCGCTTGGGACCCTTGCGGGTGCGCGCGTTGGTCTTCGTGTTCTGCCCGCGCACGGGGAGGTTGCGGCGGTGGCGGAGCCCGCGGTAGCACCCGATCTCCATCAGGCGCTTGATGTTCTGCGAGCGCTCACGCCGCAGGTCGCCCTCGACCGTCAGCTCGTTGTCGATGACGTCGCGGAGCTGGGAGACCTCACCGTCCGTGAGGTCGCGCACGTAGCGGTTGGGATCGATACCGAGCTTGGCCAGTACCTCGTTGGAGGTGGGCCGCCCGACCCCGTAGATGTAGGTCAGGCCGATCTCTACGCGCTTGTTGAGCGGGATGTTGACCCCGGCGATGCGAGCCATTCGTGAGCTACCCCTGACGCTGCTTGTGACGCGGGTTCTGGCAGATCACGAGGACCCGGCCGTGGCGGCGGATGATCTTGCACTTCTCGCACATCGGCTTCACCGACGGTCGTACCTTCATGATCCCTTTCGGCTGATGATCCAGACGGGGTGGCTCTGGCTGCCGGAGCGGCTGCCGCTACCAGTCCCCCGGACGGAGAAAGTCGTCGCGCACAGAGCCCTCGCAGACTTGGACGCGACCGAGCAGGATAGCAAGCCCATTCCGCCGATCGCGCCCCCTACTTGACCGCTCTGCTCGCCGCGCTCGCGCTGCTCGGGCCGGTCGTGGTGCACGACTCCCGCGAGGCCTCGCCACTGGGCTCGGTCGGCGCCCGGCCGGGCGAGTTCGCCCGTCCGCCGGTCGTCTACGAGCGTAGCGTCGGCCGCTGGCGGCAGTGGTGGCTCGCCTTCGCCCGCAACGACCAGGACCGCGGGATCGTGCGCACCGGACGCCATGCGGGGGACTGGGAGATGGTGCAGATCCGGCTCGACGCGGCAGGCGTCCCGGTGGAGGCCGTGTTCGCGCAGCACTCGGGAGCCGAGCGCTGCCCGTGGCGGGAGGTCGAGACGCGCGGCGGCCGGCCGGTGATCTATCTCGCCAGCGGCTCGCACGCGGCGTACTTCCGGCCGGGCGTGCGCGACCGCATGTGGCCCGATCCCAACGACGAGGCCGACGGACGGGGCGCCGTCGTCGCGCCGCCGGTCCGCCCGCTCGGCGCCTGGTCCCGCTGGCCCGGCCGGTGGGGCGGCGCCCGGGCCGGCTGGGTGCCAGGCGAGATGGACTCACCGCGCGGGCCGCGGTTTCAGCCCCAGGGGCGCTGGAGCGACCCCGGCGCCTGGGCCCGCAGCGCCCGACCGTGCACGATGGGCCGCTGCGACGCCCGCGGGGAGTGCGACGGGCCCGAGATGTTGGTTTCGGTGGGGGCGCCGGTGCTCGTCGTGGTGCTGCTCGGTGGGTGGTGGTGGCGCCGGCGGACGTCAACTGCGGCTGGGTAGGGAGGCTGGTGAGCCGGCGGGTGCGCGGGGAACGGGAGTTTCGTGTCTTCGGCGTGTCTCCAACCGCCCGAGATCGACCTTTCTCCCTGGTCTAGGGGACAAAGGTGGATTCGGGCGCGGCCGCGGGCAGCGAGATACACCAAACTCCCCGTCAAGGCGGGATTAGGTGGATTCGGGCACGGCGCCGGTCATCGAGATACACCTTTGTGCGCGTCTAGAGCACAAAGGTGGATTTGGAGATATCTCGAAACACCCGAATCCACGAAACCCCGGCTTGACCGCGACGACAAGGGACCGACGGCACCGACGGGTCCCTCACTTCCCTACCCAGCCGCCGTTGACGTTCGCCGTTGACGTTCGCCGGTGACGTTCGCCGAAACCGCGCTAGGCGGCGGCGATGCGGGCCTTGGACTCGTGCCAGGGCGTGAGGATGCGCGGCCCGTCGGCGGTCACCGCGATCGTGAACTCGAAGTGGGCGGTGGTCGAGCCGTCCTGGGAGTAGATCGCCCAGCCGTCGTCGCCCATGCGGACCATGTGGCGCCCGGCGGTCGTCATCGGCTCGACGGCGAAGACCATCCCCTCCTCGAGCACGACGCCCTTGCCGGGGCGGCCGTAGTTGGCCACCTGGGGCTCCTCGTGCATGCTGCGGCCGATCCCGTGGCCGACGAGCGAGCGGACGATCGAGAAGCCGGCGGCCTCGACGTGCTCCTGGACGGCATGCCCGACGTCCTCGAGGTGGCGACCGGGGCGGCACTGCTCGACCGCCTTGAAGAGCGACTCCTCGGTCACCTCCAGCAGCTTGGCCGCGACCGGCGAGACCTCGCCGACCGGGAACGTGCGAGCGGCGTCGGCGACCCAGCCGTCGTAGATGACCCCGATGTCCACGCTCAGCGTGTCACCGCGTGAGAGCCGGAAGCGGCCCGGGATGCCGTGCACGACCATGTCGTTCGGCGACGCGCAGATGGAGCCCGGGAAGCCGCGGTAGCCCTTGAAGGCAGGCGTCGCGCCCTGCGAGCGGATGTACTTCTCGGCCGCGGCGTCGAGGTCCTGAGTCGTGACGCCCGGGCGGATCTTGCCGGCGACCAGGTCCATCGTGCGGACGAGGATGTCCCCAGCGCGGGCCATCTTGTCGATCTCCGCTGGGGTCTTCTTGATGATCATCCGCGGTCAGAGGCGTTCTTCGAGCCGCAGCGTGGCGAGCGTGGCCCGGATGTGGTCGTGGACCTCCGTCGGGCTCCGCGTGCCGTCGAAGCGGCGCAGGAGGCCCTTCGCATCGTAGTAGTCGATGAGCTGCTCGGTCTGCTCGTGGTACGTGTCGAGCCGGGTCCGGACCTTGTCGGGATCGTCGTCGTCGCGCCGGAACAGCGGCTTGCCGCACTGGTCGCAGACGCCCTCGTGCTTGGGCGGGTCGAAATCCTCGTGGTAGAGGTGGCCGGACCGGCACTGGCGGCGGCCCGACAGGCGCGTGATCACCACGGCGTCTGGGGCCTGCACGTAGAGCGCGGCGGTCAGCCGGCGGCCGAGGCGCTCGAGCTCCTCGGCGAGCGCGTCGGCCTGGGGAACGGTGCGCGGGAAGCCGTCGAGCAGGAAGCCGTCGTTGCACTCCTCCTCGACCTTCGCGAGGATCATCGCGATCACGAGATCGTCCGGCACCAGCTTGCCGGCGCTCATGTACGAGGCGGCCTCCTGCCCCAGCTCGGTGCCGTTCTCCCGGTGCTCGCGCAGCAGGTCGCCTGTCGCGATGTAGGGCAGGCTGAAGTCCTCACGCAGGCGGGCAGCCTGCGTGCCTTTTCCGGCCCCGGGAGGGCCCAGCAGGATGAGGTTGAGTTCAGTCATGAATAGGGGTTTCGCCCTCCGGTCACCGGAATCCCCACCCGGCGACCTTCGTGCGACGTTACTTTAGGAAGCCCTCGTAGTTGCGCATCATCAGCTGCGCCTCGAGCTGCTTCATCGTGTCCAGCGCCACGCCGATCACGATCAGGATCGAGGTGCCGCCGAAGAAGAAGTTGGCCGACGTCTGGTTGATGAGGATGGTCGGCAGCGCCGCCACGGCGGCGAGGTAGAGCGCCCCCGGGAACGTCAGCCGGGCCAGGATCCGGTCGAGGAACTCGGCCGTCGGCCTGCCTGGCCTTACCCCCGGGATGAAGCCGCCGTACTTCTTCAGGTTGTCCGCCTGGTCGACCGGGTTGAAGGTCACCGCGGTGTAGAAGTACGTGAACAGGATGATGAAGACGGTCTCCCCGACGATGTAGGCCCACCCGTTCGGGCTGAAGAAGGTCGCCAGCCCCTGGAGGCCGGGCGCGAGCTCGCCCAGCGTGGGCGGGAAGGCCATGATCGAGGCGGCGAAGATGACGGGGATGACGCCGGCCATGTTCACGCGCAGCGGCAGGTAGGTCTGGCCGCCGGAGCTCATCCGCCGGCCGATCACGCGCTTGGCGTACTGGATCGGGATCCGCCGCTGGCCCTCCTGCACGAACACGATCGCCGCGATGATGAAGAGGGCGAGGAACGGCATGATGACCTTGAAGACCTGGTCGGGGTTCGTCCACCACGCCTGGATGCCGTTCGGGAGGCCCGAGACGATCGAGGCGAAGATCATCAGCGAGATGCCGTTGCCGATGCCGCGCTGGGTGATCAGCTCGCCCATCCACATCAGCAGCACGCAGCCGGCCGTGAGGCAGACGACGATCAGGATCACGCCGCCGGGCGTGAAGTTCTCGATCACCGGGGCGCCCGCGTTGTTGCCCTGCGAGCGGAAGAGGAAGACGTAGCCGATGGCCTGCGCGGCCGCGAGGCCGACGGTCAGGTAGCGCGTGTACTGCGTGATCTTCTGCTGGCCGACCTCGCCCTCCTTCTGAAGCTTCTCGAGCGACGGCGAGACCACCGTGAGCAGCTGGAGGATGATCGAGGCGGTGATGTAGGGCATGATCCCGAGCGCGAAGATCGCGATCCGGGACAGGCCGCCGCCCGTGAAGAGGTTGAGGAAGCCGAGGATGTTCGACCCGGCGTAGTTCTCCGAGATCTGCTTCACGGCCTCGACGTCCACGCCCGGCACCGGGATGAACGCGCCGAGCCGGTAGAGCGCGAGCATGACCGCCGTGAACAGCAGCTTCTTCCGGATGTCGGCGACCCGGAAGGCGTTGAGGATGGTGGAGATCATCCCGCGGGCTTGGCTAGCCGTCGATGACCTGGCAGGTCCCGCCCGCGGCCTCGATCCGCTCACGCGCGGTCTTCGAGAACTTGTGGGCGTGCACGGTGAGCTTCTTGTTGAGCTCGCCGCGACCGAGGATCTTGACCGGGATGTCCTTGCGGGTGCCGAGCCCTGCGGCCTTCAGCGCCGCGAGGTCGACCGACGCGCCGTCGTCGAACCGCGCCTCGAGGTCGTCGAGGTTGACCGGCTGCGTGTGCGTCCGGAACGGCTCGAACGGCATCGACATCTTCTTGTTCGGCCCGCGCAGCTTGCGCATGCGCATGTGGAGCGGGTTCTGGCCGCCCTCGAAGTTCGGCCGGTCCTTGGCGCCCGAGCGGGAGCCGTAGCCCTTCTGGCCGCGCCCGGCGGTCTTGCCCGTGCCCGAGCCCTCGCCGCGGCCGACGCGCTTGCGCGGGCGGCGCGAGCCGGGGGCCGGCTTGAGCGTGTGGAGGCCGATCTCCTCGCTCATCGCTCCTCCACCATCACGAGATGACGGACGGCATGGATCATGCCGCGGAGCTGGGGCGAATCCTCACGCTCCACCGTCTTTCCGATTCCTCGCAGTCCGAGTGAGCGCAGCGTGTCGAGCTGGCGCCCGTTCGCCCCGTTCGAGGACTTCACCTGCTTGATCACGATCATGCCGGCACCTCCTCGGCAGCCGGCTCCTCGGTGCCGCCGAGGCCGAGCACGCGGTCGACCGACAGGCCGCGCAGCTGGGCGACCTCCTCGGGGCGGCGCAGGCCCTGGAGGCCGGCGATCGTCGCCTTCACGAGGTTGATCGGGTTCTGCGTCCCGAGCGACTTGGAGAGGATGTCGTGGATCCCGGCCAGCTCGAGCACCGCGCGCACCCCGCCACCGGCGATCACGCCCGTACCGGGCGACGCGGGCTTGAGGAACACGCGGCCGGCGCCGAACACGCCGGTCGTCTGGTGCGTGATGGTCGACCCGTGGCGGGGCACGCGGAAGAGGTTCTTCTTCGCGCGCTCGACGCCCTTCTGGATCGCCAGCGGGACCTCGTTGGCCTTGCCGTAGCCGACGCCCACGATGCCGTTCTCGTCACCCACGACGACGAGGGCGGTGAACGAGAAGCGCCGGCCGCCCTTGACGACCTTGGCGACGCGGTTGATCTCCACGACGCGCTCTTGCAGGTCGAGGCCGGTGGAGGATACGGATCGATCGGGGGCTGCCATGAGGTCCTTCGAGTCTAGAAGTTCAGTCCGCTCTCACGAGCGCCTTCGGCGAGCGCCTTCACGCGGCCGTGGTAGCGGTAGCCGCCGCGGTCGAACACCGCGGTCTCGACGCCGGCGGCCTTGGCCCGCTCGGCGAGCAGCTCGCCGGCGCGGCGAGCCTGGTCCATCGGCTTGAGGGAGCGCAGGTCGCCCTCCGTCCAGTTGACGGCGGCCAGCGTGTGGCCGGCCACGTCGTCGACGAGCTGGACGAAGATGCCCCGGTTGGAGCGGAAGACCGAGATGCGCGGGCGCTCGGCCGTGCCGTGCACCTTGGCGCGGACGCGGCGGCGGCGCTTGAGGCGCCGGGCGGGAGCCGTGAGGACGGTCATGCCCGTCCGCTCCGCGTGGTGGTCCGCGCCCTATTGGAGCGATCGAGCCGGATACGCCTCATGCCCTCTTACCGACCTTCCGGGCGACGTATTCGCCCTCGTAGCGGATGCCCTTGCCCTTGTACGGCTCCGGCTTGCGCTGCTTGCGGATGATGGCGGCGATCTCGCCGACCTGCTGCTTGCTGTTGCCCTTGACGATCACGCGCGTGGGCTGGGGCACCTCGAACTCGATGCCCTCCGGCGCCTTGATCGGCACGGGGTGCGAGTAGCCGAGCGCGAGCTCGAGGTCGCGTCCCTTGAGCTGCGCGCGGTAGCCCACGCCCTGGATCTCCAGCGTCTTCGTGAAGCCGGACGTCACGCCCTCGACCATGTTCGCCACCAGCGAGCGCGTCAGCCCGTGCAGCGCGCGGTGCTCGGCGCGGTCCGTGGGCCGGGTGACGAGCAGCTCGTCGCCCTCCTGGCGGACCTCGATCGCCCGGCTCTTGCGCTCGGCGAGATCGCCGCGCGGACCGGCCACGCGGACGACCTCCGGCTCGATCGTGACGGTCACGCCGGTGGGAACGGGGATGGGCTTCTTGCCGATGCGGGACATTGCTCTCAGGACCTACCAGACCTCGGCCACGACCTCGCCGCCGACACCTTCGCGGCGCGCGTCGTGCCCGGTCATCACGCCCCTGGAGGTGGACACGATCGTGGTGCCCATGCCTCCCAGGACCTTCGGGATGTGCTTGGCGTCGACGTACGTCCGCTGACCCGGCCGGGACACCCGGCGCAGGCCGGAGATGACGGACGTGCGGTCGTCAGTGTACTTGAGGCGCACGAGCAGCTTGTCGGCCGCGGAGCCGGGCACGCCCGGCTGCTCGTCGAAGCCGGCGATGTAGCCCTGCTCGAGCAGGATCCGCGCCATCTCGCGCTTGAGGCGGCTGGCGGGGATCTCGACCTCCTCGTGGGCGGCCATGATCCCGTTGCGGATCCGCGTCAGGAAGTCGGCGATCGGGTCGGTCATCGACATGGCGCTACCAGCTCGACTTCGTCATGCCGGGGATGTAGCCGTTGTGCGCGAGCTCGCGCAGGCAGATCCGGCACAGGCCGAACTTGCGATACACGGCGCGCGGGCGGCCGCAGCGGCGGCACCGCGAGTGCGCTCGGGTCTTGTACTTGGGAGTGCGCGCCTGGCGCACGATCTTCGACTTCTTGGCCATGGTCTCCTAAGAATCCTTGTTACGCCGCCGCCGGCTCCTCGGCGAGCGTCTCGTAGGCGCCCGGGCGGCCGTCGCGCGCGAACGGCATGCCCAGCGCGTCGAGCAGCGCGAACGCCTCGGGATCGGTCTTGGCGGTGGTGGTGATCGTCACGTCGAGCCCGCGCACCTGGTCGACCGCGTCGTAGTCGATCTCCGGGAAGATCACCTGCTCGCGGATGCCGAGCGAGTAGTTGCCGCGGCCGTCGAACGAGCGCGGGTTGAGCCCGCGGAAGTCGCGCAGCCGGGGCAGCGCGATCGACACGAGGCGGTCGAGGAACTCGTACGCCCGCTCGTCGCGCAGCGTGACCGACAGGCCCACGGGCATGCCCTCGCGCAGCTTGAAGGCGGCGACGGACTTGCGCGCGCGGCGGACGCTCGGGCGCTGGCCGGCGATCGTCGCCAGCTGCTCCTGCGCGGCCTCGAGCATCTTCGAGTCCTGCTTGGCCTCGCCGACGCCCATGTTGAGCGTGACCTTGGTCAGCTTCGGCGCCTGCATGACCGACGAGTAGCCGAACTTGCGCACCAGCGCGGGGCGGATCTCCTCGATGTAGCGGTCCTTGATGCGTGCCATGTCAGTCGAGCTCCGAGCCCGAGCGCTTCGCGACCCGCATGCGGCGGCCGGTCTCGGCGTCGCGGCGGATGCCGACGCGCGTCGGCTTGTGGTCCTTCGGGTCGACGATCGCCACGTTGGACACGTGGATCGGACCCTCCTTCTCGATCACGCCCACGGGGGCGTTGGGGCGGCCGGGCATCGGGCGCTGGTGGCGCTTGACCATGTTCAGCCCCTCCACGAAGACCCGGTCCTTCTTGGGGTCCGTGCGGATGACCTTGCCGGTCTTGCCCTTGTCCTTGCCCGAGATCACCACGACCTCGTCGTCGGTGCGGATGCGCATGGTCAGAGCACCTCCGGGGCCAGCGAGACGATGCGCATGAAGCCGCCGTCGCGCAGTTCGCGGGCCACGGGCCCGAAGATGCGGGTGCCGCGCGGCGCGTTCTGGGCGTCGATGATCACGGCGGCGTTCTCGTCGAAGGAGATGTAGGTGCCGTCGTCGCGCCCGAACTCCTTCTTCGTGCGCACGACGACGGCCTTGACGACCTCGCCCTTCTTCACGGTCCCCTGCGGGGTCGCCTGCTTGACGGTGGCGGTGATGATGTCGCCCACCCCCGCATAGCGGCGGCGCGAGCCGCCCTGCACGCGGATGCACAGGATCTCCCGCGCGCCCGTGTTGTCGGCGACCTTGAGCCGGGTCTCGTTCTGGATCATCGCGCCCGCTCCACCACGTCGATCAGGCGCCAGCGCTTGGAGCGGGACATCGGGCGGCACTCCTGCACGCGCACGGTGTCGCCCTCGTGGGCGTCGTTGCGCTCGTCGTGGGCGTAGAGCTTGACCGTCGACCGCATGATCTTGTGGTAGCGCTTGTGGCGCCGCACCATGTCGATCGCGACCGTGATCGTCTTGTCGCCCTTGTCGGAGACGACGACGCCCTGGCGGACCTTCGCGCGGCCGGGTCCGTGCTCGGGTGCGTGGTCGGGCTCGCGCGGCGGCTCGGCCGCCCGGCGCTCGGCCTTCTTGGCCTTGAGCTTGGAGCGATAGGCGCGGCGCTGCTTGGCCAGCGTGGCCCGGCGCTCGGCCCGCGCGGCGGCACGCTCCTCGGGGGTCCGCGGCTTGCGGCGCCCGGCAGCGACGCGCCGCTCGGCGCGCTTGGCCTCGAGGCGGTCGCGGCGCGTCGGCCCGCTCTTGGGCGCAGCCTTCGGCTTCGCCGTCTCGGCGGGCGCAGCCTCCTCGACGGGGGCAGCCTCCTCGACGGGCGCGGCCTCGTCGGCCGGCGCCGCCTCAGCAGCGGGAGCCTCGGCCTCGGGCGTCGCCTCATCG
>DASTIC010000278.1:0-51218 GCA_035717845.1 Solirubrobacteraceae bacterium
TCGCAGCGATGATTCGCTAGACTAATTAGCCGTGCGAACGAATTCTGAGACCGACCTCGCCGGCCACCTGCGCATCACCATCGCGCGCGCGGCTCGGCGGCTGCGCCAGGAGGCGGGGACGGAGCTGTCGCCGTCGCTGACAGCGGCGCTGGCCACCGTCGAGCGCCATGGGCCGCTCACCCCCTCCGAGCTGGCGGCACGCGAGCGCATCCAGCGGCCGACGGCGACGCGCGTGCTGGCCCGGCTCGAGGAGGAAGGGCTGGTCGCTCGCACGCCGGACCCGCAGGACCGGCGCTCGAGCCTCGTGTCCGCCACCCCGGCGGCGCACGACCTGCTGGCCGACCTCCGGACCCGCAAGACGCTCTTCCTCGCCCGCCGGCTCGAGCACCTCTCGCCCGACGAGCGGGCGACGCTCGACAGCGCGGCGACGATCCTGGAGAGGATGCTCGAAATCGACGGGCCGGATGCCCCGCGGAGGTAGTACTTGCGGACGTTTGCCTCGCTCGCAATCCCGAACTACCGCCGCTACTTCATCGGCCAGGTCGTCTCCCTCTCCGGCAACTGGATGCAGACGGTGGCCGAGATGTGGTTGGTGCTCCAGCTCACCGGGAGCGGCGTGTCGGTCGGCCTCACCGCAGCGCTCCAGTTCCTGCCGATCATGGTCTTCGGCGCCTGGGGCGGCCTGCTGGCGGACCGCCTTGCCAAGCGGCGGCTGCTGCTGCTCACGCAGTCGCTCATGGCGCTGCCCGCGCTCGCGCTCTGGGGCCTGACGGCCAGCGGCTCCGTCGAGATCTGGATGGTCTACGCGCTGGTGTTCACGCGCGGGGCGATCAACGCGGTCGACAACCCGGCGCGCCAGAGCTTCGCCATCGAGATGGTCGGAGCCGACCGGGTCGTCAACGCCGTGGCGCTGAACTCGGTGATCATCCACACGGCCCGCATCCTCGGCCCGGCGGCGGCCGGGGCGGTGATCGCGCTCGTCGGCGTCGCCACCTGCTTCCTGATCAACGCGGTCTCGTTCGCGGCCATGCTGCTGGCGCTGCGCGCGATGGACCCGCACGCCCTCCACACGCCCGAGCCGGCGAAGCGGGCCGCCGGCCAGGTCCGCTCCGCGCTGCGCTACGTCCGCCGCTCCCCGAACCTCCTGATCCCGCTGGCGATGATGGCGGTGGTCGGCACCCTGTCGTTCAACTTCCAGGTCCTGCTCCCGCTGCTCGCGAGCCTCACCTGGCACGGTGACGCGGCGCTCTACACGACGCTGGCGGTCGCGATGGGCGTCGGCTCGGTGGCCGGCGCGCTGGCGACGGGGACGCGCGGGCGGGCCGGCCCGCGGCTGCTGGTGGGCGCGGCCGCCGCGTTCGGCGTCGCCGAGCTGCTCGTCGCCGTCGCCCCCACGGTCGAGCTCCAGCTCGCGGCCCTCGTGCCGCTGGGCGCGGTCAGCGTGATGTTCGCGGCGGGCGTCAACTCGGCTCTCCAGCTCGCGGTCGAGCCCGCCATGCGCGGGCGCGTGATGGCCCTCTACTCCGTCGTCTTCCTCGGGTCGACCCCGATCGGCGCCCCGCTCGTGGGCTGGATCGCGGAGGTCGCGGGCCCGCGCGCCGGCCTCGTGCTCGGCGCCGCCGCCGCGCTCGTCGCCGCCGCCGGCGCGAACGCGGCGTGCGCGCGGCTCAGGCCCGTGCCGGCGGCGAAGCGTCCGTGCGCGTCATCCGCACGGACGCGGACAGCTCGGCCCCGCCCGCGCCTCGGAACACGCCCTTGACGGGCGGCACGTCGTCGTAACGGCGGCCGTGCCCGACCTTCACGTGGGTCTCGCCGCCGAGCGTGCGGTTCGTGGGGTCGGCCGGAACCCACAGCGGCTCGCCCTCGGCCGGCACGAGCGCCTCGATCCACGCGTGGGTCTCGACCTCCGCCGAGTCGGCGTCCTCGTCGCCGTTCGGCGGCGCCCAGAGGTAGCCGGACACGTAGCGCGCGGCGATGCCGTGGCGGCGCAGGAGCAGGAGCGCGAGGTGCGCGAAGTCCTGGCACACGCCGGCGCCGGCCTCGAGCAGGTCGGCGACCGTCGAGCCGACGTACGTCACCCCCGGCCGGTACTCGAACCGATCGGGGATCAGCTCGACCAGCCGGCGGACGGTCGCCAGCGGCGTCTCGGCGCGCGAGAGGCCGACCAGCTCGTCGAGCGACAGCACGTCCGGCTCGCCGTTCGCGAGCGCGAACTCGCCGGCCGCCGCCCGGTACGGCGCGTCGTCGAGGCCGGCCCACGGCAGCTCGGGCGGGTCCTCGGGCGCGGTCGTCTTCACGCGCGCGCGCACGTCGATCGAGAGGTGGTCGTGCGGCCGCGAGATCCCGAACTCGATCACCGTCGTCCCGAAGTAGTCGACGTGCTGGTGCAGCCGCGTCTCGGGGTCCACGCGGACGCCGAAGTCGTCCACTCGCTGCGTCGGCGTGGTTGCCGGCGTCACCCGGAGGGAGTTCAGGTTGTCAGTAACCGGGGCGTCGTAGCGGTACTCGGTCAGGAATCGGATGGCGAAGTTCATCGGAGCGTGGCGACGCGGGAGACCGGCGTGGCGGGGCCCCCAAAGTAGCGTTGGGCGATGTCGGCATCGACCTGCGCCAGCTCGCGCTGGACGGCCTCCAGGGTGCCGGCGATCGCCGCGTCGCTGTCGGCGGTCCGGGCGCGGAAGTCGAGGTCGGCGGTCAGCCGCCCCACGCGCAGGACGGCGGGCGAGCCGCGGTAGCTGGGGTCGGCGGCGGTCAGCGCCGCGTGCAGCGCCTCGACCGAGAAGGCGACCGAGTCCGGGTAGTCGCGCTCGTAGAGCAGGAAGCGCGCCACCGGGCCGGCGTTGGGCGGCGCCGGGACCGCGCGCCGGTAGGCCTGGAAGCCGCCGACCGCCTGGAGGAGCGCGAGCGCCTGGCCGTCGCGCAGGTGCTCCTCCGCTTCCTCGCCCCCCGGCGGCAGCGCCACCCGCAGCATCCGCAGCACCATGTCGCCGGCCTCGATCGCCGCGCCGGCCTGGAGGAAGGCGTGCGCCTCGTCGCGTAGCATCGTCCGGCTCGTGACGCCCCAGAACATGCCGCAGCGCTCGCGGATGTAGGCGTAGACCGAGTACGGACCCGTCTGGAGGGCGGCCGACATGTCGCGCCGCGCGAGCCCGAGGTGGAACGTGTTGATGGCCTCCCACATCTCGGCCGAGAAGACGTCGCGCACCGTGCGGGCGCCCTCGCGGGCGCGCGTGACGCAGTTGAGCACCGAGGTCGGGTGCTCGGGGTCGAGCGTCAGCATCCCCAGCACCTCTTCGCGCGAGGCCGGGTTCTCCGGCGGCTCGCCGGAGACGATCGTCACCAGGTGGCCCCACGACAGCAGCACGCCGGCCGGCTGGTCGGGGCGCGCCTGCACGTCGGCGTGGAAGACGCCGTCGAGCATGCGCGCGGTGTGCTCGGCGCGGGCCAGCTGGCGGCCGATCCAGTACAGCTCGTGGGCGATCCGGGCGAGCAAAGGTGTTACCTCCGCGGGGCATCCAGCCCCGCGCTCTGATGACGACTCTCGGCCTCCGGCCTCGCGTAACCGTTCGCTGCGCTCACTGCTGCTGCTGCTGTTGCTGCTGCTGGGCGGCCCACTGGCCCTGGCTCAGCCCCGGCATCCGCGGCGGCGCCCAGCGCGGCGGCGCGGCGAGGTCGCCGCCGGCGTCAGCGCCGTCCTCGAGCACCCAGGTGTCCTTCGAGCCGCCGCCCTGCGACGAGTTCACGATCATCGACCCCTCGCGCAGCGCGACGCGCGTGAGCCCGCCGGGCACGATCCGGATGTCGTCGCCGAACACCGCGAAGGGCCGCAGGTCGACGTGGCGGGCGGCGAGCGAGCCGTCCGCGCCCGCGGTCGGGACGGTCGATACCCGCACCACCTCCTGGGCGATCCAGCGCTCGGGCTCGCGCATGACCCGCTCGGCCTGGCGCTCGAGCTCCTGCTCGGTGGCCGACGGCCCGATGAAGACGCCCTTGCCACCTGACTCGCTGGTCGGCTTGACGACCATCTCCCCCAGCCGCTCGAGCACCCAGGCGCGCTGCTCGGCGTCGGCCATCAGGTACGTCGGCACGTTGTCGAGGATCGGCTCCTCGCCGAGGTAGTAGCGAACCATCTCGGGCACGTAGTGATAGATCGCCTTGTCGTCGGCGACCCCGGTGCCGACCGCGTTGACGATCGCGACGCTGCCCGCCCGGTAGGCGCGCATGAGGCCGGGGACGCCGAGCATCGAGTCGGGCCGGAACTCGAGCGGGTCCATGAAGTCGTCGTCGATCCGGCGGTAGATCGCGTGCACCCGCTGGAGGCCGCGCGTGGTCCGGATGTGGCAGACCGCATCGCGCACGACGAGGTCGGTCGCCTCGACCAGCTCGACGCCCATCTGCCGGGCCAAGAACGCATGCTCGAAGTAGGCCGAGTTGAACGGGCCGGGCGTCCACACGACGACGGTCGCCTCCTCCTCCCCGCCCGTCGGCGCGACCTCCTCGAGCGCCGTGCGCAGGAGCGCCGGGTAGTGGTCGACCGGCCGCACCCGGTAGGAGGAGAAGAGCCCCGGCAGCAGCCGCGTCATCGCCACCCGGTTCTCGAGCACGTACGAGATGCCGCTCGGCGTGCGCACGTTGTCCTCGAGCACCTTCCACGACCCGTCGCCGTCGCGCACCAGGTCGCAGCCGGACACGTGGCAGTACACGCCGCCGGGCGGCCGGATCCCGTGGGCAGCGCGCGCGAAGCCGGAGCGAGAGACGATCAGCTCCCACGGCACGAGCCCCTCGTGGACGATCTCGCGCCCGTGGTACACGTCGTCGATGAAGTGATTGAGCGCCCGGATGCGCTGTGCGAGGCCGCGTTTGATCGAGCGCCACTCGTTCGCCGGGATGATGCGCGGCACGAGGTCGAGCGGGAACGGGCGGTCGCGCGTCGGCCCTTCGTGGTCTGGGCCCGCGGCGTCGAACGTGATCCCCTGCTGCATGAAGATCGCGTCGCGCCGGCGGCCCGCCGCGGCGAGCTCCTCGGGCCCCAGCGCCTCGAGCGCGTCGACCAGCGTGCGGGCGTGCTCGCGCGGCGCGCCGGAGGCGTCGACCATCTCGTCGTAGAAGCCCTCGCGCACCTCGACCACGGCCGGAATCCTCACACGGTCACACGCATCGTGCGATGACGGCTCACACGGGTGACGCGCAAGCTGCGCCGCATGTCGCCCGCAACCGCCCCCCACCCGCGCCGCTGGCAGGCGCTGATCGTGCTGGCCGTCAGCCTGCTGGTCGTCAGCGTCGGCAACACGATCCTCAACGTCGCCCTCCCCACGATCCAGGAGGAGCTCGACGCCAGCTCCAGCGAGCTCCAGTGGATCGTCGACGGCTACCTGCTCCTCTTCGCCGGCCTGCTGCTCGCCGCGGGCAGCCTCGGCGACCGCTTCGGGCGCAGGCGGATGCTGGTCGGCGGCCTGATCGTGTTCGGCGCCGGCTCGGTGTTCGCCGCGCTCGCAACAAGCTCGGCCACGCTGATCGCGTCACGGGCGCTGATGGGCGTCGGCGCCGCCGGGATCATGCCGACGACCCTCTCGATCATCTCCAACATCTTCCCGGCCGATGAGCGGCCGAAGGCGATCGCCATCTGGGCCGCGGCGGCCGGGATGGGCGTCGCGATCGGGCCGCTGACCGGCGGCTGGCTGATCGAGCACGTCGACTACAGCGCCGTCTTCGTCGTCAACCTGCCGGCCGTCGCGGCGTGCCTGATCGGCGCCGCGCTGCTCGTCCCCGAGTCGTGCGACCCGGACTCGCCGCGGCTCGACGTGACCGGCGCCGCCCTCTCGGTCGCCATGCTGACCGCGCTCGTGTGGGCGCTGATCGAGGCGCCCGAGCGCGGCTGGACCGACCCGCTCATCCTCGCGGCCTTCGCCGCCGGCACGGTGCTGCTCGCCGCCTTCGTCGCGTGGGAGCGCCGGGTCGAGCACCCGATGCTGGAGGTGAGCGTGTTCCGCAACCTGCGCTTCAGCGCGGCGAGCCTGTCGATCACGTTCGTCTACTTCGCGCTCATGGGCGTCATGTACTTCCTGACCACGTACCTCCAGACGGTGCTGGGGATGAGCGCGCTCGACGCCGGCGTCCAGATGCTCCCGATCGCCGCCGGGATGATCGTGGCGGCGCGGCTGTCGGTCGTCCTCACCCCGCGGGTCGGCACCAAGATCGTGGTCGCCGCCGGCCTCGCGACGGTCGCCGGCTCGCTCGTGCTGCTGACCGGCTTCGGCATCGACACCGGGGCCAGGGAGATCTCGCTCGCGCTGGCCACGATGGGCGCCGGGGTCGGGCTGGCGATGGCGCCCGCCACCGAGGCGATCATGGGGTCGCTCCCCGCCGCCAAGGCGGGCATCGGCTCCGCGATGAACGACGTCGTCCGCGAGGTGGCCGGCACCCTCGGCATCGCGGTGCTCGGGAGCCTGCTCGCGAGCGCCTACGCCTCGGGGATGGACGGTGCCGTGGCCGACCTGCCCCCGGACGCGGCGGCGGCGGCGACCGACAGCGTCGGCGCCGCCCACGCCATCGGCGGTGAGCAGCTCGTCGCCGCCGCCGACCTCGCGTTCGTCGACGCGATGACGACCACGGCGACGATCGCCGCCGTCGTCGCGATCGCCGGCGCCCTGATCGCCGCCGCCTTCCTCCCGGCTCGCGCGCCCGCCGCGGCCGGCGGCGCCGAGCTCCCGGCACCGGCTCCGGCATGATGTCGCGCCATGCCGGGTCTGAGCATCTGCGTCGCCGGAGCCACGGGCTGGACGGGAAGCGCGGTCGCGGAGGCGGTGGCGGGCGCCGATGACCTCGAGCTGCGGTCGGCCGTGAGCCGCTCGGCGGCCGGCGGGGAGATCGGCGGTGCGCCGGTGTTCGCGACCGTGGACGAGGCGCTCGACGGCGTCGACGTGCTGATCGACTACACGGCGCACGACGTGGTCAAGGGCCATGTGCTGGGCGCGATCGAGCGCGGCGTGTCCGTGGTGGTCGGGAGCTCCGGGCTGACCGCCGCCGACTACGAGGAGATCGACGCGGCCGCGCGAGCGCGCGGCGTCGGCGTCGTCGCGTCGGGGAACTTCTCGGTGACCGCGGCCATGGCCCAGGCGGCGGCGCTGCTCGCCGCCCGCCATCTGGACCGCTGGGAGGTGATCGACTACGCGAGCGCGGCGAAGCCGGACGCCCCGAGCGGCACCGCGCGCGAGCTGGCCGAGCGCCTCGGCGCGGTGCGCCGGCCCGCGGTCGACGTGCCCGCGACGCAGCCGGCACGCGGCGAGGAGGTCGGCGGCACGCGGGTCCACTCGCTGCGCCTGCCGAGCTTCACCGTCTCCACCGAGGTCGTCTTCGCCGCCCCGGACGAGCGCCTCTCGATCCGCCACGATGCCGGCAGCTCGGCGGCGCCCTACGTGGCCGGCACGCTGCTCGCCGCCCGGGCCGCGCCGGGCCGCGTCGGTCTCACCCGCGGGCTCGACACCCTGCTGCTCGACCAGCGGTCGACCTGATCTGCGACCGGTGGTCGGTGGTGCCCGGCCCCCGTCCTGTCGATCATCCTGCATATGAAGGAGATCATGCGGATCGTGGACACCGACGAGCGCTCGCTCGCGGCGCGCGTGGAGGCCGCCCTCGCGGCGCTCGGCCCTGGCCCGGTCGTGCAGCGCTTCACGCTCTGGTACACGACCCGCCCGCCGGTCCACCACGCCGTGTTGCGCGTCCAGCGATAGCCGGGCTCAACCCGCGGCGAGCGCCTCGCGGACCGCGGCCGGGTCGACCCCCAGCGCGTCGAGCGTCCGGCAGGCCCCGCCCGACTCGTCCTCGAGCGAGGCGAGCAGGAGGTGCTCGACGCCGATGTAGCCGTCGCCGCGGCGCACGGCCTCGCGCAGCGACTGCTCGAACACCGCGCGCGCGTACGCGGAGATGCCCTGCGGCCCCGGGGCGACCGATGCGGGCCGCGGCGGCGGCGGCTGGCCGTCGATCAGCGTCGGCTGCGCGCAGGCGCGGGCGCGGTCGAGCGTGACCTCGGTGCGCAGGACGGCGGCCGCGCGGGCCGCGTCGCAGCGGATGATGCCGAGCAGGAGGTGCTCGCTGCCGACCGTCCCGGCGCCCAGCGCGCTGGCCTCCTCGCGCGCGAGGTTGACGGCGGCTCGCGCCTCCGACGTCACGAGGATCCGCCCCCGCGGAGCGCCGGACGAGGACCGCGGGTCGGGGAGCTGCACCCCCACGAGGTCCCGGTAGCGCCGGTGGGCGGCCTGGCGGGAGATCCCCAGCGCCTGGCCCACCGCCCCGAACGAGCCCCCGGCGTCGAGCATGCGCGCCACCTGGAGGCGCTCGAAGGCGACGAGCTCCTCCCGAAGGGCGGTCACGGCCCGCAGGGCGGCGCCGGGCTCGCCGGCGCGCACGGCGTGCTCGGTCAGATCGCGCAAGCGCTGAGACACGCTCGTCACGCGATCCGTCCTACCCGGGGCCAAGTGGCGTCATGCGGGGTTGACGTGCGTGCTGTTACCGGTTGACGGTGCGGGGAGGCCGAGCGCGATGCGGAGGATCGCAGTGGACGTCGGCCGAGCCAAACCCGAGGAACCGCCGCCGGAGCCCTCGAACGTCGCGATCCCGATCAACGCGGCCGTCGCGGCCGACGTGCTCTCGGACAACGCCGTCGCCGACGCCGACGCGGCCCAGCAGACGTCGATCGACCAGAGCTGACGAAGCACCACGAGCCTGCGGGTCGGCGCCGGAGGACCCGGAGCCCGCGCTCACCGGAAGCCGCGGCGGCTGAGCTCGATCAGCTCGTCGGTCACGTCCTTCGCGGTGATGAACCGCGGCCCGGTGGCGATGACCTCCCCGCGCGCGGGGAACAGGCCGTGGCGGGCGCGTTCGGCGAGCAGCGTCACCGGCGTGTAGCCCTGGAGGTACGGCTGCTGGTCGACCGCGAACAGCACCCGCTTGATCCGCACCGCCTCGAGCACCTCGGGTGTGAGGTCGAACGTCGCGAGCTTCACGTCGCGGCCGAAGCCGCCGGCCCGGACCGCCTTCAGCGCCGGCAGGTTGGCGGACGTGCCGAGCGACATCACGCCGTCGACGCCGAGCTGCTGGATCGCCCCGGCGATCTGCTGCTGCGCGCGCGTGGCGTCCTGGCCGTCGACCGAGATCTGGCTCGCCCGCCCGCGGCCGCGCCGCATCCCCGCTGAGAAGCCGCGGCAGCGCTGGTCGACCCCCTCGTTGCCGGTCTCCTGGTTCACGCACAGGCCGTGCCGCACACCGGCCCGCGCCATCCGGCGCCCGCTCTCGAACCCGGCCCGCCACTCCGGCTGGCCGACGTGGACGGGGATGCCGAGGTCGCGGAAGCGGTCGCTGCCTGAGTTGATGGAGACGACCGGGATGCCGGCCTGGAGCGCGCGGCGGATCGGCGCCCGCAGGGCGCGGATGTCCGGGAGCGAGACGACGAGGCCGTCGAGCCGCGCCGAGATCGCCTCGTCGATCAGGCGACCCATGCGCGCCACGTCGTATGTGTCCGGCGCCCGGTAGGAGACCGCGACGCCCGACTGGCGCGCCGCGTCCTCGAGCCCGTGGCGCACGATCGCCCAGAAGCCGTCGGCGGCCTGACCGTGGCTCACGAACGCGATCCGCGTGTTGGTCACCCGCAGCCCGGAGCCGCGCCGCGGCGTCGGCTCGGCGACGATCCCGCTGCCGGCGTCCTCGTCGCCCCGCTGCGCGTAGAGCGTGGGCTCCCGCACGGTGCTCGTCTCGCCGCAGGCGGCCACCACCAGCGCGAGCACGAGGACGGCGAGGATCGCGAGGCGGGGGTTCACGGCTCCTCCGGCCGGGTCGGGATGCGGGCCGAGAGCCGCGTGCCCTCCCCGAGCGGGCTGTGCAGCGCAAGCTGGCCCTCGAGCGCGGACAGGCGGTCGCTCAGGCCCCGCAGGCCGGTGCCGACGTCGAGCTGGGCGCCGCCGACGCCGTTGTCGGAGACCTCGACCTCCACCTCGCCGCGGCGGCGGCGCACGCGGACCTTCGCGGTCGTCGCGTTGGCGTACTTGATCACGTTCGTGAGGCCCTCGGCGACGACGAAGTACGCCGCGGCCTCGACCGGCGCCGGCAGGCGCTCCTCCACGTCGAGCTCGCACTCGACGGCGATCGGGACGCGCTCGACGAGCACGTGGATGGCGGGGGCCAGCCCGTGGTCGGAGAGCACCGCCGGATGGATGCCGCGGGCCAGCTCGCGCAGCTCGGCGAGCGCCACCGCGAGCTTGTCGGCCAGCTCCTCGACGGTCGCCGCCAGCTCTGGATCCTGCTTGAGCCGCGCGCGCAGCAGGCGCAGGTCGAGCGCGAGCGAGACGAGCTGCTGCTGGGCGCCGTCGTGCAGGTTGCGCTCGATCTCGCGGCGGGCGTCGTCGGCCGCCTCGACGATCCGGCGCCGCGAGTGGCGAAGCTCCTCGAGGCGCGCCCGCAGGTCGGCCTTCAGCCGCTCGTTGTCGATCGCCAGCGCGGCGGCCGAGGCGGCGGCGTGCACGAGCTCCGGCGTGGCGTCGAGCTCCGCGTCGTGGACGATCGCCGCGACCCGGGTCCCCTCCCGCTCAACCGCCGTCCAGGCGCGCCCCGAGCCGGAGCGCGGCAGATCGACGCGGTGCCCGCGGTCGTCCACGAACACCTCCCGGTCGGGAAGCCAGTAGGCGATGTTCAGCGAGCGGTCGCCGAGCCGCTCGGCCAGCATCTCGCGCACTGGCTCCTCCCCCGTGCGCTCCGAGCGCAACAGCGCCTGTGCGAGCGCTCGCAGCAGCCAGCCGACGCCGTCCTGCGCGGCCACGGCCAGCACGGCGACGGCCGCCGCCAGCACGCACAGCGCGACCGCGAGGACCACTCCGAGCTCCCACGGCCCGACCACGCGGTCGGCCTCCCCGCTGAAGCCCTCGCCGGCGAGCACGAGCAGCGCGGCGACCAGCACGATCGGGGCCGCGCCGAGCACCAGCGCGGCGACCGAGGAGGGCAGCCGGAGCATGAGCATCGCGAACGCGCGCCAGAACGCGCCGTAGCCGGTCTGCTCGAGGGTGCCGCGCCAGTCCGTGCGCGGCGGGCGCGGAACGGGCGGCAGGTGCGCGTCGAGCAGGCGGTTGGCCTGCCGCCGCTCAGCCTCGGCGAGGTTCCACGCGAGGCGCGCCACCTTGCCCATCAGCGGCAGGCCCACCCACGCCGGGCTGAGGATGGCCCCGAGGATCAGGCCGCCGCCCACGACCACGATGTAGACGAGGCCGTAGCCCACGCCGAGCAGTGCGTAGGCCATCGTGCGGCCCGCGTCGCGAACGTGGCGGGGCAGCTCGAGGCCCCCGGTCGCCCGGATCGCGGTCATCGTCGCCCGTCCACCAGCACGTCGCCGCTGCCGCTGATCGCCTGCACCGCGTACGGCGCGTCGTCGGCGACGACGAGATTGCGCACGCGCGCGCTGCCGAGGTCGCTGTTCGCGTCCACCCGGTAGCGCCCGGTGGGGACGATCGCGTGCACGTCGCCGCTGTTGGACCGCAGCTGCACGCGATCGGGTGAGCAGCCGGCCGCGCCCCGGACGCTGCCGGAGGCGGACAGCGCGGTGAGCTGGAACCCGCAGAAGCCGTCGACGGCGATGTCGCCCGAGCCGGTGGTGATGCGCGCCGACGCGGTGAGGCCGATGACCCTGACCTGGCCGCTGGTCGTCTGGACGTTGAGCTGCACGTTGTCGCGCACGGAGATCCGGTAGCGCGCGCGGCACGTGCCCAGCACGGTGTCGGGGCAGCGGGAGGCGATCCGCAGCACGCCGACCTGCACGGACACGCTCTCGCGCGGCGGGCGCCCGAACGCGAACTCGTCCGTGCGCTGCACCTCCACCGGGCCGGAGGCACCGCCGGTGATCTCGACCGACGCCTCGCCGAGGTCGAGGTCGATCGCGTTCAGCGTCCCGACCACCGGGTAGCTCGCGATCCGCGTCTCGCGCGACGCACCCCACCAGACGGCGAGCACGGCGGCCGTCCCGGCCACGAGCACGAGCGACGCACCGACGAGCAAAGACCATGGGGAGCCCATCCGGGCAGCGCCCAGCCGAACCGAGCGGCGCGCCCCGGCGTCCACGGTCGGGGCATCCTCCGTGATGCTCATCGAGTTAACGCTATCCGCCGCGCCGGAGGCCGGCGCGGCGGAATGTCAAGAATGCGGCTACGCGATCGCGGCGCGGCGGAACCCCGCCGCGCGGCGCCGGGGCAGGCGGCGCGGGCGGTTGCCGGTGGCGGCGGTGCGGAGGAGGTGCACGAGCTCGGCGCTCGGGTAGAACGGGTCGGCCACGGCGCGACCCGAGTCGACGGCGACGGCGGCGCGGATGTCGCCGGCCGCGTACGCGACCACGACGTCGCCCTCCAGCGGCTCCGCGCTGTCGAGCGCGGCCAGCCGGCGGAGGTCCTCGGCGTCGACGGGGGTGGCGGGGCGGAGAACGAAAGAGGTCATGAGAGGAGTGTGGCCGTCAGCCCACATAAACTCAAATGATCGTTGCTTCAGTCCATGATAACCTCGCCTTATGGACGATCTCCGCCTCCTCAAGGTGCTGCGCGAGGTGGCGCTGCGCGGCTCCTTCTCCGCCGCTGCCGACGCGCTGTCCTATTCGCAGCCCGCTGTCTCGCAGCAGATCGCGCGCCTCGAGGCGCAGACCGGCGTGAAGCTGATCGAGCGCAGGTCCAAGGGCGTGCGCCTGACCCCCGCCGGTGAGGCGCTCGTGCGCCACACCGAGCGCATCCTCTCCCAGCTCGCCGACGCGCAGGCGGAGCTGACGGAGATCGCGACGAGCGCGCGCGGCCGCCTGCGTGTGGCCTCGTTCGCCACCGCCGCGGGGACGATCGTCCCGCTCGCGGTCTCGGCCTTCCGCCACAAGCGGCCGGGCGTCGAGGTCGACCTCCAGCTCATGGACCCGCCGGAGTCGGTCCCCGCCCTGCGCCGCGGCGACGTCGACCTCGCGGTCATCGAGGAGGGCGGCTTCGAGGGCGACCCGGTGCTCGACGGCCTCGGCATCGAGCGGCTGATGGACGACGTGCTGTACGCAGCGCTGCCCGCCGACCACCCGCTCGCCACGCGCCGCGCGATCGCGCTCGGCGACCTCGCGGACGAGGAGTGGATGATCGTCGGCCTGCGCGGGACGTGCGCGGACACCAACGTCGTGCTGCGGGCGTGCCAGCAGGCCGGCTTCGAGCCGCGGATCGCCTACTCGTCCGACGACTACTTCGCGATCCAGGGGCTCGTGGCCAGCGGCATGGGCGTTGCGCTCGTCCCCGGCCTCGCGCTCGCCAGCTCGCGCGACGACGTCGCCGTCCGCCCGCTGCGCGGCCGGCCGCCGTACCGGCGCATCGGCGCGGTCGTCCCGCCCGAAGCCACGGGGCCGGTGACCGTCATGCTCGACTGCCTGCGCGACGCGGTGGACGAGTACAAACGCTCCGCGCCGATCTCAGCCGTCGCTGCCTAGTAGAGGTCAAGAGGAGAGAACGCGAGGTACGCCGCCGCGGCTGGGGGACCGCGGCGACGCCCTTTGATCACGTTGCTTTCGGCTTAGCGACCGCCGGGGGAGGATGAGGAGCAGGCCGGGGCCGAAGCGGGGAGGCGGTGGGGCCCATCCTTGGGCTTCGCCTCTATGTTGGGGGGAACGACGCGAATACTTCCAAGCGAGAGGGGGACCCTCGATACGGTCCCCCCGTCAATCTCGGTGTGGGAAACCGTACCCCTACTCGGTAGGCTCGCCAGGCCCGATGTCCACCCCCGTCATCGCCTGTCTGCACAACCTCGAGGACGCCTTCACGGGCCACGCCGGTGACGCCATCCGCGCGGCCGGCGTGGAGCTCGACGAGCGGCGCCTGCGCGACGGCGAGCCGCTCCCCGCGCTCGACGAGGTCGACGGCCTGCTGTCGCTCGGCGGCGAGCAGTCGGTGCTCGACATCGAGGGCGATCCGGTGCTCGCCGCCGAGGCGGCGCTGCTGCGCGAGGCGGTCGACCGCGGGATCCCCGTGCTCGGCGTCTGCCTGGGCGCCCAGCTGCTCGCCCACGCGCTCGGCGGCCGCGTCAGCCGCCTGCCGCAGCGGCTGATCCGCTGGACGGTGATCGAGCCGCTCCCGGCCGCCGCCGGGGACCCGGTGGTCGGGAAGCTCCCGCCCGGCGCGGTTGCCCTGCACTGGAACGAGGACGGCTTCGAGCCGCCGCAGGGCGCCGTCGAGCTGCTGGCGCGGCCGGCCGGGACGAGCGAGGCGTTCCGCTACGGCGAGTGCGCGTGGGGCGTGCAGTTCCACCCGGAGGTCCACCCCGCCGGCCTCGAAGGCTGGTATCGGTCCGGGCTGGCGGAGCTGGGCGAGGCCGGGGTCAGCGAGGCGGAGGCCCGCGCCGCCGACGCCCGCCACCTTCCCGGCCAGTCGGCGCTCTCGGCGGCGCTGTTCGGCGGCTTCGCGCGCGTGGTGGCCGCCCGCTGCGTCACGGCGTGACGTACCCGCACTGGCTGTCGATCCCGACGCGCTGGCAGGACAACGACGTCTACGGGCACATCAACAACGTCGAGTACTACGCGTTCTTCGACACCGTTATCAACGAGTACCTGATCTCGGCCGGCGGGCTCGACATCCACTCGGCGCCGGTGATCGGTGTGTGCGCGGGGTCGCACTGCGAGTTCCGGTCCTCGCTCTCGTTCCCGGACGTCGTGCGGGCGGGGCTGCGGGTGTCGAAGCTCGGGCGGTCGTCGGTGCGGTATGAGATCGGCCTGTTCGGCTCGGCCTCGGACGAGCCCGCCGCCGTCGGCTGGTTCGTGCACGTGTTCGTGGATCGCGAGGCGCGGCGCCCGGCTCCGATCCCGGAGGGCGTGCGCCTGGCTCTTGAGCGGTTGGTCGTCTAGGAGAACGTCAACTGCGGCTGGGTAAGGAGGGTGAGGGAGCCCGCTGCAGCGAGGGTGCATAACGTCGACTTCACGAGGCCCGCGCCAGTGAGGTCGACGAAATGCACACACCGCTGGCTCCCCCATGCTCCTCACCCAGCCGGTGTTGACGTTGGCCGACACCCCGCGCGCCATACTGGCCGGGTGCCCACTCCCGAGGACCTGCTCGCCGAGGCGCCGCTCGAAGCCGCGGTCGCCGCGCTGGCGGAGCGCAACCACCACCATCTCGCCCAGATGAGCGACGCCGAGCGCGAGGATGCGATCGCGCATTGGCGCCAGCTCGCCGTGGCCGTGTTGACGGCCGCCGGCGCCGCGCTCCACGAGGAGCGCGCCAACGGCGACTCGCCGGGGCGGGCGGTGATCGTGCTCGAGGACTCGGGTCCCGAGGAGATCGCCATCCACGCGAGCTTCTTCCCCCAACTCGAGGACCTCGGCGGCGGCGAGGTCGGCGCCACGCCCGCGCAGGCCGCCGCGCTCGAGCTGCTCGAGCAGATCGCGGACGAGGACGAGCCTCGCTAGATGGCCGAGCAGTTCTGCACGGTGCCGGGTGATATCGAGCTCTGCTACGAGACGTTCGGCGACCCCGCGCAGCCGGCGCTGCTGCTCACGATGGGCCTGGCGACGCAGATGGTCGGCTGGCACGGGGACTTCTGCCGCGCGCTGGCCGACCGCGGCTTCCACGTGATCCGGTACGACAACCGCGACGTGGGCCGCTCGAAGTCGATCGGCGGGCGCGCCCCCACGCTTCTCCAGCTCCTGCGGCGCGACAAGCGGGCCGCGGTCTACACGCTCGGGGACATGGCGGCCGACGGCATCGGCCTGCTCGACCACCTGGGGATCGAGCGCGCGCACGTGATGGGGGCCTCGATGGGCGGCATGATCGCGCAGACGATGGCCGCCCACCACCCGGACCGGGTGCTGTCGCTGGTCTCGATGATGGCCAACACCGGGGCGCGCTGGCACGGCGAGCCGTCGCCGCGGCTCTACCCCGTGCTGATCAAGCCCCCGCCGCGGGGCCGCGACGCCTACCTGGACCACGCCGTCTGGGTCTTCTCGAAGATCGGCTCGCCCGGCTTCCCGCCCGACGAGGCGGACCTGCGCGAGCTGGCCGGGCAGAGCTTCGACCGCGGCCTCAACCCGGCCGGCACCGGGCGCCAGCTGGCGGCCATCATCGCCTCCGGCGACCGCACCCCGCTCCTGCGCACCATCTCCGTGCCCACGCTCGTCATCCACGGGAAGCAGGACCGGCTCGTGCCGCTCTCCGGCGGCCGCGCCACCGCGCGCGCGATCCCGGACTCTCGGCTGCTGATCATCGACGGCATGGGGCACGACATCCCGCGCGGCGCCTGGCCGCGGATGCTCGACGCGATCGAGCAGAACGCCGCGCGCGCCGGGACGCCCGCCGCGACGCGGTGACCGCCCCGCCGGGAGCGATCGCCTACCCGGCCGAGCTCCCGGTCACCGCCCACCGGGAGGAGCTGCTCGAGGCGATCGGCGGCCACCAGGTCGTGATCGTGGCCGGCGAGACCGGCTCGGGCAAGACGACGCAGCTCCCGAAGCTGTGTCTGGAGCTCGGGCGCACCCGGATCGCGCACACCCAGCCGCGGCGGCTGGCGGCACGCACGGTCGCCGCCCGGATCGCCGACGAGCTCCAGGTCCCGCTGGGCAGCACGGTCGGCTACGCGGTGCGCTTCCGCGACCGCTCCGGCCCCGACACCCAGGTGCGGCTGATGACCGACGGGCTGCTGCTCGCCGCGCTGCGGCGCGACAAGCTGCTGCGCCGCTACGACACGCTGATCATCGACGAGGCGCACGAGCGCAGCCTCAACGTCGACTTCCTGCTCGGCTACGTGACGTCGATCCTCCCGCGCCGCCCCGACCTCAAGGTCGTGATTACGTCGGCGACGATCGAGCCCGAGCGCTTCAGCCGCCACTTCGGAGGCGCGCCGATCGTCGAGGTGTCCGGGCGCACCTACCCGGTGGAGGTGCGCTACCGCCCGGTCGAAGACGCCGACCGCGACCAGGAGGACGCGATCGCCGACGCCGTCGAGGAGCTCCAGCGCGAAGGACCCGGCGACGTGCTGGTGTTCCTCAGCGGCGAGCGCGAGATCCGCGACGCGGCCGACGTGCTGCGCGGCCGGCTCGGCCACGGCGTCGACGTGCTCCCTCTCTTCGCGCGACTGTCGGCGGCCGAGCAGCAGCGCGTGTTCAAGCCGCATTCCAAGCGGCGGGTGGTGCTCGCCACCAACGTGGCCGAGACGTCGCTGACCGTGCCTGGCGTGCGCTACGTGGTCGACACCGGGACCGCGCGCATCAGCCGCTACAGCCCGCGGCTCAAGGTGCAGCGGCTGCCGATCGAGCCGATCTCGCAGGCCTCGGCCGACCAGCGCAAGGGCCGCTCCGGCCGCACGTCCCCGGGCATCGCGATCCGGCTCTACGACGAGGAGGACTTCGAGGCCCGCCCCCGCTACACGGACCCCGAGATCCTGCGCACGAACCTCGCGTCGGTGATCCTCCAGATGGCCGCGATCGGCCTCGGGAGCATGGAGGACTTCCCGTTCCTCGACCCGCCGGATCGCCGCCAGGTGCGCGACGGCGTGCGGCTGCTCGAGGAGCTCGGTGCCCTGGACGCCCGCGGCCGCCTGACCAAGCTCGGGCGCCGGCTCGCGGACCTGCCGGTCGATCCGCGGATGGGCCGGATGGTGCTCGAGGCCGACCGGCTGGGGTGCGTGAACGAGGTGATCGTGATCGCCGCCGCGCTCTCGATCCAGGACCCGCGCGAGCGGCCCGCCGACAAGACCGCGCAGGCCGACCAGCTGCACGCGCGCTTCGCCGACGAGGATTCCGACTTCCTCGCCTACCTCAACCTGTGGCGGTACCTGCGCGGCCTCCAGCGCAGCCTCTCGAGCAACCAGTTCCGCAAGCGCTGCCGGGCCGAGCACCTGCACCACCTGCGGGTGCGCGAGTGGCAGGACCTCGTCGAGCAGCTGCGGCAGGCGGCCAAGGGCGTCGGCGTGCGCTTCAACCGCGAACCCGGGGAGCCGCGCGAGATCCACTCCGCGCTGCTCTCCGGGCTGCTCTCCCACGTCGGGCTCAAGGACACCCGTGGGCGCGAGTACCAGGGCGCACGCGGCGCACGGTTCATGGTCTTCCCGGGGTCGGGGCTCGCCCGCCGCCCGCCGCCGTGGGTGATGGTGGCGGAGCTGGTCGAGACGTCGCGGCTGTGGGGCCGGACCGCGGCGCGGATTGACCCGGCCGACCTCGAGCCGCTCGCGCAGCACCTGGTCAAGCGCACCTACAGCGAGCCGCGATGGGACGCGCGGCGCGGCTCCGTCGTGGCCACCGAGCGGGTGACGCTCTACGGCCTGCCGATCGTCACCGACCGGAGCGTGGCCTACGGGCGCATCGACCCGGTGCTCTCGCGCGAGCTGTTCATCCGCCGCGCGCTGGTGGAGGGCGACTGGGAAAGCCGGCACGCGTTCCTGGCCGAGAACCGCCGGCTCGTCGAGGAGGTCGAGGCGCTCGAGCACCGCGTCCGGCGGCGGGACATCCTGGCCGGGGACGAGGCGATCTTCGCGTTCTACGACGAGCGGATCCCCGCCGACGTGGTCTCGGCGCGGCACTTCGACCGCTGGTGGCGCGACAAGCGGCGTGAGGATCCCGACGCGCTCACGCTGATCCGCGACGTGCTCGTGCGCGAGGGCGCGGCGGTCGACGCGCGGGCGTGGCCGGAGACGTGGACGCAGGGCGAGCTCACCCTGTCGCTCGCCTACCGGTTCGAGCCCGGGGCGGCCGACGACGGCATGACCGTCGAGGTGCCGCTCCACGTGCTCGGCCAGCTCCGCCCAGATCGCTTCGAGTGGCTCGTCCCGGGTCTGCGCGAGGAGCTGGTGACGACGCTGATCCGCACGCTCCCGAAGGAGCTGCGGCGACCGCTCGTCCCGATCCCGGAGACCGCCGCCGAGGTGCTCGCGCGCCTCCAGCCGCGCCGGCGGCCGCTGCTCGAGGACATCGAGCGGGCGATCGAGGCGCTGCGCGGCGTGCAGGTGCCGCGCTCGGCTTGGGGGATCGAGCGGCTCCCGCCGCACCTGCGGCCCACGTTCCGCGTGCACGACGCGCGGCGCGGCGTGCTGGCCGAGGGCATGGACCTGGCCGAGGTGCGCGCACGGGTGCGGCCGCAGCTGCGCGCCGAGCTGACCGCGGCCGCGGCGCGGCTCGAGCGCAGCGGACTGCGCTCGTGGGAGATCGGCTCGCTGCCGCGCGAGGTGACGCTGCGCGGCACCGGCCAGGCCGTGCGGGCGTACCCGGCGCTGGTCGACGAGGGCGAGACGGCGGGCGTGGCGGTGCTCGAGACGCCGCTCGCCCAGCGGATGGCGATGCGCGCCGGAACGCGCCGGCTGCTGCGCCTCACGATCCCCTCCCCCATGCGCTCCGTCCGCGACCGGCTCGGCAGCAAGGCCGCGCTCGTGCTCTCCACGGCCCCGCACGGGAGCCTCGACGCGGTGCTCGACGACGCGCTGACCGCCGCGCTCGACGGGCTGATCGACGAGGCGGGCGGCCCGGCGTGGGACGAGGCGGGCTTCGCGCGGCTGCGCAGCCACGTGGCCGGCCGGCTCGCGGCGCGCGTGTCGGAGAACGTCGCGCAGGTCGTGCGAGTGCTCGAGGCGGCGCGCGAGGTCGAGCAGCGGCTCGAGCCCCTGACCGCCGTTCCGCTCCAGCCGGCCCGGGCCGACGTGCGCGAGCAGCTGCGCCGCCTCGTCCACCCCGGCTTCGCGGCCGCCGGGCGGCTCGAGGACGTCGAGCGCTACCTGCGCGGTGCCGCCCGGCGGCTCGAGCGGCTCCCGGACGCGGTGGCGGTCGACCGCGACCGCATGAGGGCCGTCCACGAGCTCGAGCGGCTCTACCGCGAGCGCCTGCGGGAGCGGCCGGGCGCCGAGACGCTGCGCGAGGTCCCATGGCTGCTCGAGGAGCTGCGCGTGAGCCAGTTCGCTCAGGGCGTCGGCGTGCGCGGCAACGTGTCGAGCAAACGAATCCGCCGACTGCTGGACGATTCGGCGGCGCGCAACTAGGGTGGCGCCGTGAGGGTCCTGCCACCTCCGTTGCGGGCGGTATCGCCCTCCGAGCTCGCCGAGCGGCTCGAGGTCGAGCGCAGCGGCGAGGCGTTCCTGCTGTACGTCGATCCGGACGGCCGCCAGCAGATCGTGCGCCTCGCCGGTCGGGCCGCGCCGCTGTCGATCGGGCGCACGGCGTCGAACGACATCGCGCTCGACGGCGATCACGAGGTCTCGCGCGTGCACGCGATGCTCGAGCCGGTGGGCAGCGAGTGGACCGTGGTCGACGACGGCCTGTCGCGCAACGGGACCTACGTCAACGGAGCGCGCGTGCACAGCCGCAGGCGGCTCGCCGACGGCGACACGATCGGCATCGGAGGCACTCTGATCGTCTACGCGGGGGCAGGCGAGCCAGGGGCGACGACGCACACCGCCCGGCACGCAGCGCCTCCCGAGCTCTCAGCCGCCCGCAGGCGCGTCCTGTTCGCGCTCTGCCGCCCGCTGTTCGACGATCCGTTCGCCGGACCGCCGTCCAATCGCGAGATCGCGGCGGAGCTGGTGGTGAGCGTCGAGACGGTGAAGAGCCACATGCATGCGCTCTTCGAGCTGTTCGAGGTGGAGGACATGCCGCAGAACCGCAAGCGGGCCGAGCTCGCGCGACGGGCGTTCCAGCGCGGGGCGTTGGCCGGCATGGAGTAGCGGATGGCGCAGGCGGGGGAGCGGATCGGCGCGTACGAGGTGGTCCGGCTGATCGCCCGTGGCGGGATGGCGACCGTCTACGAGGCGTACCAGCCCGCCCTCGACCGCGCGGTCGCGCTCAAGCGCCTCGACCTGCGCACCGACGACCCGACGCTCGCCGAGCGCTTCATCCGCGAGTCGCGGATCGCGGCCTCGTTCGACCATCCGAACATCGTCACGGTCTACGACTTCTTCGAGTGCGACGCCGTGCCGTACATCGCCATGGAGTACCTGCCGCGCGGCTCGCTGCGGCCGTTCGTCCGCCATCTGAGCGCGCCGCAGGCGTTCGGGGTGATCGAGGGCGTGCTCGCCGGGCTGGCCCACGCCGAGCGGCGCGGGATCGCACATCGCGACCTCAAGCCGGAGAACGTCCTGGTCACCACGGGCGGCGGCGTCAAGATCGCCGACTTCGGGATCGCGAAGGCGTACACGAATGCCACGGGCGCCTTCACCGCGCCCGGCGTGGCGGTCGGGACGCCCGCCTACATGGCGCCCGAGCAGGCCCTGTCGCGGGAGGTCGGGCCGTTCACGGACCTCTACGCCCTCGGTGTCATGGCGTACGAGCTGCTGGGCGGCGCACCGCCGTTCGAGAGCAGCGAGTCGCCGATGGCGGTGATGTACCGGCACGTCAGCGAAGCCCCTCCCCCGCTCGCCGGCGTCGACCCCCGGCTGGCGCGGTGGGTCGGCCGGATGCTCGAGAAGCGGCCGGAGGCGCGGCCGGCGGGCGCCGCGCAGGCGTGGGCTGAGCTCGAAGAGGTGGTCGTCGACATCCTCGGCCCCTACTGGCGCCGTGACGCCGCGCTCGGCGAGGAGGGCGAGCCCGCCGACGCCGCCACCACCACGGCCGAGCCACGGGTGGCAACCACGCGCCGCCGGCCGGCCCCGACGCCCGTGCAGCCGCGGCCGCGCTCGCGGCGGCGGCGCCTGCCGCTCGCCGGCGCCGCCCTCCTGCTCGTGCTCGGCGGCGCGGCGGCGTCCCTGGCACTCGACGGGGACGATCCGGCGCCGTCCGCACCGAGCCCAACGCCGGCCGCGGGGTCAGGCAGGGCCGCGGCGCCCTACGACTTCGACGGGGACGGCCGGCCGTCGGCGGCGGTGGGCCTGGCCGACGCGGACGGCGCCGGCGCCGTCTTCCTTCCGGGCGTCGACCAGACGATCGCCGCGCCACGCCGGCAGGCGGGCCTCGACTTCGGCGCCGCCGTGGTCAGCGCCGACTTCAACCGCGACGGCTACGCCGATCTCGCGGTCGGCGCACCACGCGCCGATACGCGAGCGAACGGGCGGCGACGGGAGGGCGCCGTATACGTCTTCGCCGGATCCGAAGACGGGCTGAGCGGTACCGAGCCTGACGAGCTCCCCTGGCCGGAACGCGACGTGCCGTACCGGTCGGCCCGCTTCGGGGCCGCTCTCGCCACCGGCGACCTCGACGGCGACGGGAGGATCGATCTCGCCGTGGGAACGCCCGGCAGCAACCTGATCCCCGATCCGGAGCGGTCCGGCTCGGTGCTGGTCTACCGCGGCGGGGACGACGGGCTCTCGCCATCCCGGAGGCGGGTGATTCCTCGCCCGCGCGGCGTGTCCGACTTCGGCAGCGTGCTGGCCATCGGCGACGCGAACCGCGACAAGCGGCTCGACCTGCTCGAGGGCGCACGCGGGCTCGAGGGCCATGCGTCCTACTGCCCGGGTGGGCGGAACGGGCTGCGCCGGTGCCGGGCGATGGCCGACACCCTCCCCGGGCCGTCGGCGATCGCCGTCGGCGACGTGACCGGCGATCGCTACGGTGACGTGGTCCACGGCGTTCCCGACGCCGGCCCCGTGCCCGGCGCGGGCGCGGTGCGGGTCTGGCCCGGTGGCCGCGAGGGTCCGGCGAAGGAACCGATCGTCATCAGGCAGGACCTTCCGACGGAGGTGTTCGGTCATGACCAGCCGGGTGACGCGTTCGGTGCCAGCATCGCGGTGGCGAGGCTCGATCGGGACCTCTTCGCGGACGTCGTCGTCGGCACGCCGGGCGAGAACGACAACACGGGGCGTGTGGCCATCCTCTTCGGCGCCCGCGACGGGCTCGACGAGACGCGCCGCGTCGGCCTGTCCGAGCTGACCGGCGGCCCGCTCAAGCTCGAGCCCGGGAGCCGCGCCGGCGCCTCGCTCGCGCTCCTCGACCTCGACGGGGATCGCCGTCGCGACCTCCTGCTCGTCGCGCCGGGCGACGATCGTGTCCGTCCCCGGTTCGCGAGGTTGCCGGGCACCCGGGGTTCGTTCGACTTCGCTTCGTCGTCGTCGGAGACGTTGACGGGCGGCCAGGAGGCCCGGCTTGGCGGCCTCTAGGGTGACGCGGTTCACCCCGATGGGGCGTACTCGCGGCGGCCGCCGACAGAGATAACCGTGGCCCGGTGCCGCCGACGGCGGCGGCGCCAGAACCACAAGGAGCAGTTGCCATGCGCAGCAAGACGTTGTGCGCGCTCGCGGTGACCGCAGGGACGCTCACGGCCGTCCCCGCGGCATCCGCCGCCGCACCGCCGGCCAACGACGCGTTCGAGACGCCGGCCACCCTCGGCGACACGAGCGTCACGGGCACCGTCAGGGACGCGACGCGGCAGGCCGGCGAGCCCGAGCACGGGTCGCACTCGGTCTGGTACCTCCACCGGGCCTCGACGAGCGGCCGCGTCGCGGTCCGGCTCGCGCCGGTGGGCGGGGGCACCGTCTCGGTGTACACCGGCGCCAGCCTCGCAACGCTCCAGCCCGTCGGTCGCGCCTTCGACAACGGGTACGGCGCCCGGGTCGCGTTCGACGCGGTCGCCGGTCAGGACTACCGCATCGCGGTGGCCAACCGCTGCGAGGGATGCGGCACGCGCCCCTTCAGCCTCGAGGTCCGCCCGGCCCCGCTGCCGGCCAACGACGACTTCTCGGCCGCCCGCACCATCCGCATCCCGGGCGACTACAAGGGCAACGCCGCGGACGCGACCGCCGAGCTCGGCGAAGCGGAGCGGCACCGGCATTCGGTCTGGTACCGCATCAAGCCCCGCCGCACGGGCAAGCTCACCATCGACCTCGACGGCCGCAAGTGCGGCGGCTCGAGCATGACGCTGTACACCGGGAGCGAGCTGCCGAGCCTGCACCGGGTGCGGAGCGGCCGTCCCATCCGCCTGAACGCCAAGCGCGACCGCGTCTACCGGCTCGTCGTGGACTGCACGCGCCCGGGCCTCGGCGACTTCGTCGTCTCGCTCTCCGACGGGAGCATCAAGGGCAAGGGCGTCAAGCTCGCCGTGACCCCCAACCAGACCGTCGACTCCGTGCTGGCGAACGGCCTCCGCATGACCGTCTCCGCCAAGCGCCGGGTCGGCGTCGGCATCGACCTGCGGGTCTCGAGCGCGACGGCACGCCGTCTCGGTCTCAAGACGCGCATCCTCGGCCGCACGAGCGGCGCGGTCGACTACGGCAAGTCGCTGCCGGCCGTGATCCGTCTCAGCGGCGCCGCTCGCCGGGCGCTGGCGGATACCGAGCATCTCAAGGCCACGGTCCGGCTGGAGATCCTGCGCACGGACGCGCCGAACCGGGTCCTCACGGTTCCGGTGAGCCTGTGAGCACGGCCAACGCGGGCGGCTCCTTCGGGAGCCGCCCGCGCGCTACCTTGCCCTCGGTGAAGACGATCTTCGCCCTGATCGCGCTGCTGCTTCCGGCAGGGGGCAGCGTGGCGCTCGCGGACGAGCCGGCGGCACCGGCCGCGCCGGAGGCGATCGTCGCCTACCACGACTCGGGCGAGTGGGCCCAGGACACCACGCGCGTCGTGCGCGGTGCCCGCCGGTACATCCGCCGCCACCTCGACGACTCCTCCCGGCGCGCCGCGATCGTGCTCGACATCGACGACACGTCGCTGTCGAACTACGAGTGCCTGGAGGCCGTCGGCTTCGACCGCCCGTCCGCCGACTGCGGCGACCAGACGCTCCCGGCGATCCCCCAGACCCGCAGCCTCTTCCGCTGGGCGCGCGAGAAGGGCGTGGCGGTGTTCTTCGTCACGGGCCGGCGCGAGGTGGCCCGGCAGCAGACGGCGGCGAACCTGCGCGCGGCCGGCTACCGCGGCGGCTGGACGCTCAAGATGCGCCCGGACGACCAGCCGAGGCGCTGGCGCGACGGCTGGAAGGCCCGCGTGCGGCGCGCGATCGTCCAGCGGCGAGACTTCCGCATCCTCGCCAACCTCGGGGACCAGTGGTCCGATCTCGACGGCGGCTGGTCGGCCCGGCGCTTCAAGCTCCCGAACCCGATGTACGTGATCCCGACCGCCTGACGCGGTCGGGTCACGCCTCCTAGCCTCTCCACCGTGTCCCGCGCGGTCGTCTGGAGCCTCTACGCCGGCCTCGTGCTGATCTGGTCGAGCACGTGGGTGGTGATCAAGATCGGCCTCGAGGACGTGCCTCCGCTGCTCGGCGCGGGGATCCGGTTCGCGGTCGCGGGGGCTGGGCTGCTGGTCGCCGCGCGGCTGCTGGGGCGGTCGCTGCGGACCGACGTCGCGCTCGCGGCGATCCTCGGCACGCTTCCCTTCGCCGCCGCCTACGGGCTCATCTACTGGGGTGAGCAGTACGTGCCGTCGGGGCTGGCGGCCGTGCTGTTCGGGGTCATGCCGCTGTACTCGGCGACGATCGCGTCGCTCGCCCTGGCCGACGAGCCGCTCCATCCGCGGCTGCTGGCCGGGATCGCCGTGGCGATCGGCGGGCTGGCGCTCGCGTTCGGGGAGTCGCTGGCGCTCGGGGACGCGGAGTGGGCGCTGCTCGCCGCGATCGCGTGCGCGCTGGCGCCGCTGGCCAGCGCCGTCGGCAACGTGGCGATCAAGCGGCGCGGTGCGGCGCTCGACGCGGTGGTGCTCAACGGCTGGGCGATGCTGGGCGGCGGCCTGCTGCTGCTGGTCGCGTCGGCGCCCAGCGAGGACTGGGCGAGCGCGGCCTGGACCGGACAGGCCGTGGGGTCGATCGCGTACCTGGCGGCGATCGGGTCGGCGCTGACCTTCGTGACCCTGACGATCCTCCTGCGCGAGCTGCCCGCCGTGACGATGTCCTACATCACGCTGCTGCTGCCCTTCGGGGCGCTCGCGTTCGGCGCCGCGCTCTACGACGAGCGGGTCACCGTGGCCGCCGTGGCCGGGGCGCTGCTCGTCGCGTGCGGCCTCGCGGTCGCGCAGTGGCCGCGCCGCCGCGCGGCGGTGGCCTGACGCGACTGCGGCTAGACCTGGCTCGCCAGGCCGGCCGGCGGACGCATCTCCTCCGGCAGGTCGGACACCTGCTCGAACTGGTCGCCGACCGCCGTGATGGCGAGCAGTCGGGAGACCGCGGGGCCGCCGCGGACCAGCAGCAGCCGGCGCCGCTCGCGCTTCGCGCGCCGCCGCGCGGCGAGCAGCCGGGCGAGGCCGCACGAGTCGAGGAAGGTGAGACCACGGAGATCGAGCACAAGGCACGACGGCCGAGCGCCCTCCACCCGCTTGAGCTCTTCGTCGAACGTGTACGCGTGCTCGAGGTCCAGCTCACCACGGAGCGCTACGCGCACCGCGCCGCCTGCGAGTGGCTCGATGGTCAGCCCCAGGCCTCGCATCGCTTTCCCCTTGTGTTAGTGATCTGACCGACAATACCCCGTGTCGGGGTCCGCCTACCGCTTCGCCATCATCGGCGTGCATGGGGACGGAACGAGCGCGTGTGCGTCAGCGCCGCCTGCGGGTCGCCGCGGCAGCCGTCGCGGCGTTCGCGATCGGGGCCGCGATCGGCGCTCGCGGCGGCGAGGAGCCCGCGTCCGCCCCGGCGCCCCGCGCGCCGGAGCCGTCCGCCGCCGCCACCCCGCCACCGGAGGCCGTCGACCGCCTCTCGCTCGCCCAGCAGGTCGGCCGGATGGTCATCCTCCGCTTCGCGGGGACCGAGGTGCCGGGCTACGTGCGGGAGGCGCTGCGACGCCGTCGCGTGGCCGGCGTGATCCTGTTCGCCGACAACGTGACCGGCGAAGCACAGGTGCAGGCGCTCACCGCCGCCCTGCGTGAGGCGTCCGGCGACCTCGAGCCGCTGGTTTGCGTGGATCAGGAGGGCGGCGAGGTACGGATCCTGCCGTGGGCGCCGCCCGAGCGCTCGGCGCCCGAGCAGCAGGCGTCCGGCACCGTGCGCGAGGACGCCGCCGACGCCGGGCGGGCCCTGGCCGCCGCCGGCGTCAACGTCACGCTGGCGCCGGTCGCCGACCTCCCCAGCGTCGACGGCTCCGCCCTTGCCGGACGTGCCTTCACGTCAGACCCGGACGCGGCGACGGCGGCGGTCGCCGAGTCGATCGCGGGCTGGCAGGAGGCCGGCGTGGCCACCACCGTCAAGCACTTCCCCGGCCTCGGCGGCGCCACGGTCAACACCGACGACGGGCCGTCCACGATCGAGCGCACCCGCGACCAGCTCGACGACGACCTCGCGCCGTTCGTCTGGGCGGTCGAGGCCGGCACCCAGTTCGTGATGGCCTCCCACGCGACCTACCCGGCGCTCGACGAGACCCGCATCGCCTCGCAGTCGCCGGCCGTCATCGAAGAGCTCCTGCGCGACGAGCTCGGCTACGACGGCGTCGTGATGACCGACTCGCTCGAGGCCGCCGCCGTCCAGGCCGTGGCCGACGTCGAGGAAGCGGCGGTCGCGTCGGCGCAGGCCGGCGTGGACCTGATCCTCACGACGGGGCGCGGCTCGTACAGCCGCGTGTTCCACGCCCTGCTCGCCCGCGCGCGCGAGGACCCGGCGTTCCGGGATCGCGTGCGCGCCTCGGCCGCCCGCGTGCTGGCCGCGCAATCATCCCTCGATGGCTGACTTCCAGATCGGGGACCCTGTCCCGGCCTTCACGCTGACCGACACCGAGGGCGCCGAGCACACCGTTCCCGCCGCCGAGGCGCCGCCCGCGACCGTGCTGCTCCAGACCTGCAACCACTGCCCCTACGTGATCGCCTGGAACCCGCGCCTGCGCGCGGTGGCCGAGGACTACGCCCCGCGCGGGGTGCGCTTCCTCGCCATCTCCTCGAACGACGCCGAGCGCTACCCGGCCGACGCGCCCGACCGCATGGCGCAGTTCGTGCGCGAGCAGGACTGGCCGATCCCCTATGCCTACGACGAGTCGCAGGACGTCGCCCGCGCGCTGGGCGCCGAGCGCACCCCGCACGTGTTCGTGCTCGACGGGGAGCAGCGCCTGGTGTACCGCGGCGCGCCGGACGCCGACCACCAGGACCCGGGCCAGGATGCCGCCTGGTTGCGCGGCGCGCTCGACGCCGTGCTGGAGGGGAACGAGGTCGCGCGCGCCGAGACGCCGGCGCGCGGCTGCTCGATCAAGTGGAGGGCCTGAGCAGGAACTAGAATCGGCTCGTGAGCCGCCGGGTGAACGAACACAGCGTCGCGCTCGCACGCGAGTGGCGGCGGCTCGGCCGCGTCGCGACGGTCGTCGCGATCGTCACCTCGCCGGCGCTGTTCGTCGCCCTCTACGACCGGGCCGAGTGGCCGCTCGCGTGGGCGCTCGTCGGCACGCTGCTCGGCGTCGCCGCGTTCCGCGGGCTGATCGACGTGCTCGCCCACAAGCTGATCCCGGCGCCGTCGCTGTACGGCGCCGAGCGCGAGCTGCGGGCCGAGGACATCGTGTCGCGGCGGCGGCTGTGGTACTGGCGGCGCCGGTACCGGCGGATCACCTGGCTGCTCGTGGTGATCACCACGCTGACGCTGATCGCGATGGCCTTCAACGCGATCGACGGAAGCGACTCGTCGTTCATCGGCGGCCTGCGCACGCTCGGCGACGTGGCGGCGTCGTTCGCGCCGATCATGCTCGCCTACCTGCCGATCATCACGATCCTCTTCTTCGCCAACTTCCTGATCCTCTTCGGGCCGATGCTGGCCCTCGGCCTCGGCCAGATCAAGGGCTACGAGCCGGGTGACGCGGACTGGGGCGTGAAGATGGCCGACGTCCGCGGCCAGGCGGAGGCGAAGGAGGAGATCACGCGCGTGGTCTCGCTCTGGCAGTCGGGCGAGGAGTTCGAGAAGGCGGGCGGCAAGCGCGAGCGCGGCGTGCTCTTCCTCGGCGCTCCCGGGACCGGCAAGACGATGCTCTCGAAGGGCATCGCGACGTCGTTCAACTGCCCGTTCGTGACGATCCCCGGCTCGGGCTTCGCGCAGACCTTCATCGGCATGGATGCCGTGCTCGTGCGCTTCCTCGCGTTCAAGGCCAAGCGCCTCGCGGCCAAGTGGGGTGGCCAGTGCATCGTCTTCATCGACGAGATCGACGCCGTCGGACGGCGCCGGCAGGCCCTCGGCTCGGGCTTCTCGCCCACCCCGACCGCCATCCCCAGCATCCACGACCACCTGTTCTACGGCCGCGACGGCGCGCTGACCGCCGACGGCGACCTCGTGCTGGAGACCGCCGCGTGGCGGGAGCGCATGTTCGCCATGCGGGCCGAGCCGCCCGGCCGGATCTACCCCGCGTTCTACGACAAGCTGCGGAACATGATCCCGATGATGGGCGGCGGCATGGGCGGCGGGCTCGCGCTCAACCAGCTGCTCGTGGTCATGGACGGCATCGACGAGCCGCCGATGACCAAGAAGTTCTTCACGCGCCGCTTCAACACGTTCCTCGACGCGCTGTACGTCGTGCCGCAGCGGATCGGCCGGCTCAAGCTGCGCCTGCGCCCGCCGCGGCCGCGGCAGGAGCAGATCTACTTCATCGGGGCCTGCAACGTCGCGCTCGAGCAGCTCGACCCGGCGCTCACCCGCCCCGGCCGGATGGGCCGCCACATCTACTTCCGCACGCCCACGTGGGAGGACCGGCGCGACATCTTCGACCTCTACCTGAACAAGGTCGCGCACGAGCCCGAGCTCGACACGCCGGACAAGCGCGACGAGCTGGCGCGGATCACCAACGGCTACTCGCCGGCCATGATCGACCAGGCGTGCTCGCTCGCCCTCACCTATGCCCACGCAGAGGGCCGGGAGCGCTTCAGCCGCGTCGATCTGGTGGAGGCGATGACCACCGTCGAGTCGGGCGTCGCCATCGGCCAGCCGTACCCGAAGCACGAGGAGCGCGCGACGGCGATCCACGAGGCCGGCCACGCCGTCTGCGGCCACCTGTTCATGGAGAACCGGCTCTCGACCCGGCTGTCGATCCGCAAGCGCGGCTCGTCGGGCGGCCACCACCAGGCGATGGAGATCGAGGACCGCTTCGGCCACTGGCGCTCGGAGGAGGTCGGCGACCTGATCTGGGGCCTCGGCGCGATGGCGGCCGAGCACGTCTTCTACGGGCAGAACACGACGGGCGTGACCGGCGACGTCGGCTCGGTCACCTCGCGCGCCGCGCTGATGGTCGGCTTCCGGGCGATGGGACCGGCGCCCGTAGACCTCAGCGACCGGATCGAGGACACCGAGGAGCGCGAGGCGACCGAGAAGCGGATCCGCGAGCGCTTCGAGCGCATCGGCTACCAGATCATGAACCGCTCGGGCGGAGGGGTGATGGACGAGAACCCGTTCGCGGCCACGCTGAACGACGCCCAGAAGCGCCCGCTCGTCGCCGCCCTGCTCGGACAGTGCTTCGTCGTCGCCTACCAGACGGTGGTCCAGAACCGCGAGGGCACCGATTACGTCGCGAGCCACCTGATCTCGGCCAAGGAGCTCTACGGAGACGAGGTCACGCGCCTGCTCGACGACGCGCGGCTCGCCAAGCCGGAGATCGACCTCCTGGACGAGGCGGCATGGCCCGCGATCTGATCCCGCCGCCCTCCCCGGCCGGCCGCCCGCCGCCCGACCAGCCGTCCGAGCCGGCGGCCACCGAGCATCTCGAGGAGGCGACGCGGCTCACCGCGCAGGGCGACCCGGCGCTGCGCCAGCCCGCCCCGTTCCGCGGCCGCTTCGGGTTCGTGTTCGGCGCGCTGGCCGGGATCGCGCTGTGCGCCGCCGCGCTCGGCGTCGTGCTCATCGCCGCCCCCGGCGACGAGGGCCCGCGACTGGCCGAGGACTGGTCGAGCTGGAAGCCGTCGACGACCAGCATGGTCGACGGGGCGTCCGACATCGCGGCGCACGTTGGCCTCCAGTACCGGCACGACGACGGCGACCAGCTCGTGCAGGTGCGCAGCTCGGCGCTCGAGCTCCAGGGCTCGCCGCTGGGAGTCGCCGTGCGGCCGAAGGGCGGGGAGCTGCGGTTCCTGGAGGGCGACGGGCTGCTCTACGTGCTCAACGGGCTGGGCCCCAACGGCGCGCTGCCGGGGAAGGCCAGCCAGGCGCGCGGCCAGCTGCTCCAGCGCGAGGCGCTCGAGCTGGCGCTCTACTCGTTCCGCTACCTCGAGGACGTGACGATGGTCGCGGTGCTGATGCCCCCGGCGGCGTCCACGACGTCCGAGTCGCGGTCGAGCAGCGGTGCGGTGCAGACGCGCGCGGTGTTCTACCGCCCCGGCGACCTCCTGAGCCGCCTCCAGGTCCCGCTCTCCCGCACGCTCCCCGGCGAGCCGCCGCGCCCGAAGGCCCTCACCAAGCGCGAGGGAAAGCGGATCGACGACCTGACACTGCGCAACCTCTTCCTCGCCTCGGTGCAGCCGCTGAAGGCCGACCAGAGCTACCTCGTCCTGGTCGAGCCCGACAAGGTCTCCTGACGGGGCTCGAACCCGGGGCAGACCGCGACCGGCAGCGGCGGGTACTTGGCGTAGCGCTCGGGCTCGGTCCGGTGGCGCTCGCAGAGCGAGAACGTCGAGCCACGGGTGGTGTGGACGAGCCGCTGGTGCGCGCAGCGGTCGCACAGGCCGGCTTCAGTGCGGCTCACCGCAGGCCGCGATGGCCCAGACGCGCCAGGTCTTCGTGGTGGTGCGTCACGCGCTGCTTGACCGGGTCGCCGTCGCCGCGGTTGTGCACGAGGCCCCACATCGCGTCGGCCACCTGCTCGGCCGTCTCGGGCGTCGCGCGCGAGCGCATCTCGTCCACGAGCGCCAGCTCGAGGCGCTCGATCTTCTCCTCGGCCGTGCCCTCGCCCAGCGACGGGAGAGGGACGCCGCGCAGGTGCTCGTCCCAGGCGCCCTTGACCATGGCGAAGCGGTTGCGGAGGGAGATCGCGTCGTCTGCCATGCAGCGCGCGAGTGTCGCATACGTATCGTGTTCGCGGTGAACATCTTCGTCCGGCTGCTCGGCTTCCTGCGCCCCTTCCGGGCCGGCGCCGCGTGGTCGCTGGCGCTCGCCGCCCTGGCGATGACGGCGACCGTCGCGATCCCGTGGCTGACCGGCCGCGGCGTCGACGCCGTGACCCGCGGCGACCGCGACGGCGTCCGCCTGTACGCGGGCGTGGTGGTCCTCGCGGCGCTCGCGCGGCTGGTCCTCTCCGTCGCCCGCCGCCTCGTGGCGGGGCGCGTGTCCCTGGGCGTCGAGCTGAACCTGCGCAACCTCATGTACGAGCACCTCCAGGCGCTCGAGCTGGGGTTCTTCGCGCGCCAGCAGACCGGCCAGCTGATGTCGCGCGCGACCGTCGACCTCAACAGCGTGCGCTTCTTCCTCGGCTACGGGCTGGTGTTCATCCTCCAGAGCGCGCTGACGATCCTCCTCGCGTCGGTGGCGATGTTCCTGCTCCAGCCGGGCCTGGCGGCGCTCGCCCTGCTGCCGGTGCCGTTCGTGGTGCTCGTCGCGGCGCGCTACGGGCGGCGCTCGCGGCCGGCGCTCCAGGAGGTCCAGCAGCGGATCGCCGAGCTGACCGCCGACGTCGAAGAGAACGTCTCCGGCGTGCGGGTCGTGAAGGCGTTCGCGGCCGAGGAGCGCCAGCTTGGGCGCTTCCGCGGCTCCGTCGCGCGGGTGTTCGACCAGTCGATGATCGCCACCCGCCTGCGCGCCTTCTACAACCCGTTCATCGGCTTCCTGCCCAACCTCGGGCTCGCCGTCGTGCTGCTGGTCGGCGGGCGCCAGGTGGTGCGGGGCTCCCTCACGCTGGGCGACTTCACGGCCTTCTACGCGTACCTGCTGATGCTGATCGGCCCGATGCGCCAGCTCGGCATCGCGCTCGGGCTGGCCCAGCGGGCCACGGCGTCGGGCGCGCGCATCTTCCAGCTGCTCGACCGCGAGCCGCGGATCGTGGCGGCCGAGGGAGCTCCGCCGCTGCCGGAGGGGAACGGGCGGGTCGAGCTGCGCGACGTGTCGTTCGCGCACGAAGGCGCGCCGGCGGCCGCGCTGCGCGACGTCGACCTCGTGGTCGACGCGGGCACGACCGTGGCGCTGGTCGGCGCCACCGGCTCCGGCAAGACGACGCTCGTCCAGCTGCTGGGCCGGCTCTACGACGTCACCGAGGGCGCCGTGCTGATCGACGGCGCCGACGTCCGCGAGGTCGACCCGCCGTCGCTGCGGCGCTCGATCGCGGTCGTCGACGACGACCCGTTCCTGTTCTCGGCGAGCGTGGCCGAGAACATCGCCTACGGGCGGCCGGACGCGTCGCGGGAGGAGATCGAGCGCGCGGCCGAGCGCGCGCAGGCGGCCGACTTCATCGCCGAACTGCCGTACGGCTACGACACCCGCGTTGGCGAGCGCGGGCTCACCCTCTCCGGCGGCCAGCGCCAGCGGATCGCGATCGCCCGCGCGCTGCTCGCCGACCCCCGCATCCTCATCCTCGACGACGCCACCAGCTCGGTCGACGCCTCGACCGAGCAGGCGATCAAGGTCGCCCTGCGGGAGGTGATGGCAGGCCGGACGACGTTCGTGATCGCCCACCGGCTGTCGACGATCGCACTGGCCGACGACATCGTCGTGCTCGAAGGCGGCCGGGTCGCCGCGCGCGGCACGCACGCGGAGCTGCTCGACCGCAGCCCGCTGTACGCGGAGATCGCCGAGAAGGGCCTGCCCGACCAGGTCTTCCTCAACCGCAAGCCGCGAGAGGCGGTGGCAGGTCTGTGAGCGCTCGCCGCGACGACATCGTGGCGCGCTGGCGCGCGACCGGCGGGCGCGGGCGCAAGCTGCGCGGCCTGCTCGTGCTCCTGCGCCCCTACCGCGGGCGCACGCTCCTCATGTTCGTCACGCTGCTGCTCGGCACAGCCGCTGCCCTGGCCCCGCCGCCGCTGGCGAAGCTCGCCATCGACGAGGGGATCGGGCCCGGCGACCTCACGGTGCTGACCTGGGTCGTCGTCGCGTTCCTGGCCAGCGCGCTCATCTACTGGGCGGCGACCTACGCGCAGACCTACCTCGTCGGCTGGGTCGGCCAGCGCGTGCTCCAGGACCTGCGGATCCAGCTCTTCGCCCACCTCCAGACGCTGTCGGTCGGCTTCTACTCGCGCCGCCAGGCCGGGGTCATCATCTCGCGGCTCACCAACGACGTGCAGGCGCTCGACCAGCTGGTCTCGGACGGCGTGGTGACGCTGTTCGGCTCCACGCTGACGCTGGTCGGCACGGCGATCATCCTGTTCGTCCTCGACGCCGAGCTGGCGCTGCTCACGTTCCTCGTCTTCCCGCTGCTGGCGCTCGGCTCGCTCGCCTTCCGGATCGTCTCGGCCAACGCGTACCGGGCGACGCGGGAGAAGGTGGCGGCCATCACCGCCTATCTCCAGGAGACCCTCTCGGGCGTGCGGGTGGTCCGCAGCTTCGGCCAGGAGCGCCGCCATCTCGACCGCTTCGCGGCGCTCAACGAGGACAACTACGCGGCGAACATGAAGACCGTCTACCTCAACGCCGGCTACTTCCCGGCGGTCGAGCTGCTGTCCGCCGTGGCGACCGCCGGGATCCTCCTCTACGGCGGGCTTCAGGCGGTCGACGGGGCGATCACGATCGGCGTGCTGGTGGCGTTCATCGCCGCGCTGAGCAACTTCTTCGACCCGATCCAGTCGCTGTCGCAGTTCTACACGACCTACCAGGCGGGGATGGCGGCGCTCGACAAGATCTTCGAGCTGCTCGACGAGGAGCCCGACCTGCGCGACCGGCCGGGCGCCGTGCGGCTCGAGCGCCTGCGCGGCGAGATCGACTTCGACGGCGTGACCTTCTCCTATGGGAAGGATCCCGCCAACCCCGCACTCGCGGCCGTCGACCTCCATGTCCCGCCCGGCCAGACCGTCGCGCTGGTCGGCGAGACCGGCGCCGGCAAGTCGACGTTCGCGAAGCTCGTGGCGCGCTTCTACGACCCGACGGAGGGGCGCGTGCTCGTCGACGGCCACGACCTGCGCGATGTCGCCGTGCAGTCGCTGCGGTCGCAGATGGGCATCGTCCCCCAGGAGGCGTTCCTGTTCAGCGGGACGATCGGCGAGAACATCGCCTTCGGGCGGCCCGACGCGACGCAGGAGGAGGTCGAGGCCGCCGCCCGCGCCGTGCACGCCCACGACTTCATCGCCGCGCTCGAGCACGGCTACGACACCGAGATCGGCGAGCGCGGCATCCAGCTCTCCGCCGGCCAGCGCCAGCTCGTCGCCTTCGCCCGCGCGCTGATCGCCGACCCGCGCATCCTCGTGCTCGACGAGGCGACCGCCAACGTCGACATCCACACCGAGGGCCGGATCGAGGCCGGCCTGCGGCGCCTGCTCGCGGGCCGCACGGCGATCGTCATCGCCCACCGCCTGTCGACGATCCGCACCGCCGGCCGGATCGTGGTGCTCGACCACGGGCGCGTCGTCGAGCAGGGCACGCACGACGAGCTGCTCGCGGCCGAGGGCGCCTACTGGCGCCTCTACCGCGACTGGGCCGAGCAGGCCGCGGCCTAGGCGATCTTCTTCAGGTCGACGACGAAGATCAGCGTCTCGTTGGGGCCGATGTCGGGCGGCTGGCCCTGCGGCCCGTAGCCCTTGGCGGCGGGGATCACCAGCAGGCGCCGCCCGCCCTCGCGCATCCCGACGAGCCCCTCGTCCCAGCCGGGGATCACGCCGCCGGCCCCGAGCTCGAAGGTGAACGGCTCCTTGCCTCGATCCCACGAGGCGTCGAACTGCTCGCCGGTCGACCACGACACGCCGACGTACTGCATGGCCAGGTTGTCGCCCTTCCTGGCCTTGGGCCCCTTGCCGGGCACGATGTCGCGCTTCTCGAGCTCGGCGGGCGGCGAGCCCTCCGGGGCGGCGATCTCCGGCTTGCTGGACGTGTCCTTGCCGAGGCCCTCGACGATGCGCCGGATGTCGGCCTCGGGGTCCTGCGGCACGGGGATCGGCGTCGCCGCCGACTCGCCCGACGCGTCGTCGTCGCCGCCGCAGGCGGCGAGCCCGCCGGCCAGCGCGAGGAGCAGCAGCAGAGCGAGCAGGACCCGGGGCATGGCGAAGCTGCCGGGCAGGGACTCGAACCCCAACTACCAGAGCCAGAATCTGGCGTGCTGCCAATTACACCACCCGGCAATGGGCGGTGGCCAGTATAGGAGAGGGCCCGCGCTGCGACGTCGCTCAGCAATCGACTTCCTTTCGGAGCCGTCCGGCGCTACCGTGCTGGTTAGAGCGGCAGCCCGAGGAGCCCGCCGCCGACTTACCGCATGCCAGAGGGCTTCGTACAGCTGCTCCAGGCCGATCCCGAGCTGGCCCGGGGCATTGACCCGAACCGGATGCGCGAGATCTCGTCGCGTCTCTACGCGCGCGTCGTGGAGACCAAGCGCGGTCCCTGGTGCCCGGCGAGCGCGCTGACCACCGAGGACGGCGAGCCGATCGGCCTGCTCGTGCTCGACGGGCTGCTCGTCCGCGAGGCCTCGCTCGGCGAGCACCCGACCGCCGAGCTCCTCGGTCCAGGCGACCTCCTGCGGGCATGGGACGACCGCGGCGCCGACGTGCTGCTCCCCCGCCGGGTGCGCTGGGACGCGCTCACCGACGCGCGCTTCGCGGTCATCGACCACCCGCTGGCCGTCCGTGCCGCCCAGTGGCCGGAGATCTTCGCCCTGCTGGTGGAGCGGGCCGCCCGCCGCGCCGAGCGGCTCGTGGTCATGCAGGCCATCGGCCACCTGCATCGCGTCGACGACCGGCTGCTGGCGCTGCTCTGGTGCCTCGCCGAGCGCTGGGGCCGGGTCGTCCCCGACGGCGTGCTCGTCAACCTCAGCCTCCCGCACCGCACGCTGGCCGGCATGATCGGCGCCCGCCGCCCGACCGTCACCACCGCGCTCGGCCAGCTCATCGCCCGCGGCGACGTCGCGCGGCGGCGCGACGGCAGCTGGCTGCTGCTCAGGCGTCCGGCCGAGGCCGTCGAGCCGGTCGCGGAGCCGGGCCGCGCGACGGTCTAGCCGCCGCTACAGGTCGCCGGCCGCCACCGGCTCACCCGACCGCATCAGCTCCCGCGCGCGGTCGAGGTCGTCCGAGCGGCCGACGGTGAGCGCCCCGCCGACGCACCCGTCGGCGAGGTAGTAGATCGTGAACTCGCCGTCCTCGAGCGAGCCTCGCACGACCTCCTCGTCCCACTCCGCGGCGGGGCCGACGTACTCGAGCGTGCACCAGTCGACGAGGTCGGACCAGAAGTACGGGACCTCGTCGTACGGCTCGCGCGCGCCCTGGAGGTAGCGGGCGACCGCGGCGCCTTGGGCGCGGGCGACCTCCCAGTGCTCGATCCGCACGCGCCGGCGGTGGACGACGGAGTCGTACTCGCACGCGTCGCCCGCCGCCCAGATCCCCTCGGCCGACGTCTCGAGCGTCGCCGAGCAGGCGACGCCGCCCGTCTCCCCCAGCTCGAGGCCGGCCGCCCGGGCGAGCATGACGTCGGGCGCCGCGCCCGTGCCCATCACCACCATGTCGGCGTCGAGCACGCGGCCCGACTCGGTGACGACCCGGGACACGCGCCCGCCGTCGCCCTCGAACCGCCCCAGGCTCTCCCCCGCGACCCAGTCGACCCCGTGGTCGCGCAGCACGCCGGCGAAGAAGGCTCCCGCGGTGGGGCCGAAGCCGAGCGAGAGCGGCCCGGCCTCCGGCATCAGCAGCGTGCACCGCGTGCCCTGGACGGTCAGCGAGGCTGCCACCTCGCACGCGATGTAGGAGCCACCGACGAGCACGACGCGCTCCGCGTCCTGCGCGTCGGCCCGGATGGCGTCGGCATTGCCGAGCGCCCGCAGGTAGTGGATGCCCTCGAGGTCGGCGCCGTCGACCCGCAGCCGGCGCACGTTGGCGCCGGTGGCGAGGACGGCCTGCCCGAAGCTCAGCTCGCCGCCGGCCGACAGCTTCGCCGTGCGCGCCGCCGGGTCGAGCTTCATCACGCTCGTGCGGATGCGCAGGTCGCAGTCGCCGGGCACGTCGAGGTACGTCTCCTCGCGCGAGACCTCGCCGCGCAGGTAGTCCTTCGAGCACATCGGGCGGTCGTACGGCGGGTCGACGTCACGGCCGACGACCACGACGGAGCCGTCGAAGCCGGCCTCCGCGAGCCCCTCGGCACACGCCGAACCGGCCGCGCCCGCGCCGACGATCAGGACGTCGGCGTCAGCCACTGCCGTCCTCGCCCACGAACTCGCGCGTGATGTCGTCCTCGAGCCCGGGGTCGAGCACCACGAGCACCTCGTCGCCGGCCTCGACCACGGTGTCGGCCTTGGGCACGAAGCCGCTGCCGTCGCGCAGCACGGAGATGACCAGCGCCCCGTCGGGCAGCGACAGCTCGGCCACGCGGTTGCCGGCCGCCGGCGCGCCGTCGGAGACCACGAGCTCGATGATCTCCAGCCGCTCCTCGGGGAGGTCGAGCAGGTGCACGAGCCCGTAGCGCGGCACCTCGTGCTCGATCAGGCGCAGGATCAGGTCGGTCGCCGACACGGCCGGCTGGATCCCCATGAGCTTGAAGTGCTCGAGGTTCCGCGGGTTGTTGACGCGGGCGATGATCCGCTCGCAGAGGTACTTCTCCTTGGCGACCTGGCAGATCAGCAGGTTGTCCTCGTCGTCGCCGGTCACCGCTACGACGAGGTCGGCGCGCTGGATGCCGGCCCGCTCGAGCACCCACAGCTCGGTGGCGTCGCCGTACTGGACGGCGTGCTCGAGCTCCTGCTCGACGGTCAGGTAGCGGCGACGGTCCTGCTCGAGCACGGTCACCTCGTGGTCCTTCTCGATCAGCTCGCGCGCGAGGTTCCAGCCGACCTTGCCCGCACCGGCGATGATCACGTACAGCCCGGCCACTTACGCCTCGGCGAAGGCTGCCTGCTCGAGTTGCTCGATCGCGATCTGCGTGGGGCAGATCGTCTGGAGGCCCTGCTCGGCGTACCAGGCGGCGCGCCGCGGGTCGAGCACGCGGGCGATCACCCGCGGGACGTCGAACCGCCGGTGCGCGATCTGCGAGACCACGAGATTCGTGTTGTCGCCGTTGGTCGAGGCGATGAAGACGTCGGCGTGGTCGATACCGGCCTCGACCAGAGCGTCCATCTCCAGCGCGGTCCCGATCGTGAAGCGCCCGCCGGCCTCCTCCCACGACTGCCCGAGCTCGACGTCGAGCCGTTCGTGCGAGAGCGGGTCCTCGTCGAGCACGGACACGGTGTGCCCGTTTTGCAGGGCCTTGGTGGCGACCGAGGAACCCACCCGGCCCGCTCCGACCACGAGGACGAACATTCGCGCGGACTCTAGCGGTCGGGTACCGGCAGATGACCGGCGGGGACCTCGACCGGGGCGTCGGCCACGCGCGTCGGGTCGGGGCCCTCCGCGGGCGGCGCCGTGAGCACCACGCGGCAGGGCGCCTTCGTGACGACGTAGCGCGTCGTCTCGCCGACGTAGGTGTCCCGCAGGCCCTCCTTGCCGCCGAAGAGCACGCCGCCGCGCGTGCGCACGGGTTCCTCGGCGGCGAGCACGATCGCCTCCACGCCGCGGCGCTTGGCCTCGCGCACGATCGCCTCGCCCGCCCGCCGGGCGCGCACGACGGCCGTCGCCACCTCGACGCCCTCGTACTCCTCCCCCACCGCCTTCGCGCGCGCGAGCGCGCCACGGGCGCGCTTGAGCTCCGCGTCGGGCACCGGGGTGTCGAGCGGGAGCGCCATCGGCACCTCGAAGACCCACAGCGCCTCGATCACCGCGCCGCCCTCGGCGAACTCGGGGTCCTCCTCGGCGGCGAGCCGGCCGGCCGTCTGCACGATGTCGTCGTCGAGCGGCGTCCCGAAGACCGGCACCAGGATCGAGCCGTACTCGGCCTCGGCGCGCCGCCGTGTGAGCACTCGCTCGGGCACCGTGATGCGCTTGAGCAGCGGCTTGTCCTCGCTGAGCCGGTAGTAGACGTAGACGAACACGCCGAACGCCATCCACCCGAGGCCGACCCAGCGGGCGCCGCCGTGGAACGACAGCACGCTGATGAAGGCGGCGCCCGAGATCGCGGCGCCGAGGGCGGCGGGGACCGGTAGCGAGCCGCCGCGCAGCTGGACGTTGAGCGGCATGCGGTACGGCCGGTCGCGGTCCGGCTCGCGCCAGCGCAGCCGGCAGACCGACAGGCAGACGAGCGTGAACGCGGCCGTCGCGCCGAACGCGGAGATGCCGAGCAGGAACTCCAGGTCGGCGGTCAGCAGGAGCAGAACGGCCAGCGCGGCGCCGATGCCGATGATGACCACGGGCGTCGCGCGCTGGGGGTGCAGGTAGCCGATGCGCGAGGGGATCTGGCGGTTGAGGGCCAGCGAGTACCCCAGCCGCGAGACGCCGAGCATCGCCGCGCTGCAACCGCCGGCCAGGATCGCGACCGCCGAGACGGCGACGACGTAGCGCAGCGGCTCGCGCAGCCACTCCTGGGGGAAGGCCTCGACCACGCCGAGCATCGGCGCCTCCAGCCAGCGGCCGGCCTCCAGCGGGAGCGTCGCCGAGGCGACGACGGCGATCCCCACGTAGGGCACGAGCGCGGCCAGCATCCGTACCGCGATCAGCCGCCGCAGCCCCCGCCGCCCGATCGCGACCTGCCCCGCCAGGCCGGACGAGGCGTCGAGCCCGCTGAAGGCGACCAGCACGAGCGGGAACACGAACATGAGGTCCTCGAACGACGGCGTGCCGGCCACCGACGCCGGATCGGTCAGCAGGTCGGGCTCGACCAGGTACGCCAGGCCGAAGCCGACGATCAGCAGCTGGAGCGCGAGATCGCCGAGGACGACGAGCACGCCGCGCTCGTAGGTCGGGGCGGCCGAGCCGCGCGCGTTCCACCAGGCGACGAACACGACGAGCGAGGCGGCGAGCAGGAACTCCGCGACGCCGGTGTCGAGCTCGCTCCAGAAGACGGCCATGTAGTCCGTGATCCCGAACGCGCAGATCGCGATCAGGATCAGGTACTCGAGGCAGATCGCCCATCCCGCCACGAAGCTGACCAGCTCGTTGAACGCGAAGCGGGCGATCACGGTCGCTCCGCCGCGCTCCTGGTGCAGCGACGCGCCCTCGACGTAGGAGAGGACGACGCAGGCGAACAGCAGCCCGCCGGTCAGGAAGACGAGCCACGTGAACCCGAGCGCGCGCTGGGTGACGAGCCCGACGGCGAAGTAGACCGACGCCGCCACGAAGCCCTGGACGATCCCGAACAGGGCCGGCGCCCCGAGCGACTTGCCGAGCGGCGTCATCGCCGCTCCGCCCACAGGCGCCCGGCGCCGGCCGCCACGAAGAGCACGCCGAGCAGGAGGCCGAGCGCGACCGCTCCCCCGCCACCCGCCAGCGTGCGGACGATCATGGCCAGCCCGATGAGGACCATGAGCGCCGACAGCACCTGCGTCGCGGCGCTCATTGCACCAGCGCCCGCTCGAGGCCGCTCCGGCGGTGCTCGCGCGCGCCGTCGGGCATCGACTGGATGATCACGCGGCACGGGCGCTCGGCCAGCACGGTCTCGAGCGTCTTCCCGAACAGCGACGCGCCGTCCACGCGGCGTGGCAGCGACATGACGATCGCCGTCGCGCGCATGTCTCCCGCCTCCTCGATGATGCGGCGCCCGGCCTGGCCGGCGCGGATCTTCTCCTGGTGGCCGGAGACGCGGCGCCCGCCCTGGATCTTGGCCTGCTCGACGGTCGAGTCGGCCATTGCCTCCTCGGCGGGCATCGACGCGTCGATCGGCTGCGAGTTGGGGACCGTAACCAGCGCCAGCACGTGGATCCCGCGACGCTTGCCGGCCGCCAGCTTGATCGCCGTGGCCATGACCTGCTCGTCGTAGCGGCCGTCGACGAGCGGCACCAGCACCGAGTCGTACTCCGCCTCGTGGTCGACGACCGGCTGCGGGATCGCGACCTTGACCGTCGTCGTGAAGTCGAGTGCCTGCCGGCGCCGGTAGGCCACGTAGACCAACACCCCGATCACCAGCCAACCGAATCCGGCGGCGGCGACCTCGGGATGAAGGACCACGGTCACGACGAAGGCGATCGACGTGCCGAGGCCGCCGAAGACGGCGAACATCGGGAGGTCGTAGCCGCGCACGCGGATGTTCCACGGGCCGCGGTAGGGGCGGTGCGCATCCGGCTGGGTGGCCCGGAGGCGGATGACCGCCAGATGGGCGATCGAGAACGACAGCATCGCGCCAAACGCGTACATGTAGCCCAGGAAGTCCGCCTGACCGGGCAGCAGTGTGACGATCGCGGCGCCAGCGAAGGCGAGGATCCCGATCCATGGTGTGCGGAAGCGAGGGTGCAGGCGGCGCAGCGCGTCGGGCACCTGCCGGTGGATGCCCATCGAGTAGACCAGGCGCGAGACGCCGATGAGCGCGGCGTTGGTGGCGATGAACAGGATCGTGGCCGCCAGGAGGCCGACGTACACCTCGCCGGGGGACTGGAGCGGGCCGAGGTCGATCTCCTTGACCACTCCGAGGATCGGGTCGCCCGCGAAGCCGCCCTCCTCCTCCGGCAGTCCGAGCTTCGTCACGTACTCACCGGTCTGCGTGTCTCGCTCTACGGGCAGCGCCGAGAGCGCCACAGCCGGGAGGGTGAAGTAGATCGCGTACACCGCCAGCCGCACGCGGTTGATGGCTTCCGGGATCGTCCGGCGCTCGTCCTTGGCCTCCTCCGCCATGTTCGAGATCGTCTCGATCCCCGTGTAGGCGATCATGCCGATCGGGATCGCGAGGATGAAGTTCTTCCATGTGGGGGCCTCGCCGAGCCGGACGTTCTCGACCAGCGTCTCTGGCGAGAGGACGAGGATCGCGCCGACGACGACGAGGAGCAGCTGAGTGGCGAAGTCGATGACCGCGAGCAGGATGTTGACGCCTGCCGACTCCTTGACACCGACCACGTTGACGACTGCCAGGACGGCGATCACTGCGGCACCGAAGATGATGTCGCCCGGAGCGGAGCGCAGCGGTTCCCAGAACAACCCCCCGATGTAATGCGGGACGAAGAAGGCGGAGATCGCGACGGTGATCGTGTAGTTGAGCATCTGCGACCACGCCGCGAAGAAAGACGTGAACTCGTTGAACGCGTGGCGGGCGAAGCTCGACGAGCCGCCGGCTTCCGGGTACATCGCGGTCGCCTCGGCGTAGGTGGCCGCCGTCCAGAAGAAGAAGAGCCCGGTGATGACGAAGACCACGGGCGTGAGGCCGAGCGCGAACGAGGCGACGAGCCCCAGGGCGTAGTAGATCGACGATCCGACGTTGCCGTACGCCGTCGCGAACAGTGCGTTGACCCCGAGTACTCGTTCGAGGCCCTCGAGTCGGCGTCTTGCCATGCCTTCGCGATTCTAGGTAGCGGGCACGCGCAGCACGAGCACCGCCACGTCGTCGAGCGCCGCGTCGCCCTTGTAGCCCTGGACGGCCCGCACGATCCGGCCGGCGAGCGCGTCGGCGCTCTCGCCGCGGCCCTTGGCGAGGACGGCGGCCAGCCGCTCGTCGCCGAACATCCCGCCGGCGCCCCGCACCTCGGTCACCCCGTCGGTGAACGCGACGATGGCGTCGCCGGGGCCGAGCTCCACCGGCATGTCGAGCGGGGCCACCTCGTCCAGCACGCCGAGCAGGCTCCCCGATGCCGGCACGGCCTCCACGGTCCCGCCCGCGCGCAGCACGACCGGCGGCGGATGGCCGGCGGCGGCCACCACGAGCCGCGCCCCGTGCGAGGTCACGCGCACGCGGCCGTGCAGGACCGTGCAGAAGCGGCCGCCGACGTCGCTGCGCAGGATCGCGTGGTTGAGCAGCCGCAGCACCTCGCCGGGGCTCGAGTTGTGGACCGCCTCGGCGCGGATCGTGTACCGGACGAGCGCGGTCAGCGCCGCGGCCTCGGCGCCCTTGCCGCAGACGTCACCGACGACGAACGCCCAGTCGCCGTCGACTCCGAACAGGTCGTAGAGGTCGCCGCCGACCAGGGTGCCCTCGCCGCCGGGCAGGTAGCGGGCCTCCGCCTCGAGGCCTGGGATCGCCGGGAGCGCGCGCGGCAGCAGGCTCTCCTGGAGGGTGCGCGAGAGCACCCCGAGCTGCTCGGCCCGGGCCTGCGCCTCCTCGTACAGCCGCGCGTTGTCGACCGCCAGGCCGGCGCGCAGCCCGAGGTCGCGCGCGAGGTCGAGGTCCGCCTCCGAGTAGCGGCGGCCGGACTCGGCCATCGTCAGCGAGAGCGCGCCGAGCACGCGGCCGCGGGCGCGCAGCGGCACCACGATCTGCGACCGCGGGCCGATCGCGCGCATCAGCTCGGCGCCCTCGTCGCCGGTGTGCTCGCGGGCCGAGCGCACCAGCTCGTCCTCGGCGATCTCCGGCGTCAGCTTCGCCTCGCCGCTCGCCATCGTGGTCGCCATGCCGACCCGATCGGCCTCGCCCAGCGTGCCGCGCTCGCGCCACGCGATCATCAGCGCCTCGCGCTCCGGGTCCTTGTGGGCGATCGCCACAGGCCGGCGCCCACCGGCCCCCTCGAGCAACTCGATCTTCACGTAGTCGGCGAGCTCGGGCACCAGCACGCGGGCCAGCCGGTCGAGCCGCTCGTCGACGCCGGGCGCCGAGTCGAGCACCTCGCCGGCGCGCAGGAGCATCGCCTGGCGCAGCTCGGCGGCCTTGCGGTCCGTGATGTCGACGACCACGACGCCGACGCCCCGCGACTCGTCGACCTGCACGGGGAACCAGCTGGCCAGCACGTGCCGGAGCTCGCCCCTGGCCGTCATCTCGCCGGTCACCTCGCGCTCGATCACCGGTTCGCCGGTCTCGAGCACGCGGCGGTAGATCGGCACCACCTCGGCGGCGATCTCGGGCAGCACGTCCTCCAGCCGGCGTCCGAGGTGGTCGGACACCGGCCGGCCGTTGATCGCCGCCAGCGCGGCGTTGATGCGCACGAAGCGCAGGTCGGAATCGAGGAACGCGAGACCGACCGGCGCCCCCTCGCCGACCACGTCGAACAGCGCACTGGCCTCGTTCGGCGCCACGGGGCGGAACCGTAGCGTGCTAACTAAGGCGCTCCCACGAGCTTGCGAGTGGGAGTAAGCCGCACCCCTTAATCAGCGCGCCACAGCCTCCTCTCACGCAATCAGCGGGATGATGAGCAGGGCGACGATGTTCGCCACCTTGATCATCGGGTTGATGGCGGGGCCCGCGGTGTCCTTGAACGGGTCGCCGACGGTGTCGCCGGTAACGGAGGCGGCGTGCGCCTCCGAGCCCTTGCCGCCGTGGGCGCCGTCCTCGATCAGCTTCTTCGCGTTGTCCCACGCGCCGCCGCCGGCGGTCATGAAGATAGCCATGAAGAGGCCGACGACGATGATGCCGATCAGCAGCCCGCCGAGCGCCTGGCTGGAGAGCAGCCCGACGATGACGGTGACCACGATCGGGATCAGCGACGGGATGACCATCTCCCGCTGGGCGGCGCGGGTGACGATGTCCACGCACGTGCCGTACTCCGGCTTCTCGGTGCCCTCCATGATCCCCGGGTGCTCGCGGAACTGGCGGCGCACCTCCTCGACCACGGCCTGGCCGGCGCGGCCGACGGCCTCCATCGAGAGCGCGGCGAACAGGTACACCATCGCACCGCCGAGGATCAGGCCGATCAGCACGTCCGGGTTGTCGATCCCGAACGTGACGACCGAGCCGACCTCCTCCTCGAGCTCGATCTTGAAGGCGGCGAACAGCACGAGCGCGGCGAGCGCGGCCGAGCCGATCGCGTACCCCTTGGTGACGGCCTTGGTGGTGTTGCCGACCGCGTCGAGCGGGTCGGTGACGTTGCGCACGTCCTCGGGCATGTCGGCCATCTCGGCGATGCCGCCGGCATTGTCGGTGATCGGGCCGAAGGCGTCGAGCGCCACGATCAGGCCGGTCAGCGAGAGCTGGGCCATGACGGCCACGCCGATGCCGTAGACACCGGCCAGCTCGTAGGACCCGAAGATGCCGAGCACGATCACGAGGGCGGGCAGCGCAGTCGCCTGGAGGCCCTTGGCGAGGCCCTGGATGATGTTCGTGGCGTGGCCGGTGACCGACGCCTGGGCCGTGCTCTTGACGGGGCCGAAGCGCGTCGACGTGTAGTAGTCGGTGAGCACGAACAGGGCGGCCGTGACGCCGAGGCCGATCAGCGCGCAGACGTAGATGTCCCACACGCCCGGCGCCGTGCCCCGGCCGCTGATGAACGAGAGGTCGTCCATCATCCACATCGTCACCGGGATGAAGAGCAGCGCGGCGAGCACGCCGGCGACGATCATCCCCTGGTAGAGCGCGCGCTCGACGTTGCCGGTACGCGACTTGACCGCGAAGGTGCCGATGATCGAGGCGACGATCGAGACGCCGCCGAGGACGAGCGGGTAGAGCGCAACCTGGTCGACCTGCTCGAAGGTGAGGACGCCGAGCAGCATCACCGCCACCGCGGTGACCGCGTACGTCTCGAAGAGGTCCGCCGCCATGCCGGCGCAGTCGCCCACGTTGTCGCCGACGTTGTCGGCGATCACGGCCGGGTTGCGCGGGTCGTCCTCGGGGATGCCGGCCTCGATCTTGCCGACGATGTCGGCGCCGACGTCGGCGCCCTTGGTGAAGATGCCGCCGCCCAGACGCGCGAAGACCGAGATCAGCGAGCCGCCGAAGCCGAGCCCGATGAGCGCGTCCACGGCCTCCTTCTCCGTCTCGTCGGCGATCCCGACGAGGATCCCGTAGTACGCGGCCACGCCGATCAGCGCGAGCCCGACGACCAGCATGCCGGTCACGGCGCCGCCGCGGAAGGCGACGTCCAGCGCCTTGCCGATGCCGCCGCGCGCCGCCTCGGCGACGCGGGCGTTGGCGCGCACGGACACGTTCATGCCGATGAAGCCGGCGGCTGCGGAGGCGGCGCCGCCGATCGCGAAGCCGATCGCGACGGTGGCGTCCTGGATGAAGAGGAGCACGACGAAGAGGACGACGCCGACGATCCCGATCGTCGTGTACTGGCGGCGGAGGTACGCGGACGCGCCCTCCTGGATGGCCGCCGACAGGGCCTGCATGGTGGCGTTGCCCGGCGACAGCGCGAGCAGCGACCGGGTCGTCAGCAGCCCGTACGCGATCGCGAGCGCCGCGCACACCAGCGCGACGACGACCCCGTAGTCGGACAGGAAATCGGTCAAGGAAACCTCTCTGAAATCAAGGAAAAGCGAAGCGGCAGCCCGGGCGGGCCGCCGCTGACTGGGCGGAGTCTATCCAAGGCGCTCGCACGAGCTTGCGAGTGCGAGCAAGCCGCATCACTGATTTCCCGGCACCCAAAGCCGGCCGGACTGCTGGGCGGAGCCCGGACCGGGCTGCTCTGCCGGCTCCTCGGCCGGCCGGCCGCTCATCTGCACGTAGGCCATCTGGAGCCGCGACAGCGCGTCCTTGACCGGCGCCAGCGCCTCGCCGTGGCGCGGCTCGACGATCGGCAGCAGGGCGCGGGCACCGTCGATCGCGTCCTTGACCTGCTGCCAGTCGGGCTCGGAGTCGTCGGCCAGCCCGGCCTTGCGGGCACCGAGGTTGAGCAGCGTGACGATCGTCTGGAGCAGCACGTCGTCGACGGTCAGCTTCGCCATCTCGGCCTCGAGGGCCCGGATCTCCTCTTCAGACGGCTGTCTCATAGGTTGCTCTCGCTTCCTCGACGCACTTGGCGTACACGTCGTAGGGGCCGGCGCCCGCGTCGATCATGCGCCGCTGACGCTGCGCCCCGTTGAGTTCAGGGAGGACGACGTCGACCCCGGTCCAGGCCCTCAGGCGGTCGAGCGCCTCGGCGGCCGGGTACTCCTCGATCCGCTCCGCCTCGAGGTCGAGCAGCCGGCCGTCCTGTCCGTAACGGATCGCGCGCCACATGTTCTCCTCGATCAGTCTCCCCGGAATATCGGGGGGCTCATGCCCGGCGTCGATCTCGCGCAGCGCCTGGGCGACGCAGCCGACGATCAGCTCCTGGAGCGCGTCCGCCTCGGGAGCGGTGGTCTGGGCGTCGCAGACCCGCACCTCGACCGTGCCGAAGGCGTGGTGGGGGCGCACCGACCACCAGAGCTGGGTGAACTCGACGATCGACCCGGTACGGACGAGCAGGTCGACGTAGTCGGACCACGCGTCCCAGCCGCCGAACGCGTCCGGGACCCCGCAGCGGGGGAACGACTTGGTGAAGATCTGCGTTCGTGCGGAGTGCAGGCCGGAGTCGATCCGGTCGACGTACGGCGAGTTGGCGGAGACGGCCAGCAGCGTGGGCAGCACCGGCCGCAGCCGGTCGCAGACCTTGACCGCGCGGTCGGCGCCCTGGACGCCGACGTGGACCTGGTGGGCGAACGTGTTGTTCCGCCAGGCGACGTACTTGAGGCCCTCCTCGACGCGGTGGTAGTGCGGCGTGTCGATGATGTGCTGCTCGCGGTAGTCCGACAGCGGATGGGTGCCGGTGGAGCCGAGCTTGACGCCGTGCGCGTCGGCCAGGCGGAACAGGCGCCGGCGGGCCTCCTGCTGCTTCGCGCGCGCGTCCGTGAAGTCCTCGCCCCGCCCGGACCGGATCTCGATCTCCGAGGAGATCAGCTCGCCGGCGATCGAGTCGGCCAGCACGGGGTCGTGGGCGCCGGCGTCGCGCAGCTCCTCGAAGCGCGGGATGAGCTCGAGGGTCTCGGGATGGAGGAGCGCGTATTCCTCCTCGATCCCGACCGTGAGGTCCTGGGAGCGCTCGAAGGTCTCGCGCGCAGCGGCGAGGTCGATCAAGTCGTTCTAGGTGAGGTAGAAGTAGAGCGCGTAGAGGAGGTCGACCGCGGGGCTGGACGTGTGCACGGTCACCTCGGGTGGGACCTGTAGAAGAGCCTCAGAGTAGTTGAAGATGATCTTCACGCCCGCGTCGACGAGGCGATCGGCCAGCTCCTGGGCGGCTGCCGTGGGCACTGCGAGCACGCCGACGACGATGTCCTCCTCCTCCACGACCGCCTGCACATCGTCCGTGTGGCGGACCTTGACGCCGTTGATCTCCTCTCCGACCTTGCTGCGGTCGGTGTCGAACATGGCCACGACGCGGAAGCCGTGGTCGGCGAAGATGTCCGAGGAGGCGATCGCGCGGCCGAGGTGGCCGGCGCCGAAGAGCGCGATGTTGTGCTGCCCGCTGGTGCGCAGGATCTTGCGGATCTGGGAGACCAGCGAGTCGACGTTGTAGCCGACCCCGCGTTTGCCGAACTTGCCGAAGCCGGAGAGGTCGCGGCGGATCTGCGTCGAGTTCACGTGCGTGTACTCGCTCAGCTCCTGCGACGAGATCGTCTCCTTGCCCATCTTGCGCGCCTGCGTGAGGACTTGGAGGTACCGGGAGAGGCGCGCGGCGACGCCAAGCGAAAGCCGGTCGGACAGTGGTCCGATGGTTCCGTCTCCGTGCGCTGCGCCTTCACCGCGGGTCGCGATGTCGCCGAAGCTCATCTCCGGCAACGATAGAGCCTGGCCTCCAGCGCCGCTTCGTCGACGAAGAAGTCGAACAGCTCCTCGTTTTCGAGTGCGACGACCGGGATCCGCTCGAGGTAGCGGCGGTGCAGCGCGTCGTCCTGGGTGATGTCGACCTCGTCGAGGGAGAACGGCGCGCGGGAGCGCACGCGGTGCAGCGCGGCGCGGGCCTCGTCGCACAGGTGGCAGCCCGGGCGGCTATAGAGCGTGATGGTGGGCGGTGGCGTAGGCGTCGAGGTCGAGGTAGGCGGGGAACGGCACCGGGTCGCCGAAGCGCGCGGCCGAGCCGATCATCGCCGCGTTGTCCGTGCACAGCTCGGGTGGCGGGATGTGGACGGGGACCCGGAGCGCGGCCGCCCGCTCGCGCAGCCGGCGGTTGGCGGCGACGCCACCGCCGATCGCCAGGCGGGGGTCGGGCTGCGCGTCGAGGGCGCGCTCGACCCGGTCCATCAGGCTGGTGACGATCGCGTGCTCGTAGCCGGCGGCCAGGTCGGCAGCCCGGGCCCGGGTCTCGCTCTCGCCCAGGTCGCGGGTCTTGTAGAGCAGGGCGGTCTTGAGGCCGGCGAACGAGAAGTCGAGGTTCGCGACCCTGGCCGCGGTGGGGAACGCGAACGCGGTCGGATCGCCCTGCGCGGCGAGCTTCGAGAGAGCGGGACCGCCGGGGTAGCCGAGGCCGAGCAGGCGGGCGCCCTTGTCGAACGCCTCGCCGGCGGCGTCGTCGAGCGTCTGGCCCAGCAGCGCGTACCCCCGGTGGTCGTCGACCTGGGCCAGCAGGGTGTGGCCGCCGGACGCGATCAGGCAGACGAACGGCGGCTCGATCGGGTCGGGCTCGAGGAAGTTGGCGGCCACGTGACCCTGGAGGTGGTCGACGGGGATCAGCGGAAGCCGGCGGGCCGCGGCCAGCGCCTTGGCGGTGGCGACGCCGACGAGCAGCGCGCCGACGAGGCCGGGACCCTGGGTCACCGCGACGCGGTCGATGGCGTCGAGCGTCGTCCCTGCCTGCTGGAGGGCGTCGTCGACGACCGCGTTGACGAGCTCCAGGTGATGGCGGGAGGCGATCTCCGGCACCACGCCGCCGAAGCGGTCGTGGACGCCCTGGGAGGAGACGACGTTGGCGAGGATCTCGCCGCGGTCGCTGACCACGGCGGCGCAGGTGTCGTCGCAAGACGTCTCCAGCGCGAGGATCATCCCGGCGGCGCCGTCCGCCACATGATCACGGCGTCCTCGCCGTTGTCCGCGTAGTAGCGGGGCCTGACGCCCGCGGAGCGGAAGCCGAACTGCTCGTAGAGGCGCTGGGCGCCGCCGTTCGAGCGGCGCACCTCGAGCGTCACCTGCGCCTCCGGGCCGACCCGCTCCAGGAGCGCCGCGATCAGCGCGGTGCCGATGCCGCGCCGGCGCCGGTCCGGGTCGACGGCGACGTTCATCACATGCCAGACGGTGTCGTAGCGCGAGCAGACCAGGTAGCCGACGAGCTCCTCCTCGGCGGTCGCCGCCAGGCAGACGCCCGACGGCTTGGAGAGCTCGAGCACGAACATCGCGAGCGACCACGGGCTCGTGAAGGCGCGCCGCTCGATGGCGACGACCTGCGGGAGATCGGCGTAGGTCAGGCGCCGGATCTCGACGGCTGCGGCAGGCGGTGCGGTCACTGCTGGCGGGGCTTGGCGTCCGGCTCGCGGCGGTAGTCGGGAAGCAGAGCGTCACGGTTGCCGGGCTCCGGCGCTGCCCCGAGGCGGCACACCTGAAGCGCGCTCACCCGGTGCAGCTCCGACCCGTCCACCGGGACCACCGCCCCGGCCCGCTCGAACTGCTCCCGAAAGCGTACCGCCCCGTCCCCCACCGCCAGCGATCCCGGCTCGATCCGCGCGGCGAGCGCCGCGGGTTCGAGGGCGACCGGCCCGAACGCGCCCGGCG
>DASTIC010000279.1:0-11810 GCA_035717845.1 Solirubrobacteraceae bacterium
ACGCCGGGGAAGATGAACGTCTTGAGGTCGACGCCGCCGGTGGAGGCGGCGGACAGCGACTGAAGGCCGGAGCCCAGAACGAACAGGAAGAGCAGTGGCTGGACCAGCCACGTCATCGTCTGCGCGCGGTTGCCGAAGAAGCGGATCATGTCGCGGTGCCAGACGGTCTTCACCGCGCGCGCCTCCGAGCGCCACGTGCGCTCCGGCACCCGGACGGCGACGACGTCGGCCACGACGGCGCTCATCGCTTCGCCCCCGCCATCGCGCGCATCATGGCCCGGTTGTAGTCGCCCGGGCCGCCGGTCTCCGCATCTCGGATCGTCGTGCCCGTGTAGCGCATGAAGACGTCGTCCAGCGTCGGCCGCGAAACGGCGACCGACGTGATCGCGACGCTCAGCTCGTCGAACAGCCGCGGGCCGACCGCCTCGCCGTTCTCGCCGTGGACGGTCACCGCGCCCTCGGCCACCGGGGCCTCGAGGCCGAAGCGGTCACGGAGCGCCGCCAGCGCCGCGTCGTCGTCGGCCGTACCCAGCACCACGCGGTCGGCGCCGACGGAGGCCTTCAGCGCCTCCGGCGTGTCGAGGACGACGATCTCGCCGCGGTCCATGATCGCGATGCGGTCGCAGAACTCCGCCTCGTCCATGTAGTGCGTGGTCATGAAGATCGTCGTCCCCTCGGCCTCCTGAAGCGCCCGGATGTAGCGCCAGATCGAGCTGCGCGTCTGCGGGTCCAGGCCGATCGTCGGCTCGTCGAGGAACAGCACGCGCGGCGAGTGCATCAGCCCGCGGGCGATCTCCAGGCGCCGCTTCATGCCGCCGGAGAACGTCAGCACGCGGTGGTCGCGCCGGTCGGCCAGGCCGACCATCGCCAGCATCTGGTCCATCCGGGCCGGGATGACGCCGGCGTCGATGCCGTACAGATCGGCGTGCAGGCGCAGGTTCTGCTCGGCGGTGAGGTGGACGTCCAGCGTGGGGTCCTGGAAGACCAGGCCGATGTGGCGGCGCACGTCGTCGCGCTGGGTGACGACGTCGAAGCCGCTGACGCGCGCCGCCCCGGACGTGGGCTGGGCCAGGGTGCAGAGCACGTTGATCGTCGTGCTCTTGCCGGCGCCGTTGGGGCCGAGGAAGCCGAAGACCTCGCCCGGCGGGACGGTGAACGACACGCCGCGGACGGCGTCGACTTCGCCGTAGGACTTGACGAGGCCGTCGACCTCGATGGCGGAGGGGAATGAGGCAGTCACGACGCGGCAGCATAACGCTACAGTCACTGAATTTCTACTGCCGCTAAAGTGATACACTTATGTCAGGCGCACAGATCGAAGGCCTTCGCGCCCGTAAGAAGCGCGTCGCGCGGGAGGCCATTGCCGCTACCGCCCGCCGGCTGTTCGCCGAGCGCGGATTCGACACCGTCACCGTCGCCGAGGTCGCGGCCGCCGCCGACGTCTCGGAGAAGACGGTCTTCAACCACTTCCCGACGAAGGAGGACCTCGCGTTCGCCGGGCGCGAGCAGGGCCTCATCCGGCTCGTCGCGGACATCAACGAGCGCCCGCCCGGCACCCCCGTGCTCGACGTCTTCCGCGCGTTGACCAGCACCGTGATCGACGACCTCGTCGCCCCCGGGGACGAGGACCTCCTCGCAGTGGCCAAGATCATCCGGGGCAGCCGCACCCTTCAGGAGCGCCTGACCGTGGGGTGGGAGTCCGGGGCCGCGGCCGTCACCGCGGCGATCGCCGAAACGTCAGGCGCGGCCGACGACGATCTCGTCCCCGCCATCGTCGCCCGCACGCTGTGGTGGACGCACCGGTCGATCTTCCTCGTCGCGCTGCACGGCCTGCTGGCCGAAGAGGACCGCGAGCAGCTCGTCGTCCGCCTCCGGGTCGCCGCCGACCGGGCCTACGACCAGCTCGCCGGCGGGCTGGGGGACTACGGCAAGGGCGGGTGACAGCCGGCCCAGCGGTCGCCGCTGCACTCGTGCGAGTGCCGGGTCCTCAGGCGGCGACGAGCAGCTTCTCGGCGAACTCGCTCGGGAGGCCCGACTCGCGGACCTGGGCGGCGACGGATTCCGCGTCGTAGCTGACGCGTTCGATCCGTGCGTCGACGCCGGCATCCGTCGGGCTCAGGACCGCGAAGGCGCCACGGGCGTCTCCGTCCTTCGGCTTGCCCACCGAGCCGCAGTTGACGAAGAGCACGCCGCCGTGCTCGCGTATCCAGGGCTTGTGCGTGTGCCCGAACGCGAGCACATGATCGTCCTCGGCCGCCGCGAGACGCTCGTACAGCGACGCGGGCTTGTCCTCGAACAGGTACTCGTTGACCTTGCGCGGGGAGCCGTGCACGAGATGGACGTTCGTCTCGCCGACGTTGAAGTGCAGATCGAACGGGAGGTCGCGCATCCAGGCCTTGGAGCGCTGGTCGGTGTGCTCCAGCGTCCATTCGACGGACTCCTGGCCGATCTCCCGGTCGTGCGCCGTGATGTAGGCGCAGCCGCAGTCGTGCAGGTCCCGCGCGATCGCGTAGTCGTAGTTGCCGTAGATCGTCGGGATCTCGCGCTCGGCGATCAGCGCGCAGACCTCGTTCGGGTGCGGGCCGTAGCCGACGAGGTCACCGCCGCAGTAGATCTCCTCGATGCCGAGCTCGTCGATGCGCGCGAGCGCCGCCCGTAGCGCGGGGAGGTTGGCGTGGATGTCGGTGATGATCGCGACGTCGCTCATGTCTCAGCTTGCGGCGCCGACACCCTCGGTGAGCTCGGCGAGCAGTCGCTTGACCCGCTCGCCGATGTCGTCACCGATCCGTCGCACGCCGTCGAGGTCGGTTTCGGCGGGGTCGTCGACCTCTCATCGGTCATCGGCTTGTGCGAAGCGGTGCACGAAGAGCGGCACGAAGTCCTTCAGCCGCGCACCGCCGAGCGCCTCGAGCGACTCGGCCATGGACCGCTCGACCGTCTCGGCCGAGAACGTGCCGGCGAGCTCGTCACTGAGGTGCTCGAGCCCTTGTTCAAGGTGCCCCCGGGTGATCAGATCGACGTCGAGCTCGGCCAGTCGGGTTGCCATCGCTCAGGTCCTCCTGCATCGGCGTCCGCGTCGTCGCGGATCGTATCCATTGACAACCTTCGCTTCAATCGATAGACGTAGATTGATGGCGATCGATCTGGAGCTCGCGCCCAAGACCAAGCGCGCCGCCGGTGAGCCCTGCTGCGAGCCGGTCGTCTATCCCGACGTGGAACGCGAGCACGCGCTCCGGATGGCGGAGGTGGCCAAGGCGCTCGGCGACCCGATCCGCCTCCAGCTCGTCGACGTGCTCAGAAAGCACGCCGGCAAGGTCTGCGTGTACGAGCTGGTCCCGCTGTTCGACATCGCCCAGCCCACGCTCTCACACCACCTCAAGAAGCTGCGCGACGCAGGCATCGTCGACTCAGAGCGCCGTGGCCTGTGGGCCTACTACTACGTGCTACCCGGCGCGCTCGACGAGCTCGCCGGCTGGCTGCACTCCTAGCCGGCGAGCGCGGCGCGATAGGCGAGCACCGCTGCGACGACCGTGACGGCCACGAGCGTCCACAGCAGCGCGACGTACCCGAACGCGGCGGCGTATACCGCGGCGGCGACGGGTCCGACGGCGCGCGCGGCGGTGATCAGGAACGCGGCCATGCTGGCGATCGTCCCGTAGGCGTCGGAGCCGAACAGGTCAGCGATCGACGTCGCACGGGCGAGGGTGCTCATGCCGTTGCCCATCCCGAGCAGCAGGAGGCCAACCACGACGGCCCACGTCGCGTGGACGCTGACCAGCACGCCGATCCCGGCGGCGATGAGCACGAACAGCGCGGCGGTCGCGGCCGGACGTGGAAGCAGCGCTGCCAGCGGCGCGAAGAGCAGCCGGCCCGGGATCTGGGAGACGCCGACCAGGCCCACCGCGAATGCGGCGAACGCGGCGCTGTGGCCGCGCTCGACGAGGAACGGGATCGAGTGCACCATCATCGCCAGGCCGGCCACCGACGCGAGGAAGAAGGCCGCGGACAGCAGCCAGAACGGCCCAGACCGCAGCGCCTGGCCGGCTGGCACCGCCGGTGGCGCCCCATGCGGCTGCGCGGACGCGCTCGGCGCGCGGCGGAGCACGAACGCATGCAGCGGGACCGTGATGACGGCGAGGATCGCCGCGAGGATGACCAGTGCGTCGCGCCAGCCGTGCGCGTCGATCAGCGCCTGCGTCAGCGGCAGGAAGATGAACGACGCCAGCGCGGCTACGAGCGTCATGGCGGTCATCGCCCGCCGACGCTGCTCGGCGACCGGGAAGTGCTTGGCGAGCACCGTGAACGCCGGCTCGTAGAGCACCGTCGCCATCACAACCCCGATCGCGACCCAGAGCGCGTAGAAGCCGACGAGCCCGTCGACCTGCGACCAGGCCACGACGAGCCCGACGGCGGCGATCGATCCCGCGGTCATGAGCGGGCGTGGACTGTGGCGGTCGAGATAGCGGCCGACCGGGATGCCGGCGACACCGGCGACCAGGAGCCCGAGCGAGAACGCGCCGGTCAGCTCCGCCGTCGAGAGGCCGAGATCGGCGCGCATCGGCGTCAAGAACGCGGCGAACGCGTAGTAGAGGATCCCCCACGAGACCGTCTCGGTGATCGAGAGCGCACCGACGATCGCCCACGCCCGCGATCGCACGGGCGGCGCAAGCGCACGCGCCGCCCGGCGGTCGAGCAGCTGCGACTCGACGCTCACGCCACCTCGGCGTCCGGGTGCGCGATCTCGAGCAGCACCGGCTCGTTGGTCGACCCGGCGCCGCAACACGCAGCAGCCGCCGTGCCGACCTGCGTCGCGGCGGCGGGCGCGGTCGGGCCGTTGCACACGCCGGTCTCGGGGAGCACGAAGTCGACGCGACGCGCGCCCTCCCAGTCATCCGCGAGCGCGGCGACGATCGAGCGCACCTGCTCATAGCCGGTCCGCAGCAGGAAGGTCGGCGCCCGCCCGTAGCTCTTCATGCCGACCATGTAGATACCCACGTCCGGATGGCTGAGCTCGTCGACGCCGTGCGGCGGCACCGAGCCACAGGAGTGCAGGTTCGGGTCGATCAGCGGCGCCAGCTCGCGAGCCGCCTCGACGCGATCGTCGAGATCCAGCCGCAGCTCGCCGAGCAGCGCCAGATCGGGCCGGAAGCCGGTCGCGGCGATCACCTCGTCCGCGACCAGCTCACGCTCGCCGTCCGAGAGCGCCAGGCGGCCGGCAGGCGTCGTCGTCACCGCACGGGTGTGGAAGTCACCGTTCAGTGCGACCGAGCCGTCCTCGACCAGGGCTCGGACGGCGTTGCCGAGCGCGCCGCGCGCGGGGAGCTGATCGTCGCCGCCGCCGCCGTACTTGCGACCGGGCGCCGCGCCGCGGATCGCCCACACGATCTGCGTCGCGGACTCGGAGTCGCGCAACGCCACGAGATCGAGGATCGCGTTGAACGCGGAGTGCCCGCTCCCGACCACCAGCACCCGCCGGCCTGCGAAGCGCTCGCGATCGGCACCGAGAACATCCGGGATCCCGTACGTGATCCGGTCGCCGTGCGCGCGCTCGCCCGCGGCAGGGAGCCCGCCCGCGCCGAGCGGGTTCGGTCGCGTCCACGTGCCGGAGGCGTCGATCACCGCACGGGCCACGTAGCGACGCTCCTCGCCGTCCTCCTCGACGACGAGCTCGAACGGCGCCTCGTCGCGGCCCGCGTCCTTGAGCTTGTCCAGACCCTGCTTGCCGACGCCGACAACCCGAGCGGAGAGATGCAGGCGCTCGGCAATCGCCGGCAGCGCGGCCAGCGGCTCGAGGTAGCGCTCGACGATCTCCGCGCCCGTCGGGTAGCCGTCGGGGGCAGGCGCGGTCCAGCCGGCGGCGTTGAGCAGCTGCTCGGCGACCGGGTCGACGTTGAACTCCCACGGCGAGAAGACGCGCACGTGCCCCCACTCGCGCACGCTCGCGCCGACGCCGTCGCCGGCCTCGAAGATCAGCGGCTCGATCCCGCGATCGAGCAGATGCGCCGCGGCGGCCAGCCCGACGGGGCCGGCGCCGATCACGGCAACAGGAAGGTCAGAGCTGGTGTCCATGGCAAGCCTCCAGAGAACGCATCGAAGAATTTCGATGCCCTTCGGGAGACCCTAGCGGAGACGCGCCCACGTATCAAGTTTTTTCGATATCCTGTTCGGTCATGACAGCGCTACCGCTCGTCCAGTGCTGCGCGCCGCTGGCAGCGCCCGCGCTGAGCGACGATGAGGCGGGCGAGCTCGAGACCGTCTTCAAGGCGCTCGCCGACCGTCACCGCGTCAAGATCCTCAACCGCCTCCTGGCCGCCGGCGGAGAGGCGGTCTGTGTCTGCGAGTTCGAGGACATGCTCGGCCTCAAGCAGTCCACGGTCAGCTACCACCTCAAGCAACTGCTCACCGCCGGCATCGTCGAGCGCGAGAAGCGCGGCTCGTTCGCGTACTTCTCGATCGCCCCCGGAGCACTCGGGCGGGTCTGCACGCTGCTCGGCTCCTCGATCGAGTCGCCTGCGCTCGCCGGATAGCTGCGTCAGCGCGCGCCGGGGGCGCAGACCAGGGCATTTCACGGGCACGACGTGGGGCCGGGTCGAGCGCCCGCGAGAACGGTAGTAGGTCGATCGCGTAGCCGCCCGACGCGGAGACGCCGTTCAGGGCATGGCCAACGACGGAAGCGGGCCGCGGAAGGCCGCGGCCCGCATCCGGCGGGGAGCGTCAGCTGCCGGTCTCCTTGAAGAAGACGTAGTCGGCGCTGTAGGGCACCTCGCGCTGCTGCGAGACGGTGTCCGCGGTGCAGTCAGCCGCGGCGGGAGCGAGGCCGCCCATGGTGTTGATGCGCTGGATGTAGCTCGTGGCGGTCAGCCGGTCGCCGTCGGGGCCGGCGGTCGTCGAGTCGGCCTTGAGGCGCAGCCAGTCGACCGCCGTCGGGTCGACGGTCACGCCCGTTTCGCGGCGGCCGACGACGGTGCTGCCGTCGAGGGCTTGCCACGTCGGGCCGCCGTAGTGGCTGCCGAGCGGCCTGCCGTTCTCCGCCGTCAGCGTCGCCCGGGGGGCGAGCAGCCGCCAGGCGTGGCCGCCGGCGACCGGGGTGCAGGCGTAGATCTGGACGCCCTCGGCGTGAGCGGTCAGGTACGGCTTGTGGGGGCCGGTGACGGCGATCTCGCCCGGGACGCCGGGCGCGGCGGGACCGGCGATGGCGGCCGCCGGGGCGGCCGCGGCGACCGCTGCGACCGCGGCGATGAGCAGGCGCTTCATATCAGCCGACCTTGTGGGCGACGGTGATCAGGTACTCGGCCTCCATGTGCAGGCTGCCGTCCGTGGCCTCGTTGCGGCGCTCGGCCAGCGCGAGCATCTCCGCGCGGCAGTCCTCCCAGCGACCCTCCGCGGTGAGGCGCTCGCGCGCCTTCACGGTCGGCCCGTAGGCGGTCTCCATGAACGACACCCAGGCCTCCGCCGACGCGAAGCGCCACGGGTTGTGGCCGCGGTCGAAGTCGAGCATGACCCGGCTGCCCTCGAACAGGCGGCGGACGTGGTCCGTGCTCCCCCACAGCGGCGGCGGGGACGCGAACGCGGGCGGGGCGGGCAGGTAGCGGCCGAGGATCTTGAACAGCTCGCCGATCAGGCCCTCGGGGGTCCAGTTGACGAGGCCGATGCGCCCGCCCGGACGGCACACGCCGGCCAGCTCCTGCGCGACGATCTGGTGGCGCGGCGCGAACTGCACGCCGAAGGCCGACAGCACGCGATCGAAGGACTCGTCCTCGTACGGGAGTGCCTCGGCGTCGCCCTCCATCCAGTCGACGACGACATCGGCGGCGGCGGCGCGCGCCCGCGCCGTCTCGAACAGCTCGGGCGTAAGGTCGAGGCCGACGACCTCCGCGCCCGCGGCGGCGGCCCGGATCGCGAGGTTGCCGGTCCCGGTGGCGACGTCGAGCACCCGCTGGCCCGGCTGGATGTCCATCCGCGCGAGCAGGTCGCGCGGCGGCACCTCGTCGATGTGGCGGGCTACGGCCGCGTAATCACCGGCGGCCCAGGTGGCACGGTGCACGAGCTTGAGCTCGGCGACAGGGGTCATGTGGGGGTCCTTTCGAACGGTGGGAAGCGGACGCGGCGAGTGTCCGCGACCGCCGTTGCGAGAACCCTGCGAAAACCCTGTCGGCCGCCGCTAGCGTGCGGGCGAGGCGAGCGCGAGCTCGCGCTGCAGCCGCACCATTCCCAGCTCGCGCGCGGTCACGGCGGCCCGCGCGGCCGGCTCCGCGGCGCGGGCGTTCTCGCCGACGCGGCGCAGCGCGGCGGCGAGCCCGGCCTGCGAGCGCGCCTCGTATGGCCGCGCGCGCATCGCCCGCGAGCGCTCGATCGCCCGCTCGAACGAAGCCGCTGCCTCCGCCGGGCGGTCCTGCAGCAGCCGCATCGCCCCGACGCTGTAGGCGACCGGCCCGAGTGTGCTCGCGCTCGGACCGAGCACCACCCAGAAGTCGCCGTACGACGCCAGCAGCGGTTCGACCCGGGCGGCGAGCTCCGCATCGCCGAGCTCGGCGACCACGTGCGCGACCTGCGCGAGGCGCGCCACGAAGTTGCTGTCGCGCGGGGTCGACGCGAAGCCGCCGTCGCTCATCGCCTCGATCAGCTCCCGCGCGTGCTCCGGCCGGCCGGCTTGCGCGTGCGCCCAGGCGAGCGCCGGCCGCCAGCCGGGCGCGGCGATCTGGCGCGCCAGCCGCTCGAACAACGGCGCGTGCGGAGCCAGCTCGCCGCGCTCGTTGAGGAGCGAGAGCGTGTTGGTGCCGTGGAACTGGGCATGGATCGGCGTGAGCAGCCGCCCGTCCGCCTCCTCGCGCTCCCCGCGCTCGAACATCTCGTGCGCGATCCGCGCGCCGCGCTCGTAGTCCCCTTCCAGCGCGGCGCGCATCGAGCGCATGGCGTCGCGGTGGATCAGCAGCGCGGGCTGCTGTGAGGCCTCGGCGAGCTCGGCCTGGCGCGCGAGGTGCGCGTCGGCCTCGTCGAGCCGGCACAGCTCGAGCAGGGCGCCCGCGCGCCAGATGTGCGCGTCGGCGGCGCAGGTGATCGCGGCGTGCGCCTCGGTCAGCTCGATCAGCTCCGCCGCGAGCTCCAGCCGGTCCGCCGCGCGGCCTGGCCGCCAGCGGGCATGCAGGGCGCCGGCCAGCGCCGCCGCCAGCGGTTGGGGCTCGCCGAGCCGGCGCGCCATCGTGACCGCCTCGTCCGCGGTCGCCCGCACGTCGGCTTCGGGGACCTGGGCGACGAAGTGGCGGTGGACCGCGATCCGGGCGAGGACCTGCGCGCGCATCGGGGAGTCGTCCGTCGGCAGCCGGCGCAGGGCCTCTTCCAGCAGCGCGACGTTCTCGGCGTCCTCGACGCCGTACTGCTCCCACGTGCCGCCGGCGTGCCCGAGCGCCGCGCGGGCGAAGGCCGGCGCGGCGCCGGCGGAGCGGGCGGCGACCGCGGCGCGGGCGAAGCTCGCGCGCGCCGCCTCCCACTGGCCGGCGTCCGCCTGGGCGGCGGCCAGCGCGTTCTCCAGCCGGGCGAGCCCGGCCTGGTCGACGTGCTCGGCGTCTCGTCGCAGCCGGGCCGCGGCCTCCAGCAGCCGGACCGCCTCGTCGTAGGCGAGCCGGGAGGCGGCCTGCGCGGCGGCGCGCTCGGCGTACGCGACGGCGCGGTCGGCCGCCCGCGGCCCGGCGGCGCAGAAGTGCCGCGCCAGCTCGGCTAGCCAGGGGTCCGGCCGCGCGCCATGGACCTGCTCGATCGCCTCGCCGATCCGCAGATGCAGCCGCGCCCGCCGGGTCGCCGACAACTCGGCCTCGAGCGTCGTGCGCAGCAGGGCGTGGGCGAACGAGTAGCGGCCGGGCGTGCTCGGAACCTCGGCCAGCAGCGCTCCGCGCACCGCGGCGTCGAGCACGTCGAGCAGCTCGTCCTCGGGGAGGCCGGCGACGCGCTCGAGCAGCTCGAGGTCGAAGTCGCGGCCGATCAGCGCGGCGACGCCGAGCACGCTGCCGGCGTGCTCGGACAGCCGGCCGACCCGGGCCGCGATCACGTCGCGCACGCCCTGGGGCACGCCCGCGTCGGCGATCCGCGCGCCGTCGAGCTCCTCCAGATGGCGCGCGAGCTGCTTTACGAAGAAGGGGTTGCCGCCGGTCTCCGCGTGGATCGCGGAGACGGTGCCGGGCGCCGCGTCGCCGCCGATCAGCTGCGCGACCTCCCGCTCGTCCATGCCGTCGAGGCGTATGCGCGGCAGCTCGCGACCGCGCTCCAGCTCGGCGAGCAGCTCCGGCAGCGGGTGGCCCGGCTGCAGCTCGGTGTCGCGGAACGTGCCCACCATCAGGACCGCCCCGAGCCGCGGCTCCTTGGCGACGTGGCGGGCGAGCAGCAGCGACGACCGGTCGGCCCAGTGCAGGTCGTCGACGATCATCAGCACGGGGCCGTCCGCCGCGAGCCGGCGCACGACCGCCACGACGGCGCCGAACATCTGGCGGCGGCGCGTCTCGGGCTCGCCCACCGGCGGTAGGCCGGCGAGGTCCGGCAGGCGCTCATGGATCTCCGGCAGCAGCCTGGCCAGCTCGGGGGCGCCGCTGACGAGCTCGGAGAGCTCGGGCTGCGGCATGCGGGCGAGTTGCGGTCGCAGCATGTCGATCCAGGGCCCGAACGGGAAGAGCTCTTCCTCGTCGCAGCGGCCGTAGAGCACCTCGAAGGCCGGCATCCGGTGCGCCAGCTCCGCGAGGATGCGCGTCTTGCCGATGCCGCCCTCGCCGCTGACGAGCACGAGCCCGGTCTCGCCGGCGGCGGCGTGCTCGGCGCGCTCGCGGAGCCGGCGCAGGATCGCGTGGCGGCCGACCCACGCCGAGGCCCGCGACTGGGCGAGCCGCTCGGGGAGCCGGTCGGGCGCGGGTACGCGAGACGGCGGCGGCGCGGGCGCGTCGCCGGTCAGCAGCCGTTGGTGGAGCGCCCGCACGGCCTCGCCGGGCGCCGTCCCCAGCTCGTCGCGCAGCAGCACCCGCAGTCGCTCGTAGGCGGCCAGCGCCTCGGCAACCTCACCACGCGCGGCCAGCGCCTCCATCAGCAACCTGTGCCCGGCCTCCCGCAGCGGCGCCTCGCGCACGAGCTCCGCCGCCGCCCGCTCCGCGCCGTCGGCGTGCCCGCCGCCGAGTGCGAGCCCCGTCTGCGCCCGGACCGCCAGCGCGCGCAACCGCAGCTCCTCCAGCTCCGCACGGCGCTCCTGCACCCACGGGGCCCCGTGGCCGACCATAAAGCCCCGGCCCGCGACGTCGGCCGCCGTGGAGGCGGCCTCCCACGCCGCGGCCCAGTCGCCGGCGGCGAGCGCGACGCGTGCCCGCTCGGCGGCCCCGTGCGCCTGCTCGATGTCGATCTCCGCGCCGCCCGGCAGCGACAGCGTCAATTCGCGCCGGCCCGGGAGCACCTCACGACCGACCGCCAGGCGCACCTTCGACAGCAGCGCGCTCAACGCCTCGTCGGGATCCGATGGCGGCCGGTTCGGCCACAACGCCCCGATCAGCTCGTCACGCGAGACCGGCCGCTCCCGGTTGACCGCCAGCACCGCCAGCACCAGCGGGCCCTGGCGACCCGGCAGCCGGTGCTCGACCCGCTCCCCGCCGAGCTCGACCTCCAACCGCCCACACAGCCGGATCCGAGCAATCACGCCGCCACGCTACGCGACGGCCGTGCTGTCGTGCAGTCGTGGCAGCCCGAGCGAGGAGGTGCGGGTGTCCTCCTCGGGCGCGACGCGCCGTGGAGCGGGATCGGGGTCAGCGGACGATGCGCCGCCGGGGTTCTGCGGGAGGTCGGGG
>DASTIC010000280.1:0-9282 GCA_035717845.1 Solirubrobacteraceae bacterium
CGGGGCTTCGAGGCGATCGTGGCGATCCTACGAGCGCCGTAGCGCGGCCTGGGCGGCGTGGTAGCCGCACATGCCGTGGACCCCGCCCCCCGGTGGCGTCGACGACGAGCAGATGTACAGCCGCGGGTCGGGCGTCGCGTACGGGACCGGGCGGATCGCCGGGCGGGTGAAGAGCTGGCGCAGGTCTTGACGGCCGCCGTTGATGTCGCCGCCGATGTAGTTCGCGTTGTAGTGCTCGAGCGCGGCCGGCCCGATGGCGGAGCGCGCGACGACGCGGTCGCGGAAGCCCGGCGCGAAGCGCTCGACCTGCGCCTCGATCCGCTCGGTCATGTCCTCGGGTGAGCCGCTCGGGACGTGGCAGTAGGCCCAGCCGGTGTGCTGCCCGGCCGGGGCGCGGGTCGGGTCGCACGCGCTCTGCTGCGCCATCAGCACGTACGGCCGCTCGGGGATCCGGCCCGCCACCACCGCCGCCTCGGAGGCGGCGATCTCCTCGAGCGTCCCGCCCAGGTGCACCGTGCCCGCGCCGGTGCACTCCGGCGCCCGCCAGGGGATCGGCCCGTCGAGCGCCCAGTCGAGCTTGAACACGCCCGGGCCGTAGCGGAAGCGACTCAGCTCGCGGCGATACACCGCCGGCAGGCGGTGGCCGGCCAGCGCCAGCACCTGCCGCGGCGTGACGTCGAGCATCACCGTGCGGGGGTTGCCGAGCTCGTCGACGCTCTCGACCCGGCGCCCGGTCTCGACCTCGCCGCCGAGCGAGCGCAGGTGGTCGGTCAGCGCGTCGGCCACCCGCTGCGAGCCGCCGCGCGCGACCGGCCACCCGACGGCGTGGGCGGCGAGGGCGAGCACGAGCGCGACGGCCGCGCTCGGCCGCTCGTCCATGCGCAGCATCGAGTGCGCCGCCAGGCCGGCGAGCAGCGCGCGCCCGCGCGGGCCTTCGAACCGGGCCCGGGCCAGCCCGTCCACGGGCCGCAGCAGCCCGAGCGCACCGAAGCGCACGAGCGCGAGCGGGTGGCGCGACGGCCGCAGCGGACCGAAGATGGCGGGCAGGAGCTTCTCGGTGTCCCGCACCAGCGGGTCCATCATCCGCTCGTACGCCCGCCCGTCGACGCCGCCGATCGACGCACCGGTCGCCGCCACCGAGCGCTCGAGCAGCACCGCCGTGCCGTCGTCGAGCGGGTGGGCCAGGGGGATCTCGGGGTGCACGAGCTCGAGCCCGTGGCGATCGAGCGGCAGCTGCCGCAGGAACGGGGAGGCGAGCGGGTGCGGGTGGACGGCGGAGCAGATGTCGTGCACGAAGCCGGGGAGGGTCAGCTCGGCCGAGCGCGACCCTCCCCCCACCGTGGGCTCCGCCTCCAGCACCCGCACCGAGCGCCCGGCCCGGGCGAGCGCGATCGCCGCGGCCAGGCCGTTGGGCCCGGCGCCGACGACGACCGCGTCAGGCAACCGCGCGCGGGCCGCCGAACGCCCGCCGGATCCAGCGCACCGGCGCACCCAGCGTGTAGATCGTCGAGCGGATCGCCGACGAGTGCCACACGTTGCGCCACTTGGACCACTGGCGCTTCTTGTCCACACACACCACCTGCGTGTCGACCTCCGCGTCGTCGTGCCCGAAGTGCGCGGCCAGCCGCTCGAGCGTCTTGTTCCAGAAGGTGTCCTCCTGGCGGTGGCCGCCGAGGATCAGCCCGACCTCGAAGATCGGGTCCGACGCGCGCATCAGCACCTGCGCCTGAGCGACCGTCTCGCCCTCGCGCTCGGTCGCGCTGAACGTGATCCAGCCCGCGAACATGTGCCCCTGCGGTGTCATCAGCGTGAACGACTCGTCGTCGGCGTAGAGGACCATGACGCCGGTCGAGAGCTTCATCTTCCCGGGCAGCCGCATGTCGATCAAGCCCACCTCGCCCGGCTCGATCCCGGTCAGCGGCGCGTAGAACATGTTGCCCTCGGGCCAGAACTCCGGGAAGCGCTGCTTCCACGTGCTGATCACCTCGGTCGGCGACGCGTCGCCCGGCAGGCGCACCTGGTACGTCTTCTGCCACATCTTCCCGAAGCCCTGGATCGGCCCGGCCAGCCGGCGTCCGGTGACGTTGATCCCCGTGGCGCCCGCGGGCACCTCGGACACGTTGAGGGTGGAGACCGACTTCGCCCAGTACGCCGCGTCGCGCGCGGCGGCCTTCTCGTCCATCTCGCTCATGGCGTCGCTCCTCAGGTGGACCCGGCCGCGGCCAGCGCCTCGGACTCGGTGTCGTGGATGCCGACCGCCTCGTCGAGCCGCGTGAGCTCGAAGATCTGCCGGTAGTGCTCGCTCAGCCCGAAGGCGAGCAGCTGCTGGGAGCGCCGGTTGGCGCGGACCAGCAGCGTGACGAGGAGCCCGATCCCACCACTGTTCATGTAGGCGAGCTCGGTGAAGTTCAGGACGATCGCGCGCGCGTCGCCCGCGTCGTCGTAGGCGGCCATGAGCACGTCCTCCGACGCGGCGGTCACGTCACCGCGGATGTCCACCACGCTCGCCGCTCCGTGCCGGCGAACGTCCATGGTCGCTGTCGCTTCAGGCATGGCCTGTCCTTTCCGCGCCGTCCACGGCGCTGTCCTCGTCACTCGCGATCGGCATGAAGTCGGCCAGCCGCGTGATCTCGAAGATCTCGCGGTAGTGGTCGGAGAGCCCGCAGGCGCGGATCGGCACGCCGCCGGCCCGGGCGCGGGCGAGCAGCCCCACGATCAGCGCGATGCCGGTGGAGTTGATGTAGTCCGCGCCCGCGAAGTTGAGGACGACCGGTCCCGGCGGCTCGCTCGCCTCGGCCCACGCCGCCTCCAGCGCGTGCTCGGCGCCGGAGTCGATGTCGCCGGCCAGGTCGATGATCGCTGCGCCGTCGCGGCGGCGCACCCCCATGACGGAGTCATGCATCGCCATCGTCGCCTCCCTTCAGGCGCACCGCGAGCTCGAGCGTGTGGGAGCGCTCGTCGCTCGTCTCGCGCGTTTCGTCGACCATGTTCTCGATCAGGAACAGCCCCCAGCCGCGGGGCCGCTGGAGGCCCGCGAGCTTGGCCTCGAGGTCAGGCACCTCGGCCTCGTCGCCCGCCGCCGGCGCTCCCCCCAGGTCGGTGATGCGTACGCGCACCGCGGCCTCGTCGGCCAGCACGCTGATGGTCACCGGCTTGTCGGCGCTGTAGCCGCTGCCGTGCTCCATCGCGTTCATCGTCGCCTCGCCGACCGCGGTCTGGAGGCGCTTGAGGCGCGCCTCGGCGAGCCCGAGCGGGGCGACGGCGGCGCTCACGCGCTCGATCGCCAGCCGCTCGTTGCCCTCCTGGCTGGGCACCTCGAACTCGGCGAGCAGCTCGGTGGGGACGGCGCCGTTGGCCATGTGCGCCGCGCCCGTCGAGCGCTGGAGCGTGACCATCGTGATGTCGTCCTCCTGCTCGGCGTCCGGTCCGGTGTGAGCACGGAGGTCGGCCAGCACCCGGTCGATCAGCTCGCCGCCGCCCGGGTAGTGCGCGACCGCCTCCTTGAGGCGCGGGAATCCGAACATGGCGCCCTGCGGGTCGTGCGCCTCGACCACGCCGTCGGAGTGCAGGAGCAGCGAGTCGCCGGGGGCGAGCACCATCTCCTTCTCCTCGTACGGCATACCGGGCATGAGCCCGAGCGGCATGCCGCGGGCGCGGAGCTCGACCGAGCCCTCCGCGGTCTTCACGTACGGGAGGTCGTGGCCGGCGTTGGCGAAGCGGAAGTGGCCGCTCGCCGGGTCGAGCACCCCGTAGAGGCAGGTCACGAACATCTTCTCGGGCATGTCCGGGCAGAGGTGCTCGTTGACGCGCTCGAGCACCTCGCCGGGGCTGATCAGGCGCTGGGCGGAGGCGCGCAGCACGCTGCGGGTGGCGGCCATCACCAGCGCGGCGGGGACGCCCTTGTCGGTCACGTCGCCGATCACGAAGCCGACCTTGCCGCCGGGAAGCGGGATCACGTCGTAGAAGTCGCCGCCCACCTCGCGGGCGGGGCGGTAGTAGGCGGCGACCTGCCAGCCGGCGAGCTCGGGGAGCTGCTTGGGGAGGAAGTTCTGCTGGATCAGCCGGGCGACCTCGAGCTCCTGCTCGAACCGCTGCCGGGTGCGCGCCTCGGCCTCCTGCTGGCGCACCAGCTGGCCCACCCGCAGCGCCGGCGCCGCCTGCGCGGCGAGGTTGTCGAGCAGCTTGCGGTCGTCGGACGAGTACTCCTGCTCGGACAGCCGGGGACCGAGGTTGAGGACGCCGATCAGCTCGCCCTGGCTGACGAGCGGGACCGCGAGCTTGATCCCGGCCGCCTTGAGCTCCGCGAGCGCGGGCGAGTCGAGCTCAAGCGCCTGGACGTCGACCGCGCCGCTCGCGCTCTGGAGGTACGCGAGCAGCGGGTCGTTGGGCGCGATGTCGATCGGCGCCGGCTCGTCGGCCGGCGCGGCCTGCGCCGCGACTCCGCGCTCGAGCGGGTCGTTGGCGCCGCGCCGGCGCCGGAACATGCGGGTCAGGGCTCCCATCGCTTCCTTCCTAGGCCTCCAGCAGGTCCTTCAGCCGCTCGCAGCTCGTGACCATGTCGCGGCGGGCGATCCGCGCGAAGACCGGCTCGGCGAGGCGGAAGAAGCCGTGGGCGTCGGTCTCGAGGGTCATGGTGAAGCTGGTGCCGCCGTTCACCGCGGCGAAGTCGTAGCTGCCGCGCCCCGGCACCGCCGCGCGCGCGAGCTCGATGGCCGAGCGCCGCCTCGGCTCGTGCTCGGTCACGCGCATCGTCACGGGCAGCCGCTTGCCCAAGAAGGAGACGACCTCGTCGATCTCGAGCCCGACCTCGATCGGCTGGTCGGCGCCGCGCCCCACCTCCACCACCTGGCTCATCCACACCGGGTCGTTGCGGGCATCGATCACGTAGTCCCAGACCTCGTCGAGCGGCCTGTCGATCGTGATCGTGTGCTGGAGCTTGGTCATGGCGCCATCGTGGCGTGCGGGCGTCCGGGAATCGTTACGGGCGCAGCCACAGCGAGACGTGGGTCGGTTGGACGGTGTCGCGCGCGACGGCGCGCAGGTCGGCGGCCACGAGGTCGAGCTCGACCTCGTCGCGCAGGCGCGTGCCGAACGCCTCGAGCGTCCGGGCGGCGTCGTAGCGCCGGCGGTAGAAGCGGCGGTCCACGGCCTCCTGGATGCGCGCTCGCGCCGGGCGGAAGAGCGCGGCGACGGCCAGCGTGGAGATCGCGACGGCGAGGCCCGACTCGGCGCCGATGACCAGCTGGGTCAAGAGGACGCCGCCGAGGTAGCCGGCGGCGAGCGTGGCCGTCAGCACCGCGTAGACCAGCGTCCGGTTGATGACGACGTCGACGTCGTAGAGCCGGTGGCGCAGGATCGCGATGCCCATGGCCACGGGCACCGCGGCCGCGCTCAACGTCGTGATCGCGTTGGTGACGTCGGCGACGGAGTCACCGACGGCCACCTCGACGGGCACGGAGACCGCGACGTTGGCGGCGACGAGCGCGGCCGCGTAGAGCAGCCACTTGAGCTGCTGGCGCCCGTCGGCGTCCGCGACCCGGTAGCGGGCGCGCAGCGACGCGATCGAGCCCACGAGCGCACCGAGGAGCATGATGGCGCCGACAAAGCCGAGCAGTCCGGGAAGCCACGGCGCGACGTCCAGCCCGACGGGGTTCTCGATCGCCGTGTCCTCGAAGCGGCCGGGCTCGAGTGCGATGCCGGCGACCACCGCTACGAGCCCGGCGCCGGCGAGCCAGGCCACGGGGCGCCACCGCCGCGAGAGCAGCCTTCCGTCCGGGAAGAGCAGCAGCCCGAAGGTGGCGACGGGCGCGATGCCCGTCATCCAGATCCACGCGCCGACCCAGGCCGCCAGCGTCTCCCAGCCGCCGGTGCCCCCGTTCTCGCTCGCGTCCACGCTGACGCCGCCGACGACGTAGCTCAACCCGGCTCCCAGCAGGATCCAGCCGATCGGGTTGCGCGGCCGGCGCGAGGCGACGAGCGCGCCGACGGTGGCGAAGGCGAGCACGAAGAGCGTGTAGGTCACGAACATCACGACGCCGTCGTCGAGCGCCGAGATCAGCCTCGACGCCACGCCCATGATCAGGAGCCACAACGCCCAGGCGAGGACCCTCATCGCGGCCTCCGCAGCCACAGGGATACGTGGGCGGGCTGGACGGTGTCCTGCACGACGCCGCGCAGATCGGCGCCGAGCGCGTCGAGGTCGAGCTGCTCGCGCAGGCGGGCACCGAAGGCCTCGAGGGTGACTGCCGCGTCGTAGCGGCGGCGGTAGAAGCGCCGGTCGACGGCTGCCTGGATCCTCGCGCGCGCCGGGCGGAAGAGCGCCGCCATCGCGAGCGTCGAGATCGCGACCGCGAGCCCTGATTCGGCGCCGATTACGAGCTGGGCCAGCAGCACGCAGCCCAGGTAGCCCGCAGCCAGCGTGGCCGTCAGCGCGCCGTAGACGAGCGCGCGGTTGATGACGCGGTCGATGTCGTAGAGGCGGTACTTGAGGATGGCCACCCCGGCCGCGATCGGGATCGCCGCGAACGTGAGCAGGATCAGCAGCTGGCCGTTGGTGTCGCTCGATCCGAACCACGGGGAGATCGCGACGATGACCGCGAGCGCGAACATCGCACCCGCCGCAGCGAACCACTTCAGCTGCTCGCGCTCGTCGCCGCGCGACCTGCGGAAGCGTGCGATGAGCGCACCGGCGCCGAGCAGGATCCCGATGAACAGCGCGAAGAACCCGGCGAAGCTCACCGCCTCGATCGCGCCTCCCGCCGCCTCGACACCGGCCGGGTTCTCGATGCCCTTGAAGGGCGGCTCGGTGAGGCGGCCCGGCATGAGCGCGCTGCCGATGGTCGTGGCGGCAACGCTCGCCAGCACGAGCCAGGCGACCGGGCGCCAGCGCGCCGACGGCGGCCGCCCGTCGGGGAACAGCAGGAACAGCAGGGCCGGAACGGCGAACAGCGAGGGAGCGAACAGCCAGCTCCCGAGCCAGGCGCCCCACTCGGCGCCGGGCAGCGCTCCCGGGTGGGCGAAGAGGCCGTACGCGCCCCAGCCGTAGGCAACCCCGGAGATCCCGAACGGAATGCCCACGACGCAGAAGAGCCAGCCGACCAGGTTCCCCGGGTGGCGAGAGACGACGACCGCGCCGACGACCGGGAAAGCGAGCAGCGCGACCGCGGAGATTGCGTCGAATGCCGTGCCGTAGTCGCCCTGGTCCGGCACGTCGCCGTTGAGGACCGAGAAGACGATCGAGATGACCACGAGCAGCGTGGCGAACGCGCACAGCGACCACCCGATCCGCGCTGCGGTGCGCGCGCTCATCGCTGTGCCCCCGGCGCCCGGAGCCAGAGCGAGATGTGGGCCGGCTGCAACGTGTCCCGCGCCACCGCCCGCAGGTCGGCGCCTACCGCCTCGAGGTCGAGCTCGTCGCGCAGGCGCGACCCGAACGCCTCCAGCGTCAGCGCCGCGTCGTAGCGGCGCCGGTAGAAGCGCCGGTCGACCAGCTCCTGGATGCGTGAGCGCGCCGGCCGGAACAGCGCCGCCATCGCCAGCGTCGAGGCGGCGACGGCGAGCTGGGAGTCGGCACCGATGACCTGCTGCGCGAGCAGCACGCAGCCCAGGTACCCGGCGGCCAGCGTGGCCGTGAGCGCCCCGTAGACCAGCGTGCGGCGGATCACGACGTCGATGTCGTAGAGCCCGTGGCGCAGGATCGCGACGCCGGCGGTCACCGGCAGGCCGACCAGGCCGAGCAGGCCGACGAGGAACGCCACGTCGGAGACGGTTCCGCCGCCTAGGATCGTCGAGCCGAGGCCGAGGCCCGCGAGGGCGGCGACGTACGTGAAGGCCTTGAGCTGCTGGCGTTCGACGCCGCGCGAGCGGCGCAGCCGGAGAGCCAGCCCGAACGCGGCGACGAGCATCGCCGGAAGCGCGGTGAGGTCGGTGATGTCGCCGGCGACGCGCACGACGTCCGCCGCCGCCCCGGCGGGGGCCACCGGGTTGGCGAACCCGGGCTCGATCCGCTCGGGGCTGAGCGCCTCGGCGACCGTCGCGAGAGTCAGGATGACGGCGGCGCCCCACCCCACGCGCCGCCAGCGGGCGGTCAGGTAACGGCCGTCCGGGAACAGGAGCAGCAGATATATCGTCAGCCCGAAGAACAGCGGCACGCTCGGCCAGCCCCCGAGCCACGCGGCGAGCTCGTCGCCGGGCAGCGGCCCGAGGCTCGTCGTCAGGCTCGCCTCCGCGTACGCCCCGCAGCTGAGCAGCAGGCCGAGCCCTGCGCCCATGGCGAGGAGCATCCAGCCGATCGGGTTGCCGGGCACGCGCGCGGCCACCAGGGCGCCGGTGCTCGCCGCCCCGAGCCCGAGCGCGGCGAAGGCGAGGCCGAACGGCGCGTCGCTCGTGCCCCAGTCGAGCGCGGCGGTCGTGGCGGTGCCGGGCAGCACGAGGACGACGGCGACCACCCACAGGAGGAGCGGTAGCCGGCTCACTCGCCTCTCCTCAGCCACAGCGACACCGACGACGGCTGCATCGTCTCCCGCACCACCGCGCGCAGGTCCGCGCCCAGCGCCTCGAGATCCAGCTCCTCGCGCAGGCGGGAGCCGAACTGCTCCAGCGTCTGCCGCGCGTCGTAGCGGCGGCGGTAGAAGCGGCGGTCCACCAGCGCCTGGATGCGTGATCGCGCCGGCCGGAAGAGCGCCGCCATCGCGAGCGTCGAGAGCGCAATGGCGAAGCTCGACTCGGCCCCGACCACCAGCTGGGCGAGCAGCACGCACCCGAGATAGCCGGCCGCCAGCGCCGCCGTCAGGGCACCGTAGACCAGCGTGCGCCGGATCACGACGTCGATGTCGTAGAGGCCGTGCCGCAGGATCGCGATCCCCGTCGCGACCGGGATCCCGATGATGGCGAGCATGAGGAAGGCGTTCCAGCCGAACGCGCCCGGCCATTTGCGCCAGCCACCGGGGAACAGCACCTCGAGCATGGCGATCGCCAGCACGCCGGTGGCGAGGACGCCGACGAGCGCGAACCACTTGAGCTGCGCGCGTTCCGTGCCGCGCGAGCGGCGGATACGTACGACCAGTGAGGCAGCTGCGAGCGCGAACGCGACAGCCGCGAGCAGGTTGCCGGTCACCGCGACGACCTCGGCGACCTGCACAAGCCAGCCGGACGCGGCGAGCGGGTTCGCCACCGGCGTGCTGGCGATCGCCATGCTCGAGGTGCTGTTCCCCGGTGGCTGGCGCAAATGGCCGGGCGCGTTCGGCTGGAACGCCTTCCTCATGCTCGCCATCATCGGGATCC
>DASTIC010000281.1:0-2020 GCA_035717845.1 Solirubrobacteraceae bacterium
GCGGTGACCCCTGACACGCCTCACCTCGTGTTCGACTGGAACCCGGACGGCGACACGGCGGCGCTCGACGCCGCGGCCGGCCGCCTCGCCGCTCTCGTCTCGGGGCCGGTCGAGAAGGCGCTCTGCCCGCACCCGGCCGGCCCGCCGACCTGCTGGTGCCGCCCGCCGCTCCCCGGCCTGCCGCTCGCCTTCGCCCGTGCGCACGGCGTCGACCCGGCGCGGTCGGTCGTCGTCGGAACCGGCCCGGCGCATCGCACGCTCGCGGCGACGCTCGGTGCGAGGTACGAGCAGCCCGGCTGAGCCTCGGCGCGGAGGGCCCCTGCCTCCGCGCCGGCCGTGCGGCCGATCCGGGCCCGTCAGCCGCGCTGCGGGCGGCCGCCCCGGAAGACGTGCGTGGGCACCAGGAAGAACAGGGCGATGGCGAGGTAGCCGACGACGGCGAGCGTGGGCAGGAACAGCCCGCCCACGATGAAGGCGCCGTACCCGGCCAACCCCGGTGTCAGGCGCTCGGTCAGGTAGGCGAGCTCGTCCTCGCTCGCGGACGGATCGATCAGCGCCGCCCGGCGCGCGTAGAGCCACAGGACCGACGTCATCGCCGCGCTGAGGAGCAGCGTGAGGCCGTAGACCGTCGTCGCGATGCGTCCGGCGTCGTCGGCCCCGCCGTACTCGGCGAGCAGCCGCGTCGGGAACGGGATGAACGAGACGACGAGCAGCAGCAGGAGGTTGAGCCGCACCAGCGTGCTGTCGACCGCCTCGAGATGGTGGGTCATCGCGCTGTGCGCGAGCCACGACGCGCCGATCGTGGCGAAGCTGATGAGGTAGGCGAGATAGGAGTGCCACTCGTCGAGCACCGCGCCAAGCAGGTCGTCCTCCGAGCCGGCGGGGACGCCGATCTCGAGCACGAGGATCGTGATCGCGATCGCGTAGACGCCGTCGCTGAACGCCTCGAAGCGGCTCGTGCCGAAGCGTCCGTCGATGTGGCGGCGTCGGCTCACGGGCTACGCGGCCGGCTTCGCCGCCGCCGTGCGGGCCGGAGGTGGCGGTTCCACCTGACGCGTCGGCATGTCCCGCGGACCCTAGTTGTCGGCAGCAGGAACGGCCACCCTCGCGGCGGGCTCCTCCCCGGCGCCGGTCGCCGGGGCGCCGCCGACCCGGAGCACGACGTTACCGGTCTTCTGGCCCGTCTCGACGTAGCGGGTCGCCTCGACGATCTCGTCCAAGGCGTAGGCCCGGTCGATCACCGGCCGGTACGTGCCCGCCTCGACCAGGTCCTTGACGAGCAGGAGGTCCTCCCGGCGGTAGCGGCCGATGCCGAGCCTCGCGCGCCTGCTGCCGACGAACCGCGTGACGAGGGCGGCGAGCGGCACGTGGTACATGAAGCCGAGGTCGGCCGTGACGAACGTCCCGCCGGGCTTCAGGGAGCGGCGGCAGCGGCGGAACGAGTGCTTGCCGACCGTGTCGAAGATCACGTCGTACGTCTCGCCGCTCTCGGTGAAGTCCTCGTGAAAGCGGTCGAGGACGGCCCGCGCGCCGAGCGACCGCACGAGCTCGACATCCTTCGTGTCGCACACCGCGGTCACCTCGGCCTCGAAGTGGTGCGCGAGCAGCTGCACCGCACCCGTGCCGATCGAGCCGGCGGCGCCGTAGACGAGGACGCTCGCGCCGTGCAGCGGCGCCACCGGCCGCAGCATCGACAGCGCGAGCAGCGAGCCCTCGGGAACGGCGGCCGCCTCCTCGTGCGTCAGGCGAGCCGGCTTCTGCGCGATGACGCCACGCTCGCGCACCGTCACGTACTCCGCGTTCGCGCCGCGCGCGACGCCGAAGACCTCGTCGCCGGCCCGGAACTCGGTCACGGCGGCGCCGGCCTCCTCGACGACCCCGGCGAACTCCGTCCCGGAGCTCGTCCGCCTCGGGCGGCGGATGCCGGTGAAGACACGGGTGAAGCGGTACTCGGCGCTACGGACGCCCATGGCATCGCCGCGGGTGACGGTGGATGCGTGGACCCGGACGAGCACCTCGT
>DASTIC010000282.1:0-21364 GCA_035717845.1 Solirubrobacteraceae bacterium
GGTCGCACCCGTGCTGGACCAGTTCAAGCCCGACAAGCTCAACGGGGCCAACACGGTGCAGGATCGCGCCTCCGACTACGACGCCATCCGGCCGGACGTCTGGTCGCATGTGGCGCTCGGGCGCGGGTACGGCAGCTACCAGCCGCTGGGGCATCGCATCCTCGACTCCGAGATCCTCGTGCGGCTGATCGAGATGGGGGTGCTGGGGCTCGTGGCCTTCCTCCTGCTCGGGGTGTCCGTGATCGCCTGCGCACGGCGCACGATCCACTCTCGACATCCGACCTGGGGCACGGCCGCGCTCGCCGGAGCGGCGGCGGCGGCCGTCTTCCTGGCGCTCGCGTTCCTCTTCGACAGCAACGCGTTCGCGCAGATCCCGTACATCTTCTTCTGCTTCGCCGCGCTCGTCGCGGCGCTGATCAGGCGTCCCGAGACGAGCGTGCGGCAGCCGTCCGCCACCCCGCCGGCGCCGGAAGTTGAAGCCCCCCGACCCGTTGTTCAGGTGTGACCCGTGTCAGCGTGATCATCCCGTGCTACTGCTACGGCCGCTTCCTCCGCCAGTGCGTCGACAGCGTGCTGTCGCAGGAGGGCGTCGACGTCAGCGTGCTCGTGATCGACGACGCGTCGCCGGACGGCTCCGCGCAGGTCGCGACTGAGCTCGCCCGCCTCGACCCGCGGGTGCGCGTGGTCTGCCACGAGCAGAACCGCGGCCACATCGCGACCTACAACGAGGGGCTCGAGCAGGCGGACGGCGACTACCTGCTGCTGCTCTCGGCGGACGACTACCTGACGCCTGGCTCGCTCGCCCGGGCGACGGCGCTCATGGACGCCCACCCGCAGGTCGGGCTCGTGTACGGGCGGGCGATCGGGCACCGCAGCGAGGAGCCCTACACGGGTCCGCTCTCCTCGAGCGCCGGTCGCCGCGTGGTGCCTGGGCGCCGCTGGATCGAGGAGCGCTGCCGGCAGATGAACAACCCCGTGCCGACGCCGGCGGCCGTGGTCCGCACGCGCCTTCAGCACGAGGTGGGCGGCTACCGCGAGGACTCTCCGTACGCCGGCGACCTGGAGATGTGGCTGCGACTCGCCGCCTACGGCGACGTCGGCGAGCTCGAGGCGGATCAGGCGATCTACCGCCAGCACGGGAAGAACATGTCGGTCGAGTGGTTCGCAGGGCTGCGGGACACGTTCGAGCACAGCCGGCAGGCCTACGAGACGGTGCTCACCGAGCACGCGGCCGCGGTTCCCGACGCGCCGCGACTGCGGGAAGTGGTGCGAAAGCAGGTCGCGCGGCGGGCGCTGCGGATGGCGATCAACCGCTACTGCCGCGGTCAGGTCGAGCCGGTCAGCGTGAGCTGGCTCGAGTCGCACGCCGGCGAGGTCTACCCGCGCTGCCGAGCGCTGCCCGAGTGGTGGGCGCTCCAGGTCTGCAAGCGGATGGGACTGCGAGCCTCCGCGCAGGTCGGCCCTGCTGCCGACACGCTCCGCGGCTGGCTCGCCGTCGGCCGCTGACATGATCGACGGGCCGCAGGATCTGAAGGACCTCCGCGCCGCGACCGTCCGCGGCCTGCGCTGGGTCATGATCGCCCGGCCGATCGTCGAGGTCACGCTCATCGGCTCGATGGTGGCGCTGGCGCACCTGATCCCGCCGGTCGAGTTCGGGTACTTCGCCGCCGCCAGCCTGATCAGCGGGTTCGGCGCCGCCTCCGTCTCGGCGCTCACCACCGCGCTCGTGCAGCGCCCGGAGCTCAAGCACGCCCACCTCCAGGCGGCGACCGCGATCGCGCTCCTCTCCGGTGCCGTGCTCGTCGGCCTGATCCTGCTCGCCGCGGAGCTGATCGTGGTCCCCGTCTTCGGCGACCGCACGGCCGACATCGTGCGGCTGTCGGCGCCGGGCGCCCTGATCGCGGCGGCCGGAGCGGTGCCGTTCGCCCAGCTCCAGCGGCGCCTCGACTTCCGCCGGCTGAGCATCATCGACGTGGCCAGCTCCGGTCTGCGAGGCCTGGGCGCCGTCGGGCTGGCGCTGATGGGGCTGGACAGCCCCGCGCTCGTGCTCGGGGTGGTCGCCGCCACCGCCGCCCAGACCGGGCTGGCGTGGCTCTGGGCGCCGCCGCCCGCCCCTCGGATCCGCTGGCAGCCGACGAAGGAGCTGCTCCACAACGGCGTGCCCAACTGGCTGGCGGCCGTCAGCTGGATCGGCTTCGCCAACTGCGACTACGCGATCGTCGGCGCGCGGCTGGGCGCGCTCCAGTCGGGGCTGTACTTCCGCGCCTACACGCTGTCCGTCGAGTACCAGAAGAAGGTCAGCGGCGTGATGGCCACCATCGGGCTGCCCGTCCTCGCCCGGGCTCGCAACGGCGAGGACATGGGTGCGCTGCGCGGGCAGATGATCTCCCTGCTCACCGTGCTGCTGTTCCCCTGCCTGGCGCTGCTGGCGATCCTCGCGCCGGTGGCCGTGCCATGGGTGTTCGGGGCCGAGTGGGAGCCGGCCGTCGGGCCGACGCAGGTGCTGGCGATCGGCGGCGCCGCGGTGATCGTGATCGACGCCGTCGGCACCACGCTGATGGCCGGCGGCCGCTCGCGCGCCGTCCTCGGCTTCGGCTGGGCGCATTTCGTGGTCTACGCGACCGCGGTCTTCTTCACCGCCCCGCTGGGACTGACGGCGGTCGCGGGGGCGGCGGCCGCCGTGCATACGGGCTTCGTGCTCGTCGCCTACGGCATCCTCCACCGGAGCGCGGGCACGCGCGTGCTCGCCCACGTGTGGCAGGACGTCGGGCCGGCGCTGTCCGCGTGCGCGGCGCTCGTGGCGGTCAGCCTCCCGGCCACCTCCACGATGTCGGCGATGGGCGCCTCGGCCCCGCTCACCGTTGCGGCCGTGACGCCCGCCGCGGCGGTCGTCTACCTGGTGGTGCTGCGCACCTGGTTCCCGGCTCCGTGGGGGACGCTCATGACGTTCGCGAGCCGCCTCGCGCCGAGGCCGCGGGGGGCCGTCCATGCTTGACCTCGCGCTCCAGCGGCTGTCGCTGAGCGGGTACGCCAGGGCGCGCGTCATGCGGCCCTCGGATGGGATGACCCGTCGCCCGCGGGTATCGGTGGTCGTCCCCTGTTACAACTACGGCCGCTTCCTCGAAGCGTGCGTCGGGAGCATCCTCGAGCAGCCGGACGTCGACGTCGACGTGCTGATCGTCGACGACGCGTCGCCCGACGGGAGCGGTGACGTGGCCGAGGCGATCGCGGCCCGCGATCCCCGCGTGCGGGTGCACCGCAACGCCACGAACCAGGGCCACATCGCCACGTACAACATCGGCTTCGCCCAGATCGACGGCGAGTACGTCCTGCTCCTGTCGGCCGACGACATGCTCACCCCCGGCGCGCTGTCGCGCGCCGCGGCGCTGATGGAGAGCCACCCCTCGGTCGGGTTCGTCTACGGGTGGTCGATCGACTTCTCCGACGAGCCGCCGCCCGCGCGCACGCGGACCCGGAGCTGGTCGGTGTGGAGCGGCATGGACTGGCTCGAGGACAACTGCCGCCGCGCCACCAACGTCATCCGCTCCAGCGACGCGCTCGTCCGGCGCAGCCTGATCGAGCAGGTCGGCGGCTACCGCGAGGACCTGCCCCACAGCGGCGACCACGAGTGGTGGATGCGGGCGGCGCAGGCTGCCGACGTCGGGATGGTGAGCGGCGTCGACCAGCTCTACTACCGCCTCCACGGGACCAACATGAGCCGCACCGAGTTCGCGAGCGCGGTCGTCAACCTGCACAAGACGAGGCAGGCCTTCGACGCGGCGCTCGACGGGTCCGTCGGCGGCGATCCGCAGACGCTTGCGGAGCTCCGCCGGACCGCCTACCGGTCGCTCGCCCGCAAGGCCCTGTGGCTCGCCGCCTGGGAGTACATGACCGGCCCGGAGGGGGCCGTCGACCCGGCCGCCTACCGCGAGTTCGCCATGACGGTCGACCCGGACATCTCGCGCTCCCGCTCCTGGCGAGCCCTGGAGCGCCGCGAAGCGGCCGGGGTCGATCGTGCCCGGCGGACGCTCTCCTTCCGCGCCCGCGAGGTCGTCCGCGACCTCGAGGGCCGCGTCAGCTGGCACCGCCGGCGCTTCAGCGGCGTCTGAGCGAAACGTCAACGGCGGCTGGGTGGGAGAGCGGCGGATCGTCCGCGACGCACATGCGTAACGCAACACTCGACGCGATCCGCTGATCGAGTGTGCAGTTACGCATCTGGGGGATGCGTTTCGCAACACTCGATGACGAGGAGTCGCCGAGTGCTGCAAAACGCAGCCTCCCGACCCTCCCCTCAATGCCGCCGTTGATGTTCTGAGCTAGGCCACGAGGCGGCTCGGCCGGCCGCTCTCGACGGCGGCGCTGCGGAGCACGGCGGCGTGGCCCGACAGGGCGTGATCCGGATGGAACCGGATCGCGGACTCGGCCCGCAGCTCCTCGCGGCGGGCACGCCAGGCGTCGCGCTCGCCGATCATGGCCGACATCGCCGCGACGAGCGGCTTGCGGTTCGGCTGGGCGGCGTAGAGCGAGGCGCGGATCGAGCTCCAGTCGACCTGGAGCGGATCGCCGATCGGGTTCGGCACGAGATAGCCGCGCTCGCCGCCGGCGCCCACCTGCTCGCGCGCGCCTCCGACGTCGCTGAGGACGACCGGCAGGCCGGCCGCCAGCGCCTCCATGGAGGCGAGCGACCAGCCCTCGAAGTACGAGTCGAGGACGAAGCCGTCGGCCGCTGCCAGAAGCGCGGCCGGCCAGGGCGCGTGGTCGCGCAGATGGATCCGGTCGCGGCACGGGAGGCTGTTCCGCAGGCGCTGCACCTGCTGGGCGTACGAGGCGTCGTCCGGCCGCCCGGCCACGAGCAGGTGCGCCTCGGGATGCGCCGCGGCGACGTCGGCGAAGGCCTTGATGAGGGCGTACGTGTTCTTCTGGAGCGTGTGCCGGGCGAGCGACACGAACAGGAACTCGTCGTCGAGGCTCAGCCATTCGCGACAGCGGTCGCGATCGAGGCGCGGCAGCCGCCGCTCGTCGACGCTGTTGGGGACCGTGACGACGTGCTGCGGATCGATGGAGCCGTTGCCGGCGAGATACTGCTGCCTCACGAGCTCGCTCACCGCGATGATGCGCGAGATCCGCGGGCTGCGCAGCGCCTCCTGGTCCCAGTCGGCGTCGAAGAACGAGTGCATGCCGTGCAGCGTCTCGACGTACGGGACGCCATGGTCGGCGGCCAGCTCGAGCCACCAGTCGGGCGCGCCGTGCGCGCTGATGACATCCGGCCTGAGCTCGTCGATCAGGCGGCTCGCGGAGCTCCTGGTGACCTCGACGACGCGAACGCCCTCGTCCCGGAGGTCGGAGCTGAGCCGCCCGCCGGCGCTTCCGGGCGCTCCTACGGAGGTGCCGCTGTGGAGCACGGCGGTGTCGAGCCCGTGCTCGGGAAGCCGGCGTCCCAGGAAGGCGACGACCTCGTCCTCTCCCCCGACGTCGAGGACGCCGGTGGCGACGAAGCACCGCAGCCGTGGGCCGGCGGGCGCGCGGCCCGGACGCGACGAGGACGCGGGAGCGCTCCCTGTCGCACTCGGCGCGGGCGGGGCTCCGAGCGGCGCCCCGCCGACGATCGTGGTGCTCCAGTCCTCGACCGGGGGTACATCCGTCGCGGCGCGGTGCAGCAGCTGCCGGCCGAGCCGGCGCACCGGAGCGGGCGCCCGCCAACCCTGCCGCTGCGCCCGCAGGAGAGCGGTCGCGAGCGGGTTGCGCTGCCCCGCCCCGTCCCCGGTCATGCCGCGCGCTTGATCTCGTCGTACCCGAGCGGCCGGAGGTCGCCGCGCTTGAGCGCAACCGGCTCCCCCGCTGCGGCGAGGGAGGCGTGGGCCGCCTCGAGGATCCGCACGACCTCGGCACCCAGGGGCGCGTCGGACCGCGGCGCGGCACCGGTGCGGATGGCGTGCGCGAAGTCCGCCAGCTCGAGGCCGAGCGGCTCGGCGGCGTCGAGCCGCGGGACGACCATGTCGCCCGAGCGGTACGTGAGCTGGTACTCGCCGAAGGTCGACGGCTCGGTGAAGTCGACGCCGCGATCGTAGATGCGCACGGGCCCGTCGAGCGCGGCGTCGTCGTACACGACCATCCGCTTGCTGCCCACCACGATCATCTGGCGGACCTTATGTGGGGCAAGCCAGGAGAGCTGGACGTTCGCGGTCGCGCCCTCCTTGAACGTGAGGGTGATGAACGCGGTCTCGGGGACGCCCGTCTGGAAGATCGTCGAGCCCGACGCCGACACGGCGGAGACCGGCTGCTCGAGCCAGTAGAGCAGGATCGAGAGGTCGTGCGGGGCGAGGTCGCGGATGACGCCGTCGGGCTGATAGATGCCCAGGTTCATGCGCGAGGACGTGACGAAGTAGATCTCGCCGAGCTCGCCGGAGGTGATCAGGTCACGCACCTTGTTGACGGCCGGGCTGTAGAGGAACGTGTGCCCCGGCATGAGGACGAGGCCTTTGCGCTCGGCGAGCTCGATCAGCGCCTCGGCGTCGGCGCCGGTGGTGGCCAGGGGCTTCTCCACGAGCACGTGCTTGCCGGCCTCGAGCGCCTGCTTGGCGAGCGGGAAATGGGTGGCCGGGGGGGTGGCGATCGAGACGGCGTCCACCGTCGGGTCGGCCAGCATCTCGTCGAAGCTCGCGCACGCGCGCGCGCCCGGGAAGCGGGCCTCGAACTTCGCGACGCGCTCCGGGCTCTTCTCGCACAGACCCCACAGCGCGACCTCCGGTCGCTCCATCACGTTGCGGACGATGTTCGGGCCCCAGTAGCCGTAGCCCACGACCGCGAGGTTGATCACCGAGTCCGACATCAGGCGCTCACTTTCGTCGTCTTCACAGGGATAGAACGGGGGCCCCGCCCTTCAGCTTCCGCGCGACGAACCTCAAACGCGCTCATCAGCGCCATCGCTTCGCAAGCTGCTTCGCGCGCCGCGGCAGCGCCGTCGAGACGCGCCGCTCCGCGGCGAGGATCTGCTCGAGGAGGCGCCCGTCGTCGCCCTGGTGCACGCTGTTGCGCGCCTGTACCCAGCCGCCGGGCCTCGCGGTGCCGCGATCGCTGGTGTAGACGGCGCGGTAGCCGCCGCCGCGAAGCGTCCGCAGCGTCCTCCGGTCGTACGCGCCGAACGGGCACGCCGCCTGCGTGACGGGGCGCTCCACGACCTCCTCCAGCACCCGCTTGGCGTCCACCAGCTCCTCCTGGACGGCGACGTCGTCGAGCCGGCGCCACGGGCGATGGCGCATGCCGTGGGAGCCGATGTCCATTCCGGCCGCGGCGAGCTCGCGCACGCCGGTCGCGTCGAGGAAGCCCGGCGTGCCGATCCGGCCCGCCACCACGAAGAACGTCGCGCTCAAGCCGCGCGCGCGGAGCGCTGGGAGCGCGTGCTCGAGGTCCGAGGCGTTGCCGTCGTCGAACGTGATCCGGACCTCGGGATGGCCGGCGACCGAGTCGAGCACCGCGAGGAAGCTCTCCTCGCTCACCCACACGTCCTGCTCGCCGACGTCCAGGGGCCGCCTGGGATCACCGATCCCGTGGAAGGTGAGATTGATCGCGCGTCCTTGCACGTGTCTGATCAACGACTTCGGCACGCCGGCGCTTGCGCGGCCGGAAGAAGGCTCGGTCGCCTCGCGTTGGTACGGCGAACCGATGACCACCACCGTCACGATCCTCCGAGACCTCTGGCGCCTCCGGCTGGCGGTTCTCGCCGTCTTCGCGGTCGCCCTGCTGGTCGGCGTCGCGGTCGCCTTCCGGCTCCCGTCACTGGAGAGCCGCCAGGACAAGATCGGCGTCGCGACCGTCCGCGTGCTCGTCGACACGCCGACCCCGCAGATCGTGGACATCGCCCCCAAGGGGTCGGAGACCCTGGGCGCCCGCACGACCCTGCTCGCCAGCCTCATGGTCGACGGCGTCGTCAAGGACTCGATCGCCCGCCGCGCCGGTCTGGAGCCTTCGGAGCTCCAGAGCGACACGTCGGTCGGGACGGGGGAGCCGCCGGCCGAGCGGCCGGACGCGGGCGAGTACGGGCTGGCCACGCGCGTGATCCTGAGCGGGTCCGGGGATCCGCTGCCGATCATCGAGGTCGAGACGCAGGGACCGGACGCGGCCGCGGCCGGGAACCTCGCGAACGCGGCGGTCGCCGGCCTGCGCGACTACCTCGACACGCAGGCCGCCGAGACCCCGATCGCACGACGGCTCAAGGTCGGCGGGCTCGCCCCTGCGCAGGCGGGCACGGTCGTACGTGGGCCCGGCGGCGGGATGGCCGTCATCGTCACGCTCGTGATCCTCGCCGCCGGATGCGCGCTGCTCCTGCTCGTCCGCGCGGTGGCACGCGACTGGCGGGTCGTCCCCGCCCTCAGCTGGTCGACGATGAGCGACGCCGGGCTCGACGAGCCGGAGCCGCCCCACACCAACGGTGCGTCGCCGACTTCGCACCGCGATCCGTTCGACGAGTACTGGCTGACGCCGGAGCCGGTTCCGTCACAGGAGGACGGCAACGGCAACGGCCACGGCCACGGCAACGGCAACGGCAACGGCAACGGCGCGACGGCCGACAGCCGGGCCGGCGCGAACCTGGACTAACGGCCAGGAAGCATTTGCTCTACCTGCCTGTTAATGGGGTCATGAGGGTGACCAAGCCGCCCGGATGTCGGCTCGCCACCGCCGTGCTGCTGCTGCTCGCGGCCTGCGCCGCGCTCGCGGCAGCGCCCGCGACGTCGCACGCCCAGGCATGCTCGACCCCGGTCACCAACGAGGTCGCCTGCGAGAACAGCAAGCCGGGCACGCCTTGGAGCGACTGGGAGGTCGTCCGGGAGGGAGACGACAGGCTCCGGGGCTTCGCAACGGAGATGAGCGTCCAGGCGGGCGACACGATCGACTTCAAGATCAAGGCCGCCTCCACGAGCTACCACATCGACATCCTCCGCCTGGGCTACTACGGGGGCCTCGGGGCGCGCAAGATCGCCTCGAACCTCGCCCCGACCGGCACCTCGACCCAGCCGGCGTGCCTCCAGCAGGCGAGCACCGGACTGATCGACTGCGGCAACTGGGCTGTGAGCCGGTCGTGGACGGTGCCGGCCGACGCGGTCTCGGGCGTCTACATCGCCCACCTCGTCAACAACGCGGATCCGGACATCGAGAGCCACATCATCTTCGTCGTGCGCGACGACGACAGCGACGCCGACATCGTCCTCCAGACGTCCGACCAGACCTGGCAGGCCTACAACCGGTACGGCGGCAACAGCCTCTACGCCTGTACGACGGTCTGCCCGCCCGGAGAGCCACTCGGGTACAAGGCCGCGTTCAAGGTCTCGTACAACCGCCCGCTGACCGTCGAGGCGGACAGCCCGCCGTCGGCGCTGTTCCAGGGCGCCGAGTATTCGATGATCCGTTTCCTCGAGGCCAACGGGTACGACATGAGCTACGTCAGCGGCGTGGACACCCACGCCCGCGGCCAGGTGCTCCAGAACCACCGGCTGTTCATCTCCAGCGGCCACGACGAGTACTGGTCGGCCGGCCAGCGCAGCAACGTCGAGAACGCCCGCGACGCCGGCGTCAACCTCGCGTTCTTCGCGGGTAACCTGATGTTCTGGAAGACGCGCTTCGAGCCGAGTATCGACGGCGCGAATCGGCCCAACCGCACGCTCACCTCCTACAAGGACACCCACTTCTCGACGCAGCAGGACCCGGTGTCCTGGACCGGGACGTGGCGCGACTCGCGGTTCAGCAACCCGGCCGACAACGTCACGCCGGAAAACGCACTGACCGGCACGTCGTTCCTCGTCAACTCCGGCACGTCGCGGATCACGGTGCCGTACGCGTACCGCAACATCCGCCTGTGGCGCAATACCGACGCCGCGAACCTCGGCGTGGGCCAGACGCTCAACCTGGCTCCCGACACGCTCGGCTACGAGTGGGACGTCGACGCCGACAACGGGTTCCGCCCGGCCGGCACGTTCAAGCTGTCCTCGACGACGGCGACCGGGCTCGAGGTGTTCACCGACTACGGCAGCAGCGTCAAGCTCGGCGGCACCGCCACGCACAACCTGACGCTGTACCGCGCCCCCAGCGGCGCCCGCGTGTTCAGCGCGGGCACCGTGCAGTGGGCGTGGGGGCTGGACGACAACTTCCACCCGAGCTCCACGCCCGACCGCAACATGCGCCAGGCGACGGTCAACCTGTTCGCCGACATGGGCGCGCAGCCGTACGCCCTCATGCCTGGGGCCGGGCTGGTGGCGGCCTCGCAGTCGACTGACACGGCGAAGCCGACCTCGGCGATCAATCCTCCGCCGGCGAGCGTCCAGGACGGCAACCCGCTCACCATCTCGGGCACCGCCAGCGACGCCGGCGGCGGCGTCGTGGGCGGCGTGGAGGTCTCGACCGACGGCGGCGAGAGCTGGCATCCGGCCACCGGGACGACGAACTGGTCGTACACGTGGATCGCCCATGGGCATCCCTCGACCACGATCCGGTCGCGGGCCACCGACGACAGCGGCAACATCGAGACGCCCACCAGCAGCGCCACGATCAACGTCGCGTGCCCCTGCTCCCTGTGGGGTCCCAACACGAGCGTGCCGGCCGACAAGGCCGACTCCGGGGACCCGACGCCCGTCGAGGTCGGGGTCAAGTTCCGCTCGGACTCGTACGGCACCGTCTCGGGGATGCGCTTCTACAAGGCGGCGGCCAACACCGGAACCCATGTCGGCAGCCTGTGGACCGCCGGCGGGCAGCGGCTGGCGCAGGCGACCTTCACCGGGGAGACGGCGAGCGGCTGGCAGACGGTGACGTTCTCGAGCCCGGTCGAGGTGCAGCCCAACACGACGTACGTGGCCTCCTACCACGCGCCCAACGGCCACTACTCGGCCACGGCGGAGTACTTCTACCGCACGCCCGCCCCCGGCCCGAACGGCGGCGCTGACATCGACAGCGCGCCGCTGCACGGGGTGCGCAACGCCGGCGGGGAGACGAACGGCCTCTTCAGCTACAGCGCGGCCAGCACGTTCCCGGTCAACTCGTATGCCGCCAGCAACTACTGGGTGGACGTGATCTACACGCCCACTGCGGTCCCCGGCGCGGTGACGAACGTCTCCGCGACGGCGGGCGGCCGCACTTCGGCCAACGTGTCCTGGTCGGCGCCGGCGAGCGGCGGCACGGTGACTTCCTACCGCATCACGCCGTACGTCGGGAGCCAGGCGCAGACGCCCAAGACCGTCGGCGGCTCCGTCACCAGCACGACGATCACGGGGCTGACGACGGGGACGACCTACACCTTCCGCGTCGAGGCGCTGAACCCGAACGGGTCCGGCGGGCTGTCGGCTCCGTCGGGCGCGGTGACCCCGCTCGGCCCGGTTCCGCCCGCGTCTCCCACCGACGTCAGCGCGCAGGGCGCGTCGCAGTCCGCTCGCGTGAGCTGGACGGCACCGTCCGCCGACGGCGACAGCCCGATCACCGGCTACACCGTGACCCCGTACGTCGGGACCCAGTCGCTGAGCCCCGTGCAGGCGGGGGCGTCGGCGACGAGCGCGACCGTCGACGGGCTCACGAACGGCACCGCCTACACGTTCCGCGTGACCGCGAGCAACGAGGTCGGATCGAGCCTCCAGTCGGCACCGTCCGCCCCGATGGCGCCGCAGGCCACGATCTTCGACTTCGCGACGCCCACGCTGGAGGACGCCGGCGACCCGAACCCGGTCGAGCTCGGCGTCAAGTTCACGCCCGACTACAACGGGTCGGTCACCGGCGTGCGGTTCTACAAGGCGTCGGGGAACACCGGCACCCACATCGGCAGCCTGTGGGCGGCCGACGGGACGCGCCTGGCCCAGGCGACGTTTACGGGCGAGAGCGGGTCCGGATGGCAGTCCGTCACCTTCTCGAGCCCGGTGCCCGTCACGGCCGGCACCACCTACGTCGCCTCGTACTTCGCGCCGAACGGCCATTACTCGATGACCCAGTTCGGCTTCTCGGCCGCCGTGTACAACCACCCGCTGCGCGCGCTCGGTGAGGCGACCAGCCCCAACGGCGTGTACGCCTACGGCGCGACGAGCCGGTTCCCGAACGCCTCCTACCGCTCCTCGAACTACTGGGTCGACGTGCTGTACGCGGTGCCGGCGCCCGGACAGGTGACCGGCGTGAGCGCCAGCGAGAGTGGTCCGACGTCGGCGATCCTCTCGTGGTCACCGCCGGCGAGCGGAGGCCCGGTCACGTCCTACCGGATCACGCCGTACGTCGGGTCGACCGCGCAGGCGCCCACGGTCGTGACGGGAACGCCGCCGGTGACGAGCCGGAAGATGACGGGCCTGACCACCGGCACGACCTACCGGTTCACGGTGCAGGCGCTGAACGCGAACGGCTCCGGGGCCGTGTCCGCGCAGTCGAATGCGGTGACGCCGCAGGCACCCGTAGCGCCGACGGCCCCGAGCGGCGTCGATGCCCGGCCGGCGTCCAAGTCGGCGCTCGTCAGCTGGGATCCGCCGTCCAGCGACGGCGACAGCCCGATCACGGGCTACGTCGTGACCCCGTACGACGGGCAGACCGCGGAGACGCCCGTGCAGGTGGGCGCGTCGGCGACGAGCAAGGTCGTCACCGGGCTGAAGAACGGCACCGCGTACCGCTTCACGGTCGCGGCCGTCAACGCCGTGGGGACGAGCCCCGCATCGAGCCTGTCCGGCCCTGCGACGCCGCAGGCGACGATCTTCGACTTCGCGACGCCGACGACGATCGACGGCGGCGACAGCTTCCCCGTCACGCTCGGCGTGCGGTTCCAGACCGACTTCGCCGGGGCCGCGACCGGCATCCGGTTCTACAAGGCCACGACGAACACCGGAACGCACGTCGGCACCCTGTGGTCGGCGACGGGGGCGCCCCTCGCCCAGGCGACGTTCACCGGGGAGAGGGCGTCGGGGTGGCAGCACGTCACGTTCTCCAATCCCGTGACGCTCACCCCCGGCACGACGTACGTGGCGTCGTACCACGCGCCCAAGGGCAACTACTCGATCACCGGCGGCGCGTTCGCCAACCCGGTGGTCAACGCTCCGCTGCGGGCGCTCGCGAACGGCTCCGCGGGCAACGGCGTCTACGCCTACGGAGCGACCACCACCTTCCCGACCAACTCGTTCAACGCGAGCAACTACGGGGTCGACGTGCTGTTCGATCCGGCGCCGGCCCCGGGCCAGGTGACGAACGTCAGCGCCACGGCGGGCCAGGACTCGGCGACCGTCTCGTGGACGGCCCCCTCGAACGGCGGCCCGGTGACGGAGTACGAGGTCACCCCGTACGTCGGCTCGACGGCGCAGCCGCGCGTCACCGTCGTGGGCTCGGCGACCAGCAAGACGGTCACGGGGCTGACGGCGGGCACCACGTACACGTTCACCGTGCGGGCCACGAACCTGAGCGGCGCCGGCCCCGAGTCGTCGGCCTCGAACCCGGTGACGCCGCTGGCTCCGGCCCTGCCTGGCGCCCCGACCGGCGCGACCGCGGTGGCCGACTCGAAGTCCGCGATCGTCGGCTGGACGGCGCCGGCCAGCGACGGCGGCAGCCCGATCGTCAGCTACACGGTCACGCCGTACGTCGGCTCGGACGCGCAGACGCCGACGACCGTCGGCGGGTCGACCACCAAGACGCGCATCACCGGCCTCACCAACGGCACGAGCTACACGTTCCGCGTCAAGGCCGCCAACTCGGCGGGCAGCGGCCCGGCCTCCGACCCGTCCGAGGCCGTGTCGCCCAAGAACTCGATCTTCGATCTCGCCACGCCGACGACCGTGGATGCCGGCGATCCGGGCTCGGTCGTGCTGGGCGTGAAGTTCCAGGCGAGCGTGGCCGGGTCCGTGACCGGGGTGCGGTTCTACAAGGCGAGCGCCAACACAGGGACCCACGTGGGCAGCCTGTGGGCGGCCGACGGCACGCTCCTCGGCGAGGCGAACTTCACGGGCGAGACCGCCTCCGGCTGGCAGACCGCCACGTTCGCCACGCCGGTGCCCGTCACCGCCGGGACGCTCTACGTCGCCTCGTATCTCGCCCCGAACGGGCACTACTCCGCCACGCCGGCGGCCTTCGCCTCCAACCCGGTCGTCAACCCGCCGCTGAGCGCTTTCGCGAACGGCACGGCCCTCAACGGCGTCTACCGGTACAGCGCGACGGCGGCGTTCCCCTCGAGCTCGTGGAACTCGACCAACTACTGGGTGGACGTCCTGTTCGCCCCGGCCTCGTAGCCAGATGCTGCGCGTGCTCTGCACCATCGCTGTTGCGGCCGCGGCCGGCCTGGCCGGCTGCGGCGGCGACGCGGACGGCGGGGCGAGCGCCCCGAAGGGCAGCCCGGAGAACCCGCTGGTGGGGAAGCTGACCGGCGAGACCCGGGAGAGCGCGAAGGCGCAGCCGGGATACAAGTCGCTGGTCGACGCGCAGTCGCGCACGCCGGAGAGCCGCTTCACCCCGTGCAACCTCGTCAGCGAGCGGCAGGCCGCCGCGATCGTCGGCGCGCCGATCGAGCAGCCGCTCGAGGCGCCCCAGGGCCCGACCTGCATCTACCGCAGCCGCGACGGCAAGAGCTTCGTGACGGTCGGGGTGCAGCAGGTGGGCTTCGACACCCTGATGCGCCGGCTCCGCCAGCGGGAGAAGGTCGACGTCGGCAGCCGCGCCGCATACTGCGGGAACCACGGGCAGCCGATGCTCTATCTGCCGCTCCGCGGCGGCGAGGTGCTCTCGATCGCCGGAGAATGCGGCGTGGCGCGGCGCTTCGCCGCCAAGGCGCTGCCGCAGCTGTTCGACTGACGCCCGCGAGTTGGCGGCCGCCGGCCGCGTTGATTGGGCATGTACCAGGTCTCGGACGCGACGGCCGTGGTGCGGGCACGTCGCCGCGTGCTCGACCGCGAGCGCTCCAAGCCGGCGGTCAGCCGGACCGTCTTCCTCCTCGGCCTGACGAGCCTCCTCACCGACATCTCGTCGGAGATGGTGGTCACGGTCCTGCCGCTCTACCTCGTCGCGGTCGGGGGCTTCTCGCCGCTCGCCTTCGGCGTCATCGACGGGATCTACAACGGGGCCACGGCGATCGTGCGGCTCGCCGGCGGTTTCGCCGGCGACCGCTGGAACCGCCACAAGGAGGTCGCCGCCACCGGCTACGGGCTCTCCGCCGCCTGCAAGCTGGCGCTCGCGACGGTCGGGACCGCGGTCTCGGCGATCGGCGCCGTGGTGCTGCTCGACCGCATCGGCAAGGGGATCCGGACCGCGCCGCGCGACGCCATGATCTCCCTCTCGACCCCGGAGCGCGAGCTCGGCACCGCCTTCGGCGTGCACCGGGCGATGGACACCACGGGGGCAATGCTCGGCCCGCTGCTCGCGTTCGCGCTGCTCGCCCTGGCGCCGCTCGCCTTCACGTCGATCTTCCTGGTGTCCTTCTGCATCGCGATCGTCGGTGTCGCGATCCTCGTCCTGTTCGTCAACGGCCGGGCGCGGGTGCCCGGCGCGGGCGTGCCCGAGGCCGCGCCGTCGCTGCGGCGGGCGTTCTCGCTGCTGCGGACGGCGCGCTTCCGCGCGGTCCTGCTGGTCGCCGGCGCGCTCAGCCTGGCGACCGCGAGCGACGCGTTCATCTTCCTCGCCCTCCAGGAGGAGCTCGACCTCGGCAACTCGCTGTTCCCGCTCCTCTTCGTCGGCAGCGCCGGCACCTACATGGTGCTGGCCGCCCCGTTCGGCCGGCTCGCCGACCGCTTCGGGCGCGGCCGCGTCCTGCTCGCCGGCTACGCGATGCTCGGAACGGTCTACGCCGCCCTCCTGCTCCCGCTGGGCGGCTGGGTCCTGCTCACCGCGACGCTCGGGCTCCTGGGGGCCTACTACGCGGCGACGGACGGCGTCCTGATGGCGCTCGGTAGCACGGTCGTGCCGTCCGACGTGCGGGGTAGCGGCCTGGCGCTGCTCGGGACCGCCACCAGCCTCGGGCGCCTCGTCGCGTCGGTCGCGTTCGGGGCTCTGTGGATGGTGTGGGGCATCGACGCGGCGTTCGCGTGCTTCGGCGCCGGGCTCGTGGTCGCGGCGGCGCTCGCGGCCCCGACGCTCGCGCGGGTGGCGCGGCGGTCCGAATGACTAGCCTGCGCCGGCTCGCCATCTTCGGGGCGCTCGTCGTGGCGTGCCTGGTGGCCGCCAGCGTGGCGGTCATCGCCGGTGCGCGCGACGGGTCGTCGGCGGTGCCGGCGGCCGCCGGTGCCCGCCAGCTGCTGCCCACCGCCCGCGCCGAGCAGCGGCCGATGGTCCTCTACCGCGATGCCGCGGAGGGGCCCGGCCGGGTCGAGATCGCGCGGCTCGGACGCGTGCCGGGACGGGCGAGCGCCGCGCCGCTGAGCTGCGACCGCTCTTACTTCGCCGGCGGCCGCGGCATCTGCCTGGCCCGCGGGAGCGGCTTCGCGGCCGGCTACGAGGCGAAGATCTTCGGGTCCGACCTGCGCGTGCAGCACGAGGTCGGTGTCGAGGGCGTGCCCAGCCGCGCCCGCGTCTCGCCCGACGGCCGCTACGGCTCGGTCACGCTGTTCGCCGCCGGCCACTCCTATGCGAACGCCGGCGAGTTCTCGACCCTGACGGTGCTGATCGACCTCGAGCGGGGCGCCCGGATCGCCGACCTCGAGGAGTTCGACGTCAGCCACGACGGCCGCCTGGTGACCTCCGTCGACATGAACTTCTGGGGTGTGACCTTCGCGCGCGACAGCGACCGCTTCTACGCGACGCTCGCGACCGGAGGCAAGACCTACCTGATCGAGGGCTCGGTCAGCCGCCGCACGGCGCGCGTGCTACACGAGAACGTCGAGTGCCCGTCGCTGTCGCCGGACGGCACCCGCATCGCCTACAAGCGCCGCAGCGCGTCCGACAAGCGCCCGTGGCGCCTCACCGTCCTCGACCTGGCCACGATGCGGGAGACCCCGCTCGCCGAGCTGCGCTCGGTCGACGACCAGGCCGAGTGGCTCGACGACGGCACCGTGCTCTACGGGCTCGACGGAGACGTCTGGAGCGTGCCGGCCGACGGCACCGGCCAGCCCCAGCGCTTCCAGGCTGACGCCGGCTCCCCGGCCGTCGTCCGCTGGTAGCGACACCGGCGAACGTCAGAACGGCGGCATTGAGGGGACGGATGGGAGGCTGCGGTTTGCGCCACTCGGCGGCTTCTCGCCATCGAGTGTTGCGAAACGCACGTCGGGGATGGGTATCTGCACACTCGACCGGCGGGCGGCGCCGAGTGGCGCGTTAAGCATGTGGCGGCGTCCGGCTCCTCGGCGATCGCCCGCTGGTAGTCGCACCGGCGGACGAAACGCCGGCATCGAGGGAGGGTCGGAGGCAGCATTTCGTCCACCTCACCAGCGACGCCGCGGCGAAGTGGACAAGATGCTGCCTCCGCGCGGCTGGACCCGCCGGGAGGCTGGGCTGACGTCAACGGCGGCATTGAGGGGAGCCCGGGAGGGTGCATAACGTCCACGCGACGCGGTTCTCCGGTCGTGAGGTGGACGAAATGCACGCTATAGGGGCATAACGTCCACCGTTCGCGCCGAAGCGCCGTGAGGTGTGCGAAATGCACCCCCGCCGCCGCCCGGCTCCTCGACTCCCTACCCGCCGCCGTTGACGTTCCCCCGCCGAGGGAGCCCGGAACGCCGGGAGGCGGGCTCTCGCCCGCCTCCCGGTCAACCGATATGTGTGTACGGCTATGCGGCCCGCTGGAGCGGCAGCTCGCGGACCGCGGCGGCGACCGCCTCGATCTGGCCGGACGTCATGCCCGGGAAGATCGGGAGTGAGCAGACGCGCTCGGCCATCGCCTCGGCGACGGGCAGGCTGCCCGCCTCGAGGCCGAGGTCGGCGTAGGCCTCGGCGCGGTGGACCGCGACGGGGTAGTGGACCGCGGAGGCGATGCCGCGTGCGGCGAGGTGCTCGCGCAGCCCCTCGCGGTCGTCACAGCCGATGACGAACAGGTGGTACACGTGGTCGCCGTCGGCCACGGGCATGAGCGGGAGGTCCACGTCGGCGCCCTGGAGGGCGCGGCGCAGCTCCTCGGCCGCCCAGCGGCGCTGGGCGTTCCACTCGTCCAGGCGGCGCAGCTTGACCCGCAGGATCGCGGCCTGGAGGCCGTCCAGCCGGGCCGTGGTCCCCACCACGCGGTGGCGATAGCGGGGCCGCTCGCCGTGCGAGCGGAGCAGCTGCACGCGGGCGGCGAGCACGGCGTCGTCCGTGACGACCGCGCCGCCGTCGCCCCACGCCCCGAGGTTCTTCGCGGGGTAGAAGCTGAAGCAGCCGGCGTCGCCGAGGGAGCCGACGCGGCGACCCTTGTAGCGGGCGCCGTGCGCCTGGCACGCGTCCTCGATCACCGCGATGCGAGCCGAGCGCGCGAGCTCGAGGATCGGGTCCATGTCGACCGTCGCGCCGTAGAGGTGCACCGGCATCACGCAACGGACCCGCTCGGTGAGCGCCTGCTCGACGAGCTCGGCCGTCATAAGCCCCGTGACCGGATCGACGTCGATGACGCGGGGGCGGGCACCGGCGAGGCTGACCGCCTCGGCGGTGGCGATGAACGTGTTCGCCGGGATGATGACCTCGTCGCCGGCGCCGATGCCGAGCGCGCGCAGCGTGAGAGCCAGCGCGTCGGTGCCCGAGCCCACGCCGATCGCGTGCTCGGTCTCGCAGTAGGCGGCGAAGTCGGCCTCGAACGCCTCGACGTGGCGCCCCATGATGAAGGCGCTCTCCTCGGCGACCGTCCGGACCTCGGCCATGAGCTCGTCGACCAGCGCCGGATCGTCGCGGTCGAGCCGCACGAACGGCACGGCCATGGTGCCCGCAGCCGGGATGACGTGGGACGCGTTCATGCGGCCACCGGGAGCATCGCCGTGGACGGTGCGGAGTCGCGGTTCGTGAACTCGGCCTGGAGCGCGCGACGGCCGCGATGGTGCAGGCCGTGGATGGAGCTCTCCGTGCGGCCCATGCAGGTCGCGATCTCGGTCGGCGTGAGCCCCACGACGTGCCGCAGCACGACGACCTTGCGCTGCTCGTCCGGCAGCGCCGCGAGGGCCTCGCGGACGGAGTAGGAACGGTCGATCGCGGCGTCGTCGCTCCGCTCGTCGGAGCCGAAGACCTCCTCGGCGGGCGTCGCCCGGCGGGTGCGCAGGTGGTCGACCGCGGCGTTGCGCGCGACGCGGAGGATCCACGCCGAGAACGGCACGGCCTGCGGCTCGTACTTGCCGATGACGGTCATCAGCTTCGCGAAGACGTGCTGCGTCACGTCCTCCGCCTCGTGGTGGTCCTTCACGATGCTGCGCACGTAGCCGTAGACGTTGTCGGCGTACCGCATGTAGAGGAAGCGCACGGCCTCCTGGTCGCCCGCCTTCGCCCGTGCGATGGCCTCCGCGATGACGCGGCGCTCTCGCACCGGACCGTCATCGAGGCTCGAGTGGCTGTGGAAGCTGCCGGTGGACCGGGTGGTTCCCAGCTCATCGGCGCGCGCCCTGACTGCGTCGATCATGATTTTCTGGCCTTCCATGTTCTTGCGGGTCATCCGTGTCTGGTTCAGGCAGCGGCGGGCAGCGGTGTGCCGTCGCCGCCGCGTGCGAGGGTGGAACTGGACGGTTCGATCAGTCCGTGGAGGAACGCGTAGTGGCTCGCCTGCGTCCGGTTCGCCACGCCGAGCTTGCGGTAGATGTTCGAGAGGTGGAACTTCACCGTCTGCTCGGTCACCCAGAGCGACCGGGCGATGTGGCTGTTCGCGGCGCCCTCGGCGACGAGCGAGAGGATCTCCCGCTCGCGCGGCGTGAGCGTCGACACGAACTCCGGGGCGCTGTCGCGAGCGCTGGACGCGAAGGCGTGGAAGACGTTTCCGGACGCGACCTCGCGCAGCAGGAGCCCGAGGCTGGCGTGCGAGACCGTCTTGGCCAGCGCCGCGTCGATGCCGGCCTGGCTGGCCTTCGCGAGCCAGGCGGCGTCCATGTTGGCCGTCAGCAGCACGAGCTTGGCCGCGGGGGCCGCCGCGCGGACCGTGCGGATGTCGGTGAGGGTCCCCTCGCCGCGGCCGTCGTCGACGACGATCACGTCAGGCCGCTGGCGCGAGACGGTCGCGGCGCAGATCTCGCGCCCGCCGACGAAGCCGATCACCTCGCAGCTGCTGTGGCGGAGCTCCCGCCGGATGATCTCTGCGGCCATGATGCCGCTGGCCACGATGAGCACTCGCATCGGTTGTCTCCTCACGCCGCCAGGAGCGGATCGGTGGTCTGAAGGGGAACTCGGCGAGACGCGGCGAGCACCTCGTCGAGCACCAGCTCGAGCGTGCGCGCGTCGGCGACGGCCGGCAGGACCGCGTCGGCGCCGGCTTCCAGGGCGTCCGCGAGCCAGCCCGCCTCCGGGCGGGCGGCCCGGACGACGATCGCGGCACCCGGCGCGGCGGCGCGGGAGCGGGCGACGGCCAGCAGGCACGCGTCCGGCGAAGTCAGCTCGTCGATGAAGACGAGGTCCGGCTGAAGGCGCTGCATGAGCGCGGCGGGTGGGCGCCCGCCCAGGTGGCGGACGATCTCGACGCCCTTGAGCCCGTGCAGGGTCCGCGTGAGAACCTCCAGCGTCGGCCCGCCGTCTGCGATGACGATGACTCGGGTCATCCTTGACCTCCTTGTGCGGTCTCGGCCGGCAGCGGCGACACCTCGTCGAGGTGCTCCCGCAGGCAAGCCAGCAGGGTGTGGAACGACTGGCGCTCGACTTCAGCGAGCGAGCGGAAGGTGGCGGCGCACCGGACGTGGCCCTCGCTGCCGGCCTCGTACTCGAAGACCTTGAGGCGCGAGCAGGCGTCGATCTTGGCGCTGAGGGCGCTCAGCAGGTTCTGCAGCGTCGCGCCCGAGGCGTGGACGTTGCGGAGATCGCTGAGGCGGATGGCGGTGTCAAATCCGTCTGACGGCACGCCTCCAACTCTGTGTCGCGACCACCCGATCGAACAGGGGAAGTTCGGGCTCGGGCTGAGGGCAATACTCAACCTTGCGTGGGGTGGGCCCTGGCCGAACGTCCAGGGGAGAAATCTCACCTGGGGGACGTCCGCTTGGGGAGTCCGCGCCCGCCCTGGAGCGATAGCGTCCTCTCATGGACGCCAATCCGAGCGCCGATACCTAGTCAGGCGGGCGGGTTCGGGTTATCGTGCGAACTTCCGCCCGTTGCGGAATTCAGACCTCATGGATGACAGATGAACAGATCGGATGACATGGAAGCCTTCCGAGTGATCGTCGCGGACGACGATCCGCTCGCGCGCAGGATGATCCGAAGCGCCTTGCAGGATGCGGGCTTCGTGGTCGTCGCAGAGGCGCGCAACGGTCGCGAGGCGGTCGAGCTGACTCAGTACTACGGCCCCGACGCCGTGCTCATG
>DASTIC010000283.1:0-20629 GCA_035717845.1 Solirubrobacteraceae bacterium
GAACGGCGCGAGCACCTCGTTCGCGGCGGCGATCTCCCCGGCCTGGCGGCGGATGTCGTCCGGCGTGAGGCCGCGGACCGCTCCGACTGCCGGGGTGTGGTCGCAGATCGCCAGGTACTCGTAGCCGCCCGCGAGCGCGGCGCGACCCATCTCCTCGACGCTCGCCCGGCCGTCGGACCACGTCGTGTGGCAGTGGAGGTCGCCGCGGATGTGCTCGAGCGAGACGAGCTCGGGCGGCTCGCCGCGGAACGGCGCCTCGCGCAGCTCCGGCGGGCACGGCGGGATGCCGAGAGCCGCGTAGACCGCCGGCTCGTCGGGCGCGTCGGGCAGCGGCTCGAGCGCGTCGTCGTACGCCGGCGCGCCCGTGGCGCGCATGAGGACGGTGCCGAACCGCTGCGGCCCGGCGGCGACGAGCTCCACCGGCACGCCCTCGACGGTGACGCCCACCGCGCGCGCGGCGTCGTGCTCGACCAGCGCGACGATCTGCGGCAGCTCGGCGAAGCGCGCGAGCACGGTGGCCGGGTCGTCGGTGGCGCAGACGACCGCCAGGTGCTCGCACGAGTCGCGCCACCGCCGCACGTCGCCGGCGACCTCGCCGCCGAGCACGTCGGCAATACCGCCCACGAGCTCCCAGGCGCGGTTGAGCAGCAGCCCGCGCTGCGGCCGCGGCTCGGCCGCCCGGGCAAGCCCTTCGAGCAGCTGCGCCTCGGTCTTCGCGCCGATCCCGGGGACCCCGCGCAGCCGGCCGGCGGCGGCCGCCTCGCGCAGCTCGTCCGGGGTGCGGACGTCGAGCGCCCGCGCGATCTCGACCGCCCGCTTGGCGCCGAGCCCGAGGTAGCGGCCGAGGCCGACGAGGCCCGGCGACAGCTCGCGCTCGAGCTCGGCCAGCTCGGCGATCTCGCCGGTCTCGACGAGCTCGGTGAGGCGCGCCTCGATCCCCGCGCCGATTCCGCGCAGCTGGCGCACGCGGCCGGAGCGCACCAGGCGCTCGACCGGCACGGGAGCCGTGCGGATCATGTCGGCGGCGCGGGAGTAGGCGCGGACCGTGTACGAGTTCGCGTCGGCCAGCTCGAGCAGCGACGCGAACGCGTCGAGGCGATCGGCGATGCGCGCGTTGTCCACGACGCCTACGGGTCGATCCTGCCGGCGAAGAGCGCGAAGACGGCGCCCTGCGGGTCGCGAGCGATCGCGATGCCGCCCTCGCCGGCCGGGAGCGGCCCGAAGAGCGTCGCGCCGCCCAGCTCGCGCACGCGGTCCACGCCGGTCTCGACCGACTCGACCGTGAAGTACGGGCGCCAGTGCGGCGGCTCGCCCGGCCGCGCGGACGACATGCTCGCGTTGAGCCTCCCGTCGTTGGTGACGGACACGATCTCGGGACCCCCCGGGCCGGTGTCGACGTCCTCCGTCGCCCAGCCGAACAGATCTCCGTAGAACGCGCGAGCGGCGTCGAGGTCGGTCGTCGCGAGCTCGTTGATCGTCAGGCAGCCGGGATCGTTGACACGCTCCGCTCCGATCCGCGAGCGCGGCTCCCAGACCGCGAAGACGGCGCCCTGCGGATCGGTGAGCACGGCCATGCGGCCGACATCCATGACGCCGAACGCGTCGTCGATCGCGCTGCCACCCAGCTCCTTGACGCGGGCGACGGCCGCGTCGGCGTCCGCGACCGTGACGTAGCTCAGCCAGTTCGGCGACGCCCCGCTGGAGCGCATCTCCTCGCTCATCTCGTACAGCCCGGCCACCGCGTCGCCGTCGAGGCGGCACAGCGTGTAGACGGCGCCGCCGGCGTCGGTGTCCTCCATCTCCCACCCGAACATGCCGGAGTAGAACGCCTTCGCGGCCGCGGCATCGGTCGTGCCGAGGTCGACCCACGAGAAGGTCCCCGGCGCATAGCTCGTGCGCTTGCCCATGAACGGGAAGCCTAGGCCGGTCGCGTCATCGCGATGAGGGCGGGGAGCGCCTCGTCCCATGCCCACGCCGGGAACTCGTGCCCGAGGCCGTCGATCACGAGCAGCCGAGCGCCCGGGATCTCGCGCGCGAGCGCCTCGCCGTGGGGAAGGGGGAAGGCCGGATCCGCGGTGCCGTGGACGACGAGCGCGGGGACGGCGATCTCCTCCGGCCGCGCCGGCGACGGTTCGCCGTCGTCGAGCATGAAGTGGTTGAACGCGCTCGGCAGGCTGACCGAGCGGTCGTACACGCGCCCGAGAAGGGCTCGCGTCGCCTGCTCGTCGATGCCCCGCGATCCCGCATACGGCCGCTCGTCCTCGAGGAGGTACTCGATCGCGGCCTCGCGATCGGACCAGTCCGGCTCGGCACGGTCCTCCTCGAACGTTGCACGCAGCGCGTCGGACATGCCCGGAAGCTCCGGCCCGCCGGCGCCCACCGGGCTGGTCGACATCAGGGTGATGCTGATCACGCGCTCCGGGTGCTCGATCGCGATCCGCTGCACGATCCCGCCGCCCATCGAGAGACCGACGAGGTGGGCGCGCTCGACGCCCAGGTGATCGAGGATGGCGAGCGGATCGGTCACGAGGTCGTCGCCGCTGTACGCGGGCTCGCCCGGCGGAGAGGCCGTCGAGCCGCCGGTGTCGCGATGGTCGTAGCGGATGATGTATCGGCCCGCGGCGGCCAGCCGCTCGCAGAACGGCTCCTCCCAGCGGTCCATCGACGCGGCCGCGCCCATGATGAGCAGGACCGCCGGGTCTCCGGGGTCACCCACGGTGTCGACGCACAGCGAGGCGCCGTCGACGTCTACTCGCATGGACCCTTGACCGTGGCGGCCACCGGAACTCATCGCCCGTAGTCTGAGCGCGTGCGTGCCGTGGTCTACGAGGCCTTCGGACAGATGCCGACCGTCGAGACGGTTCCCGATCCCGCCCCTGCGGCGCATGGTGTCGTGGTGCGGGTCCAGGCCAGCGGGCTGTGCCGGAGCGACTGGCACGGGTGGATGGGCCACGACCCGGACATCCGGCGCTTCCCGCACGTGCCCGGTCATGAGCTGGCGGGAGTGGTGGAGGCCGTGGGTGCCGACGTCGAGCGGTGGCGGCCCGGCGATCGGGTGACCGTCCCGTTCGTGTGCGCGTGCGGGAGCTGCCCGCAGTGCGCGGCCGGGCATCACCAGATCTGCGACCGGCAGACGCAACCAGGCTTCACGCATTGGGGCTCGTTCGCCGAGTACACGGCGCTCGACTGGGCCGACGTGAACCTCGTCGCGCTCCCGGACACGCTCGCGGCCGACGCCGCGGCGGCCCTCGGCTGCCGCTTCGCGACGGCCTACCGGGCGATCCTCCAGGTCGGCCGCGCCCGTGCCGGCGAGTGGGTGGCGGTGCACGGCTGCGGCGGCGTCGGGCTGTCGGCGGTGATGATCGCTGCCGCCGCCGGGGCCCGGGTGATCGCGGTCGACGTCGCCGAGCCGGCCCTGGCGCTGGCCCGCGAGGTCGGCGCCGAGATGGCCGTCCCGGCGGGGACCGACGTGCGCGAGCACACCGGGGGCGGCGCCCATGTCAGCCTCGACGCGATCGGCGGCGAGGCGGCGTGCGCCGCGTCGATCGCGAGCCTTCGGAAGCGAGGCCGCCACGTCCAGGTCGGCCTCCAGCCCGAGCCGCCGCGCGTGCCGATGGACCTCGTCATCGGCCGCGAGCTCGAGCTGCGGGGCTCTCACGGCATGGCCGCCCACGCGTACCCGGAGATGCTCGCGCTCGTCGCGGCCGGGCGCCTGCAACCCGCTCGGCTCATCGCGAAGCGGATCGGGCTCGACGCGGTCCCGGAGGCGCTGATGGCGATGAGCGACGGCGGGCCGAGTGGCGTGACGGTGATCCGGCCGTGACGGCGACGGAGCTCCGCGAGTGCTGCCTCCAGCACGGAGGAGCGATCGAGGACTTCCCGTTCGGGCCCGCGACGTCGGTGTTCAAGGTGGCGGGCAAGATGTTCGCGCTCAGCGCGCTCGACCGCGCGCCGCCCGAGGTGAGCGCCAAGTGCGAGCCGGAGCTGGCCGCCCAGCTGCGGAACACCTACGCCGCCATCCGCCCCGGCTACCACCTCAACAAGCGCCACTGGAACACGATCACGCTCGACGGCACGCTCCCCGACCAGCTCGTCCGCGACCTGATCGAGGACTCGTACGACCTCGTCGTCAGCGCCCTGCCGAAGCGCGTGCGCGAGCAGCTCGGCTGGACCGCCGCTTGACCTCTAGGCGTTCATCATCCAGGGGCGATGCCGGACCCGCTGGTGGTCGTCGACGGCAACAACGTGATGGGCAGCCGCCCGGACGGCTGGTGGCGTGACCGCGCCGGGGCGGCCAAGCGGCTCGTCGCGCAGCTCGGGGACTGGGCCGCGAGCGCGGACCGCGACGTGCTCGTGGTCTTCGACGGTGCGCCACCCCCCGGGCTCGACGCGCCGCCGCGGGTCGACGTCCGCTTCGCGCGCCGCCGCGGGCGGGACGCCGCCGATGACGACATCGCGGCCTTCGTCGCCGCCGACGAGGCGCCCGGGCGGCTCCGCGTGGTGACGTCCGACACAGAGCTCGCACGCCGGGTGCGCGAGCACGGGGCCAACGTGACCGGCGCCCGCGAGCTGCTCGATCAGCTCTGAGCGCGTCCGCGTCGCCGGGCGGTCGGCTCCAGGGCGGGGTTGACGAAGGAGTTGTCGGCCGGGTTGATGGTCGTGCCGGGCGCGACGATCTCGTCGATGCGGTCCAGCAGCGCCGCGTCGAGGACGACGTCGGCCGCCGCGAGCTGGCCCTCGAGCTGCTCCATGGTGCGCGGGCCGATGAGCGCCGCCGTGATCGCGGGGTGGTTGAGCACGAAGGCGATCGCGAGCTGGATCAGCGTGATGCCGGCTCCCTCGGCGAGCTGGGCGAGCTGCTCGACGGCATCGAGCTTGCGCTGGTTGTACGGGTTTGCGAGGTCGAAGCGCTCGGGCAGCCGGCTGGCGCGCGAGGAGGACTGCTGCCCGGCGTCCTTGCGCCAGCGACCCGACAGCCAGCCGCCGGCCAGCGGGCTGTACGACATGACGCCCATGCCGTGACGAGAGCACGTGGGCAGGACGTCGGCCTCGATGGCCCGGACGAGGATCGAGTACGGCGGCTGCTCGGTCACGAACCGGTGCAGGTTCCGGTCGCGCGCGACCCACTGGGCCTCGACGATCTGGCTGCCCGGGAACGTCGAGGACCCGATGTAGCGGACCTTGCCCTGGTGCACCAGGTCGGTCATCGCCGACAGCGTCTCCTCGACGTCCGCGCGCGGATCCGGGCGGTGGACCTGGTACAGGTCGATCCAGTCGGTGCCCAGCCGCCGCAGCGACTCCTCGACCGCCCGGATGATCCAGCGCCGCGAGCTGCCCTGCCGGTTGGGATCGTCGCCCATCGCGCCGTGGAACTTGGTGGCGAGGATCACGTCGTCCCGCCGGCCGCCGGCGAGCGCCTTGCCGACGATCTCCTCGGACTCGCCCTGCCCGTAGACGTCGGCGGTGTCGACGAAGTTGATCCCGGCGTCGAGCGCCGCGTGGATGATCCGGATCGACTCGTCGTGATCGCGGTTGCCCCAGGCGCCGAACATCATCGCGCCGAGGCAGAACTTGCTGACCGAGACACCGGTGCGTCCCAGATGGCGCTGCTCCATGCGGAGACTCCACCACATCTCCCCCCGAGGCGTACGTCGTCCCGCGGCGGGGGATGCAGGCCCCATGAGCGATCACGTCTACAAGAGCATCGAGATCACCGGCTCATCGCCCGAGGGCGTGACCCAGGCGATCGACCGCGCCGTGACGAAGGCGTCCCAGAGCCTGCGGGGGCTCGACTGGTTCGAGGTCACCGAGATCCGCGGCCATATCGCGGACGGCGCCATCGCGCACTACCAGGTGACGCTCAAGGTGGGGTTCCGCCTCGAGGACTGACTTGACATGTGACCTTTTGGTCACCTATGCTGCTGCCCATGGACGCGGTGTTCAGAGCGCTCGCCGATCCCACCCGACGGGGCCTCCTCGATGAGCTGTTCGAGGAGGACGGGCAGCCGCTGAGCGCCCTCGAAGCGCGGGTGCCGATGACGCGCTTCGGGGTGATGAAGCACCTGCGGGTGCTCGAGGAGGCGGGTCTGGTGACCACGCGCAAGCGCGGTCGCGAGAAGCTCCATTTCCTGAACCCGGTCCCGATCCGGCTCGTCCACGACAGGTGGGTGAGCAAGTACGCCGAGCCCTGGGCCGCCGCGCTCACGGGCATCAAGCGCGAGCTCGAGGAGCAGACCATGGAGTCAGTCGACGTGCAGCACCGCGTGCCGCTCACCCCCGATCCGGAGGGCAAGGGTGCCATGGCGGTGTTCGAGATCTACATCAAGACGACGCCCGAGCGCCTGTGGGAGGCGATCACGGATCCCAAGCTGCGGGCGAAGTACAGCTTCGGAGTCGAGACGCACTCGGAGTGGTCCGCCGGCTCGAGCTACAAGGCCTCGGTCCCCGGGATCGTCGACATCGCGGCCGGCGAGAACCTCGAGGTCGACCCTCCGCGGCGGCTCGTGCAGACCTTCACCGCCCTCTGGAGCGACGACGTCAAGGCCGCGGGTGCGTCGAGGGTCACCTGGGAGATCACCCCGGTGGGCGATTCGTGCCAGCTGACCGTGATCCACGACCAGCTCCCCGAGGGCGCCAACCACGAGCTCTACGGCGGTTGGCCGATGATCCTCTCGGGCCTGAAGACGCTGCTGGAGACGGGCGAGACACTCACCACGCCCGGCTCGCTGATGTACGCGCAGGGCTGAGAGGCCCAGGTCACGGAGACAGTCGCTCGGCCCGCCACACGCCGTCCGGGGCGCGGAGGAAGTGCTCCCGGTCGTGGAGGCGGTCCGGGCGGCCCTGCCAGAACTCGATCGCGTCGGGGCGGAGGCGGTACCCGCCCCAGTGGTCGGGCCGGGGGATGTCGCCCGGGTAGCGATCGGCGACGGCCCGCACGCGCTCCTCGAGCTCGTCGCGGTCGCGCAGGGCCGTACCCTGGGCGGAGGCCCAGGCGCCGAGCTTGGCACCGCGTGAGCGCGTCGCGAAGTAGGCGTCCGAGTCGCCCCGCGCGAGCCGCTCGACCTCCCCCTCGAGCCGGACCGAGCGACCGACCGGCAGCCAGTACAGCGTCGCCGCCGCGCGCGGGTTCGCGTCGAGCTCGCGGGCCTTGCGGGATCCGTAGTTGGTGAAGAAGCGGATGCCGTCGGCCTCGATCCCCTTCAGCAGCACGAAGCGCACCGACGGGCGCCCGTCGGGCGTGGCCGTGGCGAGCGCCATCGTCTCGGGCTCCGGCACCCCGGCGGCGACGGCCTCGTCGTACCAGTCGCGGAAGACCGAGAGGGGGTTCACATCGCCATCGCGACGTACTTGGTCTCCAGGTACTCCTGGATGCCCTCCGGGCCGCCCTCGCGCCCGAAGCCCGAGGCCTTCACGCCGCCGAACGGCGCGGCGGCGTTGGAGACCATCCCCTGATTGAGGCCGACCATGCCGGTCTCGAGCCGCTCGATCACCCGGAAGGCGCGCTTGATGTCGCGCGTGTAGACGTAGGAGACGAGCCCGAACTCGGTGTTGTTGGCGGCGGCGATCGCCTCGTCCTCGTCGTCGAAGCCGACCACCGGCGCCACGGGCCCGAAGATCTCCTCGGCGAGCAGGCGCGAGCCCTGCGGCACCCCACCCAGCACGGTCGGCTCGTAGAAGTAGCCGGCGCCGTCGAGCTGCTGGCCGCCGACCACGACCGAGGCGCCCCGGCCCCGGGCGTCCTCGACCAGCTCGGCGACCTTCGAGCGCTGCTTGTCGTCGATCAGCGGGCCGACCTTGACGTCCTCCTCGGTGCCGCGCCCGACGCGCATCTCGCCCAGCTTGGCCGCGAGCTTCTCGGTAAACTCGTCCGCCACGGACCCGGCCACGTGGAAGCGGTTGGCGGCCGTGCACGCCTCGCCGATGTTGCGCATCTTGGCGATCACCGCGCCCTCGACCGCGGCATCGACGTCCGCGTCGGGGAAGACCAGGAACGGGGCGTTGCCGCCCAGCTCCATCGAGGTCCGCAGCAACCCCGCGGCGGACTGCTCGACCAGCTTGCGACCCACCTCGGTGGAGCCGGTGAACGTCAGCTTGCGCAGCCGCGGGTCGGAGATGATCGGCTCCGAAACCTCGGCGGACGAGGCCGAGGTCACGACGTTGAGCACCCCGGCCGGGAGTCCCGCCTCATCGAGGATCTGGGCGAGCGCGAGCATCGAGAGCGGCGTCTGCTGCGCCGGCTTGACGACCATCGTGCAGCCCGCGGCGACCGCCGGCCCGATCTTGCGCGTGCCCATCGCCATCGGGAAGTTCCACGGCGTGATCGCGTAGCAGGGGCCGACCGGCTGCTTCATGGTGAGCAGGCGGCCCTGCCCGTTGGGCGCGGTCGCGAAGCGGCCCTCGATCCGCACCGCCTCCTCGGAGAACCAGCGCAGGAACTCGGCCGCGTAGACGATCTCGGCCTTCGACTCGGCCAGCGGCTTGCCCATCTCGAGCGTCATCAGCAGCGCCAGATCGTCGGTGCGCTCGATGATCCGCTCGAACGCTCGCCGGAGGATCTCGCCGCGCTCGCGCGGCGGATGCGACGCCCACTCGCCCTTGGCCTCCACCGCGGCGTCGAGCGCGGCCTTGGCGTCGTCGGGCGTCGCGTCGGCGACCTCGACGAGCGTCTCCCCCGTGGACGGGTCCTCCACCGCCAGCGTCTCGCCGCCGGAGGCCTCACGCCACTCGCCCCCGATGAACAGCTCCCGGGGCGCCGCCCCGACGACCTCGCTCTCCCTATCCGCAGTGATGCTCATGCCACAACCGTCTCCGTTCCGAGTTCATCCGAGATTGCCACGTCGATCGAGTAGTCGATCGGGACCACGATCAGCGAGGGCAGGTCGAGCGTCAGCGCGTGCCGCAGCCGCGCGCCGACGTCGTCGACCGACTCGCAGCGCCAGGCCGGCATGCCGAACGCCTCCGCCAGCCGCACGAAGTCGGGGTTCGTGAAGTCGGTCCCGAAGTGGCGGCCGAACTTCTTCTCCTGCTTCCACACGATCGAGCCGTACTGGCGGTTCTCCCAGATCACGTTGACCACCGGCGTCCGCAGGCGCACCGCGGTCTCCAGCTCCTGCACGTTCATGAGGAAGCCACCGTCGCCGCTCACCGTGACCACGTGGCGTTCGGGGTGGACCAGCTTGGCGGCGATCGCCGTGGGGAGGGCGATCCCCATCCCCGCGAGCCCGTTGGCGACGAACACCGTGTTCGGCTCGTGAGCGGGGAACATGCGCGCGATCCACAGCTTGTGCAGGCCGACGTCCGAGATCAGCATGTCGTAGCGCCCGAGCGCCCGGCGGATCTCCCATAGCGCCCGTGGGGGCTTCACCGGGAACGAGTCGTCGTCCTTGGCGGTCTCGAAGTGGGCGAGCACGATGTCGTTCAGCCGCGAGGCTCCAGGCTCGAACCGGCCGCCGAGCTCCCCGGCGAGGACCACGAGGATGTGCGCGAGATCGCCGACCAGGTCGACCTCGGTGACGAAGTGCTCGTCGACCTCGGGCGTCACCGTGTCGATGCAGACGATCCGCTTGTCCCGGTCCGGGTTCCAGTTCGCCGGGGAGTGCTCGACGAGGTCGTAGCCGACCGTGATCACCACGTCGGCGTCCTCGAACCCGGCGAGCGCGTAGTCGCGCGACTGGAGCCCGACCGTGCCGAGGGCGTGCGGGTCCTCGTAGTCGAGCATCCCCTTGCCCATGAACGTCTCGGCCACGCCGATGCCGGTGACGCGCGCGAACTCGCGCAGCGCGGCGGCGGAGCCGGTGCGGGCGACGCCGTTCCCGGCCAGCACGATCGGCCGCTCAGCGGAGCGGATCACAGCGATCGCCGCTTGCAGCTCCTCGCCGCTCGGCTCGGGTCGGCGGAACGCGGTGCGCACGGGGAGCGGGTCGGCGTCAACCCTCGCAGCCATCACGTCCTCGGGCAGCTCGATGTGGGTCGGCCCCGGCTTCTGCGACTGGGCGACCTTGAACGCCTTGCGCACCACCTCGGGGATCACGCGCGCCGAGTTCAAGCGCGTGTTGAACTTCGTCACCGGCCGCAGCATGTCGACCACGTCGATGTACTGGTGCGACTCCTTGTGCATCCGCTGGAGGTCCGCCTGGCCGGTGAGGGCGACCATCGGCGAGCGGTCGAGCTTGGCGTCGGCGACCCCGGTGACGAGGTTGGTCGCTCCCGGCCCGAGCGTGCCGAGGCAGACGCCCGCGCTGCGCGTCAGGCGGCCGTACATGTCGGCCATGTACGCCCCGCCCTGCTCGTGGCGGACGGGGATGAACGCGATCGAGGACGCATCGAGCGACGCGTTGAGATCCAGCGTCTCCTCCCCCGGGATGCCGAATACGTACTTGACGCCCTCGGCCTCGAGGCACTCCACGAACAGATCCGACGCTTTGCGCTCAGTCACCCCACCAGTCTTCCGCATCGCGGCTCCTGGCTACCCTGACCCCTTCGCCATGGTGCGCCTCGCCTGCCTGACGTTCCTCGCCTGCCTGCTCGCGGCCGCCCCTGCGGCCGCGGCCGACAGGACGACCTTCACCATCCGCGGCGCCGGCTTCGGCCATGGCGTGGGGATGAGTCAGTACGGCGCGTACGGGTTCGCCCTGCACGGCAAGTCCTACGACGCGATCCTGCGCCACTACTACCGCGGCACCCAGCTGGGCGCCGCCGATCCGGCGAAGTCCGTCCGCGTCCTGCTCCAGTCGACGGGGACCGCGAGCTTCAGCGGCGCGTCGCGCGCCGGCTCGCGCACGCTCGACCCGGCGCGCACGTACCGCGTGCGCGCCCGTGGTGCCTCGCAGGTCGATCTGGTGGGCCCGGCCGGCCGGCGGATCGCCACCTTCACGGCGCCGCTCCAGGTCGGCGGCGACGGCGCGGTGCAGCTCGGCGGCTCGGGCGCTTATCGCGGCCTGCTGGAGTTCCGCCCCGCGGGCTCCGGCGTCAACGCGATCAACGCCGTCTCGCTCGAGGACTACGTGGCCGGCGTGGTCGCCCGCGAGTCGCCGTCCTCGTGGCCCGCCGAGGCGCTCAAGGCGCAGGCCGTCGCCGCCCGTACGTACGCGATCACGACGTCGAAGGCCGGCGCGGGCTTCGAGCACTATGCCGACGTGCGGTCCCAGGTCTACGGCGGCGTGGCGGCCGAGACGCCTTCGACCAACGCCGCGGTCGCCGCGACGCGCGGCCAGGTCGTGACCTACGAGGGGCGGCCGGTGGTGACGTTCTTCTTCTCCACCTCGGGCGGGCGCACGGAGAACGTGGAGAACACGAACGTGGGCGCCGGCCCGCAGCCGTGGCTGAGGTCGGTCGCCGACCCGTACGACACCGTCTCGCCCAAGCACCGCTGGAAGCCGACGCGGCTGAGCCTCGGTGCGGCGGGCGCCAAGCTCGCGGGCCTCGTCAAGGGGCGCTTCCGCGGCATCGAGGTGCTCGAGCGCGGCCGCTCGCCGCGGATCGTGGCCGCCGACATCGTGGGGACCGGCGGGCGCACGCGGGTCGACGGCGCGACGCTGCGCGCCCGCCTGGGCCTGCTCGACACCTGGGCGTACTTCACGACGATCCGGACGCGTGCGGCGCCGGCGGTCGACACGGAGAGCGGACCGGGCACCCGCGCGACGGTAGCCGGCAGCGTGGTGCCGGCGCGGGTCGGCGCGGAGGTCCAGATCCAGCTCCGCGAAGGCCGCCGCTGGCAGACCGTCGCCTCGACGATCGTGCGTCGCGACGGCATCTATCGCGCCGGCGTCGCGAAGGCGGGCACGTACCGCGCGGTGTTCGCGGGCGAGGCCGGCCCCGCCATCCGCGTCCGCTAGCCCGTGTAGACGCGCATCAAGGTCTGCGCCACGCAGACCGGCTTCTCGCCGCCCTCGACCTCGAAGGTCAGCTCGAGCGTCAGCTGCGCGCCGCCCGGGCTGTCGTCGATGTCGGCGACCCTCACGGTCACGCGGACGCGTGAACCGACGGGGACGGGCGCCGGGAAGCGCACGCGGTTGGCCCCGTAGTTGATGACCATGGCGAAGCCGTCGAGCGCCATCACCTGCGCGGTCAGCATGGGCGCGAGCGACAGCGTGTAGTAGCCGTGGGCGATGGTGCCGCCGAAGGGCGTCTCCTTCGCGCGCTCGCGGTCGACGTGGATCCACTGGTGGTCGCCGGTCACGTCGGCGAACGCGTCGATCGCCTCCTGCGTGACCTCGTGCCAGTCCGACGTCCCGAGCGTCTCGCCCTTGGCGTCGCGCAGCTCCTCCAGCCCCGTGATCGTCTTCATGGCGCGGCACCATATCCTGGGCCGCTGCATGTCCAACCCGCTTCTCGTCATCGACGGCCCGGCCGTGCTCTACCGCTCGTTCTACGGGCTCCCGGACACGATCACCGACGACGAAGGGCACCCCGTGAACGCGCTGCTCGGCTCGGTCAACCAGGCGCTGTGGTGCGTGGAGCGGTACGACCCGCGCGCCGTCGTCTGGTGCTTCGGGGCCGAGGCCGGCGAGTACCGCGTCGAGGCCTTCCCCGCCTACCACGCCGACCGCCCGCCGATGCCCGATCCGCTCGAGTGGCAGTGGGAGCGCGCCCCCGCGTTCTACGAGGCGCTCGGGTGGAGCCTGATGGGGACCGACGACCTCGAGGCCGACGACCTCCTGCACTCGCTGTGCGAGGTCGAGACCGCGGCCGGCGGGCGCTCGCTCATCCTCACGGGCGACCGCGACATGTACCAGTGCGCCAGCGAGTCGGTCAAAGTGCTGATGCAGCGTAAGGGCGGCGAGGGCCCGGAGGAGGTCGGTCCGGAGGACGTGGTCGAGCGCTACGGGATCGAGCCCTCCCAGGTCCCGGACTTCATCGCCCTGCGCGGCGACCCGTCGGACGGGCTGCCGGGGGCGAAGGGGATCGGCCCGAAGACCGCCGCCGAGCTGCTCCAGCGCAAGGGCGACCTCGAGCACGTCATCCTCGGCGCGATCCGCGAGAAGCCGTCGGTCCGCCGAGCGCTGATCGAGCAGGCCGACGAGCTGCGCGCGTTCAAGGACATCGCCACGCTGCGCACGATCCCGGTCGACCGTCCCCCGGACGCGCCGACCGACTACGCGGGCGGCTCGCGCGCTGCGGCGGCGCTCGGGATGGCGAGGCTGTCGAAGCGGCTCGAGGAGCTCAGCAGCGCGTGAGGTCCGCTTCGAGTGCGCGGACTGCGCGCTCGAGCAGGTCCCCGGCGAGATCGCCGCCCCAGTCGACGGCGCCCACGAAACCGCCGGTCGCGGCTCGGACGCGCTCGGCGACGGCCTCCGCTCCGGCACGATCGGTGTCCGGGAGCAGGGCGAGCAGGTCACCGCCGTCCCACTGCGCGAAGAGGTCGGCGCCGCGAAGCACGGAAGCGAGCGAATCCGCGTCCGCGCCCCGGACGAGCAGCACGCTGAACTCGTGCCCGTAGCGCACCGCCCCGGCGACCATCCGGCGCAGCATCCAGCGTCCGAGCGGCGGCGCGAGCGGGCCGATCAGATCCTCGAGGTCCATGACCTACACAACGTCACCAGCAGCCGGGAACTTGACCGGGTCGGGACCGGACATGTGTCCGCTGAGGGCGACGGCATCGTCGGCGGCCGCGGTGCGCAGCGCCGACGGGCTCCGTCCGGTCTGCTCGCGAAAGACGCGGTGGAACTGGGCATAGCTGCCGAAGCCGGCCTCGAGCGCGGCGGCCAGGGCCGTCGTGCGCCGGCCGCTCCCGTAGAGGTGGAGGAAGCGCTGGAGTCGCTGCTGGTTGCGGAACCTGCTGATCGACACGCCGGTCTGCGCTTTGAAGATCCGGCTCAGGTGCGAGCCGCTCAGGCCGGCTGCGCGCGCGAGGGTCGTGAGGTCACCCGCGTTCGGGTCGGTTCGCAGCACGCGAGCGACGGTCTCGACCGCCGGATGCAGATCGACCCCTTCGACGACGTCGTCGCTGTCGAGGAACGCCCACCAGGCGAGGCTCAGCAGGTACGCCAGGCCGGCGTTGACGAGAGCCTCGTCCATCGTCTCCGCGTGATGGACCTCGTGGAAGAGCGCGCCGAGCCGGCGGACCCGGGCCGAGTCCAGACGGCGCGAGAACTGCCCCACGGGATCCGCCTCCAGCAGGGGTCGCGCGTGCGGAGTCGTCGCGGTACGGGCGACGAGACCCGGCCGGAACACCGCCCACCAGAGCTCGTGGTCGGCGGACTCGTCGACCAGCACGTGGTCCTGGCCCGGGAACAGCCAGGTCAGCGTGCCCGGGGTGAGCGCATAGCGCCGGTCGCCGAGCAGATAGGACGCCGTGCCCCGCACGACGAGGTTGACCTCGAGCTCGGCATGGCGATGGGCGCGGGGCCGAACGTCGCCGACCGTGTGCCGCACCACCCGTCCCTCCAGGCCGGTCCGGATTCCAAGGTCACCCATCACCGCAAGAAACGATAAGAAGTCCCCGATCTCTGCGAAGACGCGCCGTCGTCGCCCGCAGATCATGTGATCATCCGCGATCACAGGAGGGCAGACATGGCGGTCTCAGAGCTCCCCATCACCCCCGAGCACGCGCGCCGGTTCCGTGAGGACGGCTTCTTCGTCCTGGAAGGCGCCGTGCCCGCGGGCGACCTCGACACGCTGCGCGGCGAATGCCAGCGCTTCATCGACGAGCGCGACCGCGAGATGGATCGCCTCGGCGTCGACACGCTCGACCTCGACCGGCGCGGCAGCCGCTACTTCGTCCAGGCCTACGGCAAGAGCCCTGACATCGACCGCTTCCTCGCGTCCGAGCTGATGGTGCAGGTCGCCCGGGCGGCGCTCGGCGACACGGTCTACCTCTTCAACGAGCAGTACGTCGTGAAGGCCGCGGAGCAGGGGATGAAGTTCAGCTGGCACCAGGACTCGGGCTTCATCGACTACCCCCACCGTCCGTACCTGACGTGCTGGATCGCGCTCGACGACATGACCGAGGCGAACGGCACCGTCTATCTCCTGCCCTACTCGCGCGCCGGCACGCGGGATGTCGTCGAGCACGTGCGTGAGGAGGAGACCAACGACCGGATCGGCTACTTCGGCGACGACCCGGGCGACCCGGTCATCGTCCCGGCAGGGAGCATCGCCTGCTTCTCGTCGACGCTCCTGCACCGGAGCGGGTTCAACACGACGGATCGGGTGCGTCGCGTCTACGTGGCGCAGTACTCGCCCGAGCCGATCCTCAGCGAAGACGGCTCGCGCCCGCGGATCCTCGCCGAGCCGCTCCTGGTCGACGGGAAGCGGCCCTAGCCGACCCGACGCGCCTCGAGCGCGTCGAGGATGAGGTCGAGGCCGTACTCGAACGCGGTGGCGAAGTCGTAGCCGACCTCGGCGACGTGACCGGCGACGACCTCGGCGAGGTAGGGGAACTCCTCGGCGAGCGCGGCGGACTGCTGCGCCTGCGCCTCCTCGGTGAACTGCCGGACCTGCTCCTGCGCGACCGCCGCGCCCTCCTCGGCGCTGTCGAAGGGGACGCTCTTCTCCTGGAGGGCGAAGCCGTAGATGTAGGCGTCGAGGACCGAGTACGCCTGGATGGTCATCTCGACCGAGAAGCCGCCCTCCCGGAGGCAGCCGAGGACGGCGTTGTGGACGCGGAAGCTCGCGGGCCCCGGTGACCGGCGCGACTCCATCAGGCCGACGGCCCAGCGGTGACGGTTGAGCACCTCGCGCGTCGAGACCGCCCGCCGGCGCATCGCGGTCCTCCAGTCGACGCCGGTCGGCGGCAGCTCGATCTCGCTGAACACGACGTCGACCATCCCGTCGAGGAGCTCTTCCTTGTTCGGCACGTAGTAGTAGAGGGACATCGCGCCGGCCCCGAGCTCGTCCGCGAGCTTGCGCATCGTCAGCGACTCGATCCCGTCGCGCACGGCGAGCGCGACGGCGGTCCGCACCACGAGCTCCTTGCTCAGGTGCGCTCGCGGCTCACTAATTGGTTGCGGTCTGGCCATCGACTGTTCGGTTTACCGCCCTTGCGGTCTCGTACAGCGTACGACTACTGTCTTCGTACAGCGTACGACATCCTCCGAAGGGAGCCGCAATGCACGTCCTCACCCGCTTCGTCCTCCGCCATAAACGACTCGTCGTCGCCTTCTGGCTCGTCGTCACCATCGCCGCCTTCGCCGCGCTCCAGCCGGCGGGCAACGCGCTTTCGCAGCAGTTCAGCATCCCGGGCCGCGAGGGCTTCGAGACCAACAAGGCGCTCGGCGAGGTCTACGGCAACGGCGGCGACGTCGCGCCGATCGTGCCCGTCGTGGAGCTCCCCAGCGGCACGACGGTCGACTCGCCCGGGGTCAAGAGCCAGCTCGCCACCGCGCTCGCGCGAGTCGAGGCCGCGCTCCCAGAGGCGAGGACGGCCTCCTACGCCTCGACCGGCGACCGCGCATTCGTCTCCGACGACGGTCGCACCACCTTCGCTCTCGTCTACATCCCAGCCAAGGGCGGGGTCGATCCCGGCCAGGTCGAGGCGCGGCAGGCGCAGGCCGCGCTGTCGGGCGTCACGGTCGGCGGCTCCGCCGTCGAGGTCACGGGGCTCGACGCACTGCGCGCCTCCGCGGGCGAGAGCGAGGGCGACGGGACCGGCGTCCTGGTCGGGACCCTGCTGGCCGCGCTCGGCGCTCTCTTGGTCCTCCTCTTCGTCTTCCGCTCGTTCATGGCCCTCGTGCCGCTGCTGATGGCCTTCGTCGCGGTCCCGACGACCTTCCTGCTGATCTGGCCGCTCGCGAGCATCACCGACGTGTCGGTGATCGTCCAGTTCCTCGTCGCGCTGATCGGGCTCGGCATCGCGATCGACTACGCCCTGCTCGTGGTGGTCCGCTGGCGCGAGGAACGGCAGCGCGCGAACACGACGAACGAGGCGGCGGTGCGGAATGCGATGCAGCACGCCGGCTCCGCCGTCGCCTTCAGCGGCACGACCGTGGCCATCTCGCTGCTCGCGCTCGTCGTCCTGCCCGTGCCGTTCCTGCGCAGCATCGGCATCGCGGGCCTGCTGATCGCGCTCGTCAGCGTCGCCGTGGCGGTGACGCTCCTGCCCGTCGTCCTCGCGACGATCGGGCCGCGGCTCGACTGGCCCCGCAACCGCAGCGGCGCCCGCGCCGGCCGCGGCTGGTCGGCCTGGGCCCGCCTCGTCGTGCGCCACCGCTGGGCTGCGGCCGTGGCATCCACAGCCGTGCTCGCCGCGCTCGTCGTGGGCGCCTCCACGATCCAGCTCGGGAACCCGAGCGCCGACTCGCTGGCGAAGGCCGGGCCCGCTCACGCCGGTCTCGAGAAGCTGGAGGCCTCGGGGATCGGCACCGGCCCGCTCTCGCCGTTCGACGCGCTCGTCCGGTCAGGTGACCCCGAGGCCGTCGCCGAGGCGATCGTCCGGGTCGACGGCGTGCGGAGCGCGGCGGCGCCCTTTGACTGGCGCCGCGGCGAGACCTCGCTCGTCACGGTCATCCCGGCCGAGGACGGGAACTCCGCGGCCGGCCGGGAGACGCTCGACCGGATCCGCGCCGCCGAGCTCCCCGGCCATGTGACGATCGGTGGCGAGGCTGCGGCGAGCGCCGACTTCCTCGACGCCGTCTACGGGAACTTCCCGCTCGTGATCGCGCTGATCTCCATCCTCACGTTCCTCCTCCTCGCGCGCGCGTTCCGCTCGCTCGTCCTCCCGCTCAAGGCCGTCCTGCTGAACCTGCTCTCCGTCGCCGCCGCCTGGGGCCTGATCGTGCTCGTGTGGCAGGAGGGCCTCGGCTCCGGCGCGATCTGGGGCATCGAGCCGACGCACGCGATCAACGTCGAGCTGCCGATCGTGATCTTCGCGTTCCTCTTCGGCATCTCGATGGACTACCAGGTGTTCATCATCAGCCGCATGCGGGAGGCGTACGACCGCACCCGCTCGACCGAGGCCGCCGTCGTCGAGGGCATCGGCCGCACCGGCCGGCTCGTCACCAGCGCCGCGCTGATCCTCGGCCTCGCGTTCGTCGCGTTCAGCACCAGCCCGGGCACCGAGGCGAAGATCTTCGCCACCGCGCTCGGCGGCGGGATCCTGATCGACGCGACGATCATCCGCGGCATCCTGGCGCCCGCCGCGGTGGCCATCATGGGCCGCTGGAACTGGTGGATGCCGGACTGGGCCGCTCGCATCCTGCGCGTCGAGCCGTCGCGCGCCGCAACCCCCGATCCCGTCCCCCAGCCCGCGTAGGCGAGGTCGCGAGGGGGAGCCTTCGGGTTCCCCCTCGCTTCCTCCTAGCTCTGGGGTTGGCCGATGTTGACCATCCAGGTGATGCCGAACTGATCGGCGCACATCCCGAACTCGTCGCCCCACATCTGCTTCTCCAACGGGACGATCACAGCGCCGCCACCCGACAGCTTCTCCCAGTAGCCGCGGAGCTCGTCGCCGGCGTCTCCGCTCAGGCTGACGGCGATGTTGTTGCCAGGCTGGTGCTCCGTCCCGGGCGGCGTGTCGGCGCCCATCAGGGTGAACCCGCGGTCGGTCTCCAACTGGCCGTGCATGATGTTGTCGGGGCTGGGCGCACCCTCGCCCCCCAGCTCCCCGAACGTGCTCAGCGTCAGCGAACCGCCGAAGACGCTCTTGTAGAACTCCATCGCGTCCCGCGCGGTGCCCGGGAAGCTGATGTACGGGTTCAGACGGGAAGGCATTGAAGGGCTCCTTCGGTCGTGGAGGTCGTGGCGCCGTTTGCGCTGCACGGCCGAGTCGGACTAGGGTCGCCTGATGAAGAGCCTGGTCGTCTGCTGCGACGGAACCTGGAACCGGCCCGACCATATCGACCGTGGCGTGGCGGCGCCGACGAATGTCGCCAAGGTCGCGCTGGCGCTCGCAGACGAGGACCGTGACGGCAACCCGCAGCTCGTCCATTACCAGGCCGGCGTCGGGACGCGCGCCGGCGAGCGGCTGCGCGGCGGCGGGCTCGGCGTCGGCCTCTCCCGGAACGTGCAGGAGTGCTACGCCTTCCTGGTCGACAACTATGAGCCCAAGGACAAGATCTATCTGTTCGGGTTCAGTCGCGGCGCCTACACCGCCCGCAGCACGGCGGGCCTCGTGCGCAACGCCGGCGTCCTCCGGCGCGACCACCGGCACCGCATCGAGGAGGCGTACGCCCTCTATCGCGATCCCGGTAGGGACACCGAGCCGGGCGGTATCGCCTCCAGGCTGTTCCGGCGCACGCACTCGTACGACGGCGTCTCCATCGAGTTCGTCGGCGTGTGGGACACCGTCGGCGCGCTTGGCATCCCGATCGCCCTCCCCGCCATCAGCCAGCGCTGGACGTTCCATGACACGAATCTGAGCGACTACGTGCTGCACGCGTATCACGCCGTCGCCATCGACGAGCGGCGCGGGCCCTTCAAGCCGACGCTGTGGACGCTGAAGGACGGCCACAAGCGGCCGGAGGGCACGTCGCTCGAGCAGGTCTGGTTCGCCGGAGTGCACTGTGAGGTCGGCGGCGGGTACCGGGACCCGGAGCTGTCGGAGATCCCGCTGCTCTGGATGGCCGACAAGGCCCGCGAACGGGGGCTGGCGTTCAAGGACGACCACCTCGTGTTCAGGCCGAAGGAACGCAACGACGAGGCGCGGCGCGCGGGCCGCCAGGTGTTCCCCGACGCTCTCTGGCAGCCGCTCCGGGAGTCCCGCGACCGGTTGTATCTCCTGATGCCGGCCCACGACCGCAAGCTCCGCGGCGACAAGGGCGCCGAGGTCGAGGGCGGATCCGTAGCCGCGAGCGCCGAGCTGCGATACGGGCACGACAGCAAGTACCGGCCGCCGGGTCTCGACGACTGGCTGAAGGCCAACCGCCCGGTCACGCCGCTGCCCGAAGCCATGCGGTGAACCCGGCGGTCGCGTCCGTCAATCCGGGTGCGCGAGGAGCGCCTGAAGCTCCGCCTCGGTCACATCACGCGCGATCTCGATCCGGCCGAGCGGGTTGCGCGAGCCAGGGGACGCGAAGCCGCTGCGATCCTGTGTGAAGATCACCCGGAAGCTCAGGAGCAGGCGGGCGAGTAGCTGCCGCGGGATGCGGGGGTCGTTGGTGCCGGCCTGACCGTAGTTCCCGTAAGGAGGCGCGAAGGCGAGCGGCCGGTAGCCCCGGACGTGGGCGGCGAGCTGCTCCTCACCGTAGGTGATGTCCGAGAACACCCTCTCGCGCCAGCCGCCGAGCACCTCTTCGGATCCGCGGTACGCATAGAAGGGACCGACGTCAGCGGGCGAGGCGCCGTACCGGATCTGCCGGTGCCCGGTGCCCGACTGCAGCTGCACGTCCCAGCGACCGCTGCTTTCCAGGCGGCTGAGCTCCCGCCACGTCAGGTACTCGGGGTCCGCCTGCTCCACACGCCCGACGTCGACGAAGAGCACGGCGGTGAAGCCCAGCTCGCGGAGGATCGCGTCGGTTCCTGTCCACGAGTCGAGGCGCCCGCCGTCGAAGGTCAGCAGCAGCGGCCGCGGCGGGAGGCTGACGTTCTCCCGTTCGACGAATCGGACGAACTCCTCGAGCGTGACGGTCTCGTAGCCCGCATGGTGCAGCAGCACCATCTGCCGCGCGAAGTCACCCGGCGCCAGGCTGCGGTAGACCAGTGCGGGCACCGCGGCACGACTCGGCGGACCGCGCACCCACAGTTCCCGGTCATC
>DASTIC010000284.1:0-7250 GCA_035717845.1 Solirubrobacteraceae bacterium
GTCGACTTCGACCCCGCGATCGCACAACCGGAGGACCTGCTCGGCGCGGTCGAGGCCGCCGGCTATCAGGCCGTGCTGCCCGCGCCCGCGCCGGCGCCCGACGGCGCCGCCCACGAGCATCACGAGCCGACCGACGAGCCAGCTGCTCTGCACCGCCGGCTCGTCGTCTCCGCCGTCCTGTCGCTCCCGGTTCTCGTGCTGGCGATGGTGCCGGCGCTGCAGTTCGACAACTGGCAGTGGCTGAGCCTGCAGCTCGCCACGCCGGTCGTGGTCTGGGGCGCGTGGCCGTTCCACCGGGCGGCGTGGAAGAACGCCAAGCACACGACGGCGACGATGGACACGCTCATCAGCGTCGGCGTGTCCGCGGCGTGGCTGTGGTCGCTGTATGCGCTGTTCCTGGGCGACGCGGGGATGACCGGGGTGCGGATGCCGTTCGAGCTGATCCCCGAGCGCGGCGCGGGCGTGACCGAGATCTATCTCGAGGTGGCCTCCGTCGTCACGACGCTCATCCTGCTTGGTCGCTTCTTGGAGGCGCGCGCTAGGCGCCGCGCCGGCGCCGCTCTGAGAGCGCTGCTCGAGCTCGGTGCCAAGGACGTCGCCGTCCTCGACGATCAAGGCCGCGAGACTCGCGTCCCGGTCGAGCAGCTACGCGTCGGGCAGCGTTTCGTGGTGCGCCCGGGTGAGAAGGTCGCGACCGACGGCGTCGTCGAGGAAGGCGTCTCCGCAGTCGACATGTCGATGCTCACGGGCGAGTCGGTCCCTGTCGAGGTGGAGCCGGGCTCGGAGGTGGCCGGCGCCACCGTCAACGCCGGTGGACGCCTGGTCGTCCGCGCGACCAAGGTCGGCGCGGACACCGCGCTCGCGCAGATCACCAAGCTCGTGACCACGGCGCAGGCCGGCAAGGCGCCGGTCCAGCGCCTGGCCGACCGGGTGTCCGGCGTCTTCGTGCCGATCGTTATCGCGCTCGCCGTCGCGACGCTCGGGTTCTGGCTCGGCACAGGCGAGAGCGCGAGCTTCGCGTTCACCGCCGCGGTGGCGGTGCTCATCATCGCCTGCCCGTGCGCGCTCGGTCTCGCGACGCCGACCGCGCTGATGGTCGGCACCGGCCGCGGCGCGCAGCTCGGGCTGCTCATCAAGGGCCCGGAGGTGCTGGAGTCAACCCGCCGTGTCGACACCATCGTGCTCGACAAGACCGGCACCGTCACGACCGGCAAGATGAGCGTCGCGGAGGTCGCTCTCGCCGAGGGCGTCGACCGCACCACGGCGCTCGGGCTCGTGGGCGCGCTGGAGAACGCCTCCGAGCACCCCATCGCCCAGGCCATCGCAAGGGCCGCGTCCGCCGAGGGCGAGCTACCGGCTGTCGAGCGCTTCACCAACCGCGAGGGCCTCGGCGTGGAGGGTGTCGTCGAGGGCCACGCGCTGATTGTCGGCCGCCCGGCGCTGCTGGCCGACTGGGCGCTGCACCTGCCGCCCGAGCTCGACGCCGCTCGGCACGCCGCCGAGGCTAAAGGTCAGACCGCCATCGCCGCCGGCTGGGACGGCGAGGCGCGCGCCGTGTTCGTGGTCGCCGACACGATTAAGCCGAGCTCCGCGGAAGCCGTCGCGCAGCTGAAGGCGCTCGGACTCCGGCCCGTGCTGCTCACCGGCGACAATCAGACGACGGCCAAGGCGGTCGCCGCGGAGCTCGGCATCGAGGAGGTGATCGCCGAGGTGCTGCCCGCCGACAAGGTCGAGGTGGTCAAGCGCCTCCAGGACGAAGGGCGCGTCGTGGCGATGGTCGGCGACTGCGTCAACGATGCACCGGCGCTCGCCCAGGCCGACCTCGGGCTTGCCATCGGCACCGGCACCGACGTCGCCATCGAGGCATCCGAGCTCACGCTGGTGAGCGGTGACCTGCGCGCCGCCGGCGACGCCATCCGCCTGAGCCGGGCGACGCTGCGGACGATCAAGCAGAACCTCGGCTGGGCCCTCGGCTACAACGTCGCCGCGCTCCCGCTCGCCGCGCTCGGATTGCTGAACCCGGTCATCGCCGGCGCCGCGATGGCGTTCTCCAGCGTGTCCGTCGTCTTCAACGCGCTGCGTCTCCGCCGCTTCCGCTCGCAACGCACCGAAGCGCTCCCGCCGCCGCGCGCCGCGGCGGTGCGGGCGGCGAAGGAGGTCGCCGTCTGATGCGCCGCGTCCGGCCCGCACACGCCCCGCCTCCATAAAGCTGCGGGTTTTCACGACGCCCGATCCGGAGTCGGGCCTGATGTGCGCAGCGATCTGGCCTGGGAGGCTGACGGAGTGGCTTCGGCGATACCCGCGACACGGCTGCCAGAGCGCCGGCGATCCGGCGGGCCACACCCCGAATCCGGCGAGCCCCTGCGCCGGCGTGTGCTCGCCGAACGCGACCGCATCGGACGCCTCTCGAGGATCCGCGAGCTCGTGCTCGGCTTCCAGGACGGTCTCCTGGTCCCGCTCGCGGTCGTCACCGGCCTGGCGGGAGCGGACGTCGCGAGTTCCACCGTCCTGGTCGGCGGCCTGGCGGAGGCCGCCGCCGGAGCGCTCGCGATGGGCACCGGCGCGTTTCTCGCGAGCCAGGCCGAGAACCAGCTTTTTCGGACCGAGATCGCCGATGAGGAGGCCGAGCTCGACGACCATCCGGAGATCGAGCGTGAAGAGTTGGCGATCCTGTTGCGCGAGGAGGGTCTCAGCGAGCAGGACGCGCGCTCGGCCACGCAGCGGATCGCGCGCTCGCGGCACTCGCTGATCAAGACCAAGGTCGAGAAGGAGCTCGGTCTGGCCTACGAGGAGCACGAGACGGCGCTCGGCGACGCTCTCGTCGTCGGACTCGCGTATGCGCTCGCCGCCCTGATCCCGCTGTGGCCGTACTTCGCCTGGGACGTCGCGACCGCGCTGCCGATCTCGCTCACGGCGACCGCGGTGGCGCTGTTCGCGCTCGGGCTCGCGAAGGGCAAGGTGACGCGACTGGCGCTCGTCCGCAGCGGACTCCAGGTGCTGCTTATCGGCGGCGCATCCGCCGGCATCGGCTATCTCATCGGAATCAGCGTCGCGGCGTGACCCGGCCCATGGAGGCTCTTCAACACCGTCCCGAAAGCGAGGTCCGATGCGTCCCACCGAACCATTCCGCAACGAGCACGAGGAGCTGCTCGAGCACATCGAGCACATCGCCGCCGCTGCGCGCGAGCTGCCACGGCTCAGTGACGAGGAACGCGACGCGCTGCGCGGGCGGATCCTGGGCTTCCTGCGCGGCACTCTGATTCCGCACGCGAAGGCCGAGGAAGAGGTGCTCTACCCAGAGTGGTCGAAGCTCCTAGGCTTCGCCGACGCAGCCGCGCCGATGATCCACGACCACGAGGCGATCGTCGCGCGAATCGAACGGCTCGAGCGCGCCGACATCCACGACGTCGACTCGCTCCAGGAGCTGCTGTACGGGCTGTACGCGCTCATCAGCGTCCACTTCCGCAAAGAGGAAGACCTCCAGCTGCCCGCCTTCGACGCCGCGCCGCCCGAGATCACCGAAGCAGTGCTCAAACGCATGGAGACCGAGACAGGACACGCCCACGAACACGCGCACTAGCGGCCGCTGAGCAGCACGCCCCCGACGCAACCGCCGAGAGGCCGCTACTGCCTCTCCCATGAGGCGAGCCGTCACCGCCGAGGCGCCGCTGACTCTCGCCTCGGCCTGCTCACAAGTACCTGCCAGGGGTGAAAGCCGCCGCTAGGACTCGCGAAGTCCGTAGTCGGCCGGACGCGCGTCGAGGAGTTGGTACCGATGCGCGTTTGCCGGGTCAGCGCTACTACGTGGCTATTGCTACAAGAGCCGCGCGGGTCCGTGCGACATGAATGAAGGGGGTGTCTCATGGCTACGAGCACCACACCACAGGGGAGCGTCGATGCGCGTCTTCATTCCGCGCCGACGCCGACGGGCAGCCCGAAGCAAGACAAGCTGCTGCTGGCCGCCGAGCCGCGCGGTGCGTCCGGTGATGGAGGCGCGAGCGTCGCAGGCGCACGCCACTTCTTCCGCCACTTCGGCGAGATGTTCCTGGCGATGCTGGTCGGCATGTGGGTCTTGGCAGCGCTGGACGCCGCCGTCTTCGCCGTTGCCGGGACGAGCATCCCCGACGTGAAGGACTCGGCTCCGGAGGTTTGGGGGCTACTGATGGCACTCAACATGATCGTCGGCATGACCGTATGGATGCGCCACCGCAGACACTCTTGGGCGATGTGCGCGGAGATGGCGGGCGCGATGTTCGCCCCCGCGGTCGTCGCGATCGTGCTCTTCTGGTGCGCCGTGATCCACGGCGAATCGATCGGCCGGGTGGAGATGACGGCGATGCTGCCGGCCATGATCGCGGTCATGCTGTTCCGTCGCACCGAGTACTCGCAGCCCGTCCACGCCCACGCTCGGGAGCCGATCGGCTAGGCAGCGACGGTTGGACGTATCGGGCAGGTGAGCAGCGATGAACGCAACAGCGGCGCCGCGGCTGGTTGTGCGCCTCGGCGAGGAGGGCGCCGCCGACGCCCGGGTGGTAGGGCGCAAGGCGGCGACGCTGGCGCGGCTGCGCTCCGCGGGGTTCCCGGTGCCCGAGGGGTTCGTTGTGACCGTCGAGGGCGTCGGTCGGATCCCGCCGAGCGGCGGCCCGGTGCCCGCAGATGTGCGCGCCGCGCTCGCCTCCGCGCTCGCTGCGCACGGTGACGGGGTGCTGGCGGTGCGGTCGTCGGGCGTGGCCGAGGATCTCGCCGGTGCCTCGTTCGCCGGCCAGTACGAGACGGTGCTCGGCGTTCGGGGTCTCGAGCAGCTGGTCGACGCCGTCAGTCGGTGCCGCGCCTCGGTCTCTTCGGAGCGAGTAACGGCATACCGCGCCGAGGCCGGTACCGGCGACGCGGGCATGGCGGTCCTCGCTCAGGACCTGGTCGACGCCGAAGCCGCCGGTGTCGCGTTCACGGCGAATCCCGTTACCGGCGATGCGGAGACGCTCGTCAGCGCGGTCCGCGGCCTCGGCGAGCGGCTCGTCAGCGGCGAAGCGACGCCTGATGAATGGGTCGTGCGGGGTGCGAAGGCCGTGTCGGTGGCCGAGACGGAGGAAGCGATCGACGCCGACCAGGCTCGGCGGGTCGCGGATCTCGCGCACCGCGTCGAGGAGACCCTCGGCGGACCGCAGGACATCGAATGGGCGCTCGCCACCGGTTCTGTGTTCCTGCTGCAGGCACGGCCGATCACCGCGCTCCCGCACGCACCGACGCTCGAGCCGCTCGCCGAAGGCTTCTGGCAGAAGGACGAGATGCACTACCCGCTGCCGCTCACGCCCTTCGGCGCGTCGGTCTACCTTCCCGCGCAACGCCAGGCGTTCGGGCCGGTGATCGAGCAGTTCGGCCTGCTGTTCGAGGGCGCCGAGTTGCGATCGCGGGGCGGCGAGGTGTACATGCGCATGATTCCGGTCGGAGGCAAGGACCGAAAGCCGCCCCCGTGGTGGGTCGTCTGGCTCGCGTCGCGCCTCGCCCCCACGCTTCGCCAGCGGGAGCGCATCGCCAAAGCGGCGCTGCGCACGGACGCGGCGCGACGTATCGTCGCGCGGTGGAACGAGGAGTGGAGCGACGAGTTCCGGCGTGCGGCTGCGACCTACGGGCGTCGTGACCTTGCGGCGCTAGACGACGAGGCGCTGTTGGGACACCTGGACGCCGTCCAGCAGCTCATGAACCGGGGCCAGCGCGTCCACATGCTCCTGTGGGGCGCGTACACCCTGCCCATGTACGAGCTCGCGCAGGCGGGCGAGCAGCTGCTCGGGTGGGCTGCGGCCGAGACGGTGGCGCTCGTGTCGGGCACGTCCGCAGCGTCGTCAGAGCCGGGACGCGCGCTCGACGCGCTGGCCGCGGCGATCGCCGGGTCGGCGGCCGCCCGCGAGGTTGTCTCGACGGGCGGCGCGGACGTGCTCGAGCGACTGCGGGAGGCGGCGCCCGACGTCGCGGCCGCGTTCCAGTCCTACCTGGATCGGCACGGTCGCCGCACGCTGAGCTACGACCCCGGCGATGCCACGCTCGCCGAGCGCCCCGAGCTGCTGACGGGACTGCTCCGCGACCGGCTCTCGGCCGGCCCGACGGTCCGGGTCGCGGGCGCCGCCCGCCAGGAGGCCCTGGGCCGGGCGAGAGCCGCGCTGGCCGCAACGACCGACGAGCAGCGGGCCCGGTTCGAGCGTGCGCTGGCTGCCGCCGAGCGCGCCTACCCGTCGCGGGAGGAGAACGTCATCTGGACCGACAACGTGCCGAGCGGCCTCCTGCGCTCGACCGCGGTCGAGATCGGCCGCCGGCTCGCCGATCGTGGCGCGATCGGGCGCGCCGAGGACGCGGTGCTCCTCGAAGAGCACGAGCTCAGGACGGCGCTGACGGGTCCACCGCGGGACCTGCACGACCTCGTCGCGCAGCGGCGGGCCGAGCGCGCGTGGGTCATCGCGCATCCGGGTCCGCCGAGCTATGGCAACGCGCCGCCGGCGCCGGATCTGCGTGGCCTGTCGCCGGCGCTCCGCCACATCACGAGCGCGCTCCTGTACTTCCTCGAGCTCTCGCAGCCGGTCGTCGAGGCGCACCACGGCGCGATCGCGGGCGTGGCGGGATCGCCGGGCGTGCACACCGGTCCCGCGCGCGTGATCCGTGAGGAGTCGGAGTTCTCGCGGCTGCGTCCGGGCGATGTGCTCGTCTGCCCGATCACCAGCCCGGCGTGGTCGCTGCTCTTCGCCCAGGCCGGCGCCGTCGTCACCGACGGTGGCGGCGTCCTCGCCCACGCTGCCGTGATCGCCCGCGAGTACGCGATCCCGGCCGTGCTCGCCACAGGCGACGCGACGCGCCGACTGCGCGACGGCGAGATCGTCACCGTGGACGGAACCGCGGGTCTCGTGCGGATCCATGCCGATGCCACGAGCGGCTGAAGAGCAGCCGTCGCGGAAGGATTTGTCCCAAGGGATGACCTCGAAGGCCCACATGCTCTGGACATTCGCGGTCACCTCGATCGCGCTCTTCATGGTCACGCTCGACAGCCTCGTCGTGACGACCGCGCTGCCGGTGATCCGCCGCGAGCTCAATGCGATCCAGGGCCTCGGCGGCGCGATCGTGATGCCGCTGACGCTGACGATCCTCTCGGAGGCGGTGCCACCGGAGCGCCGAGGCGTGGCGCTCGGCGCGTGGGCGGCATTGGCAGCCTCGCCGTCGCGACCGGCTGAGGTGCACGAGCCGGCCTCGAGTCGAGTGCTCTAGCT
>DASTIC010000285.1:0-13384 GCA_035717845.1 Solirubrobacteraceae bacterium
GACCGACCGCGGCGGGGTCTACGAGGCCCACGTCCGCAAGGCCGACGGCACCGGGGTCGAGGTGACGGTCGACCGCAACTTCAAGGTGACCTCCGTCGAGGAGCACCCCCACCCCGGTCCCGGCCCCGGCGGACCCTAGTAGGACAGCCAGGCGAAGCCGTACGGCTCGAGGATCGCCTGGTCGCCCGCCCTCCGCGGCGGGCGGCCGGGCGAGACAAGCAGGCCGTCGTCGATCCGCAGCCCGTGCTGGACGGCGGCGACCGCCTGCTCGTGCTCGGAGAAGTTCGCGAGCGCGAGGAACGTCGTCCCCAGGTGGTCCCGGCGGTAGCCGAACACGTGCGGGTTGCCGGTGCCGAACGGCTCCACGCTCCCGGCGCCGTGCAGTGCCACGCAGGCGCGCCGCGCGTCCGCCATCGCGCGCAGCCCGCCGAACAGCCGCGCCTCGACGCTGCCCGCCTTGTTCCGGCGCTCGGCCGCCTCCCAGTCCATCCACGGCCGGTGCAGCCAGCGGTTGTCCGCCGCCCGCTCGGGGTCGTCGCGATGCCCGTAGTTGTTGAGCAGCCCGATCTCGTCGCCCATGTACACGAGCGGGATGCCGCCATAGGAGAACGCCACGCCGTACAGCAACAGGAGCCGGCGCACGGCGGCGTCGACCGCCTGCTCGTCGCCGGCCGCGAGCGCCGCCTCCAGCCCCGCCAGCGACGCCGCGGTCCCGCTCGTCCGGCCCTCGCCGTTGAACTCGGGCTGGAACACCGCTCCGCGCGCGAATGACTCCCAGAAGTGGCCCTGGTAGTAGCGGACGAGGAACTTGCGGTGCTCGTGGGCATCCTCCCCGGCGGCGGCCGCGTTGTCCTCGGTGATCGCCCACCCGATGTCGTCGTGGCAGCGCACGTAGGTGATCCAGGTCGACCCGGCCGGCGCGACCGGCATCGCGCTCAGCGTCCGCGTCATCAGGTCGACGCGGCGGGTGGCGAGCGTGCTCCACAGCAGCACCATCAGCGAGTTGTGGTACGCGAGGTCGCACTCGCGGCCGGCGTGGCGGCCCAGCCCGAGGTAGCCGACGAGGTCGTGGGGAGAGACGATCGCCTCCGCCTTGAACGCGACCGCGGGGGCCACCACGCGCACGATCGCGCGGTACGCGTGGAGCAGCTCGTGCACCTCCGGCTGGTTCTGGCAGTTCGTCCCGAGCCGCTTCCACATGAACGGCACGGCGTCGAGCCGCAGCACGTCGACGCCGGCGTTGGCCAGGAACAGCAGGTTCTCGAGCATGGCCGCGAAGACGGCGGGGTTCGCGTAGTCGAGGTCCCACTGCCACTCGTTGAACGTCGTCCACACCCAGCGGCCCAGCTCCTCCGACCACGTGAAGTTCGACGGCTTGAAGTCCGGGAACACGAGCGGGAGCGTGCGCTCGAACGCGTCAGGCGCCGTGCGGTCGGGATAGGTGAGGTAGAAGTCGCGGAAGGCGGTGTCCCCGGCCACCGCCCGCTGCGCCCAGTCGTGCTCGCGCGCCGTGTGGTTGATCACGAGGTCGATGCACAGGCTCATGCCCTCGTCGTGGAGCGCCGAGGAGAGCTCGCGCAGGTCGTCGACCGTGCCGAGGGCGGGCTCGACCGCGCGGTAGTTGGCCACCGCGTAGCCGCCGTCGTTCTCGCCCGGGCGAGAGCGCAGGAGCGGCATCAGGTGCAGGTAGCTGAGGCCGAGCTCGCGGATGTACGGCAGCCGCTCGCGCACGCCCGCCAGCGTGCCGGCGAAGTGATCGGCGTACGCGATGTAGCCCGCCTGGCTCTGGCGCTGGAACCAGTCGGGCGTGATCTCCCGCTCGTAGTCGAGTTGCCGCAGGCGCTCGTCGCGGGCCGCGTACGCGCCGGCCATCGCGGTGGATACCGCCTCGAGGGCCTCCTCGAACCGCGGGTCGTCTCCGTACAGCCGCGCGAACGGCTCGTAGAAGTCCGCGAAGTGGCGGGCGAGCCGCACGCGGAACACGTCGTCGCCGCCGGCCCGCTCGGCGAACGCCACGAACGCCTCGCGGGTGGACGCCGCCATGTCCCGGACGTTCTGCACGGGCAGCATTGTGCCGGTCCCCCCCAAACGTCGGGGCTTTCACCGTGCGGTCACCCGAGACCGCGCGTTAATGCGTCACGGTGACCAACGTGACCCAGCCAGACACTCGTTCCCGAGACCTCGACGACACCCGCCGACGCTTCCTGCTCGCCCGCGCCCAGCTCGCCGCCAACGGCGCCCGCCGCCGCGGCGAGGCGGCCATGCGCCGCTGGCGCCCCCATCGCCGCCGCTTCAGCTAGCGGCGAGCGAGGTACGGGGCGAGGTAGAGGCCTGCGACCTTCGCGGGCGGTGACCACAACGCCGTCCCGCCGGTTGCGCCGTCTCCCTCGCCGCCGCCGAGCCCCGCGCGCAGGAACCGATCCTCGCCGCCGGTAAGCAGGAGCCCCCGCAGCACGGGGCGGAAGGGACGCGGCGTGAGCGGCGCGCCGAAGGCGGCCGCTACCGCCTCGGCGACGGCGTCCGCCTGCTGGGCGGCCAGGCCACCCTGCTTGACGGGAAACACCGTGGCGTCTCCCGCCGCGTAGACGGCCTTGAGGCCGCGCACGCGCCCGTGCTCGTCGGTCGGGATGAAGCCCCGCGGGTCGGCGGGCACGCCGCGGAGCGCCGGGCCGCGCAGCGCGGGCAGCGCCACCACGGCCTCCGCCTCGACCAGGCGCGCGTCGAGCCGGACGCCACCGGGCTCGGGCACCCCGTGGGCGGACCCGACGAACTGGACGCCGGCCGCCTCCAGCATCCGCCCCACGTCGGCGCTCACCGCGGGCCCGAACACGGCGAGCGGGCGCGCCTCAGGGCTGACGAGCCACACCCTCGTGCCGTAGGCCGCCTCGTTCGCGGTCATCAGCGCCAGCTCGTAGAGCGGCAGCGACCAGCTCGTCTCGGGCGGCACCAGGAACGCGACGTCGCGGCAGCTTCCGTCCCGGATGTCGTCGAGCAGCACCTCCAGCCGGGCCCGCGAACCGGGCGCCCCGAAGGTGACGGCATGCGGCACCGCAGGCTCGGCACGCGCGCCGGGAGCGAGCACGAGCGCCCCGTAGTCGAGCATCGCGCCGGACGCGCAGACCGCGCGGTGCTCTCCGGCCTTCACCTCGACGACGACGTCGCGAACGAGCTCGGCGCCGAAGTCGGCGGCGATCGGCCCCAGCGGATAGTGGCGGACCCGGCCGAGCGAGAACGGCTCGGCCACCGCGAGCGGGCGGTACGCGAACTCGTCGGCGGGCGTGACGAGGACGATGCGCAGGTCGTCGCCCTCGAGGTCGCGCAACGCCATCATGCACTCGAGCCCGGCGACACCGCCGCCGGCGATGACCACCGTGCCGGGTGCGCTGCCGCCGGAGGGCGCGTGCTCGAGCGTGGCGAGCGCCGCGGGCCAGTCCTGCGTGCGGATCTCCGTCCCGCCGCCGAAGCCGGCCGTGACCGCCGGGCCGGCCCGCACGACGAGCGTCGGGACGAGCGCGGCGTCGGCGAGCCGCGCCAGCCGGACGAGCAGATGGGCGGCGAGCGGCCAGCGGGCGAAGTCGCCGTCGACCGCGATCTCGGCCTCGGCCCGCGGACCCGCCAGGCGCTGCCACGAGGCGCGGCCGACGATCCGCTCGCCGTACATGGCCTGCACGGCGGCCGGTCCGTCGGCGCGGATGCGCACGATCGGGCCGGCGCCGAGCCGGACGTCCTCGATGGCCGGCATCGTCAGGTCGTCGACGGGACGGGGGACGTGCCGCGCGCCGCGCGCTGCCGCGCCGGCCACAGGACCCGCGCGATGAGCACGAGGAACCCGGCGCCGGTGAGCAGCAGAGCGACGCCCATGACGATCGCGAACGTCGCGACGCTCTCGGCGAAGTAGGCGGTGTTGAGCGCCGTGCTCAGCGCCGTCGACGTCACCCACATGTTCCGCAGCCCGTTCTCGACGGGCTCGCCCGTCTTCGGATCCTTGGCGGCCGCCGCCTCGTCAGACGTCGGGTTGCCGTTCTCGTCCAGGAACCGTCCCATCTGGGCGTACGTCTGCCCGCCCGTGGCCTCGAGCGTGTGCTTGCGGATGACGGCCGCGAACGCCTCCGCCTCCTCGCCGGTGTCGACCTTCTGGCCGGGAATCGTCGAGTCGTCGGTCCCGACGATCTGCTCCCGAGCGAGGTCGTCACGCACGCGGTCGCGACCGTCGAACCCCATGTACAGCGCGCCCGCGCCGAACGCGATCAGCACGATGCTCGCGAAGACCCCCGCGTAGCCGTAGAGCCTGCTCATCGTTCCCTCCTCGGAGAGCCGTTGCCGTGATGACCCGAGTCTCTGCGCGCGCCGCCCCGCTTCCATCCGTGGGCGACTCGTGAGCGGTTCCGTAGAAACCCACACTGAGCACGGCATCGCAGCCCCTTCGTCGAGCCAGGCTCTCGAGGGAGGCGTCAGCGTCACGACGCGGCCGTCGCGGGCTCGGCGTCACATCAGTGACGCCGACCACATTGATTTTCGAGGTCGCGTGCGAGATGGGCCGCGCCTTCCGTTGCTCGTGTAACCCAGATCGACTTCTAGGAGGTCGACGACGTGCGAGCAGCATCGGCGACGAGGCGCCGGCGGCTCCAGGCCGCGGTACTCGCCGCACTTGTTGGGATGGCTATCACGACGGGCACGGCGCCGAGCGTCGCCGCGGACCCGTGCGCGGCGCCGCCGAACGAGATCGTCGCCGAGAACTGCCTGCCCGGCACCTCGCCGCTCATCTGGGACGTCCCGGGCGGCGGCAGCTCGTCGATCCAGGGGTTCGCGACCGACATAAGCGTCAATCAGAGCCAGAGGGTTGACTTCAAGGTCGATACGACGGCATCGAGCTTCCGGTTCGACATCTACCGGATGGGCTACTACGGCGGCGCCGGCGCGCGGAAGGTCGCTGCCTTCCCGTCCACCGCGGGGGTCAACCAACCGACGTGCCCGACGACGGAGCCGTCATCGGGGCTCGTCGAGTGCTCGAGCTGGACCGTCTCGGCCTCCTGGAACGTCCCCGCGACCGCGGTCTCCGGCATCTACTTCGTTCACCTCGTGGACAGCGGAGGCGGGGAGAGCCACGTCTTCTTCGTCGTCCGCGACGACGACGGGCGCTCGGATCTCCTGTTCCAGACGTCGGACACGACGTGGCAGGCCTACAACGAGTACGGGGGCAACTCCCTCTACACCGGCTCGCCCGCCGGCCGCGCCTTCAAGGTCTCCTACGACCGCCCGATCACGGTGCGCGGCACAGCGTCCGAGGACTCGGTCTTCAACGCCGAGTACCCGATGGTCCGGTGGCTCGAGCGCAACGGCTACGACGTCTCCTACTTCACCGGCGTCGACAGCGATCGCCTCGGAGCCGAGCTCCGCGAGCACCGGGCGCTCCTCTCGGTCGGCCACGACGAGTACTGGTCCGGCGGCCAGCGTGCCAACTGGGAAGCCGCGCGCGCGGCGGGCGTCCACATGGCGTTCTTCAGCGGCAACGAGGTCTTCTGGAAGACGCGCTGGGAGGACAACCACCGGACGCTGGTCTCGTACAAGGAGACCCACGCCCCCAGGCAGGTCGACCCGACCGGCGTGTGGACCGGCACCTGGCGCGACCCGCGCTTCGGCCCCCACGACGGCGGCCGGCCCGAGAACGCGCTGACCGGCCAGCTCTTCACGGTCAACGACGGCGCCACCGAAAGCATCGAGGTGCCCGCCGCCGACGGCAAGCTGCGGTTCTGGCGCCATACGAACGTCGGTGATGTTGGCGCGGTGCTGCCGTACGGCACGCTCGGCTACGAGTGGGACGAGGACGTCGACAACGGCCACCGTCCCGCCGGCTCGTTCCGCCTGTCGTCCACGACCCGGCAGAACGCCCCGGTCCTGAAGGACTACGGCTCGATCTTCGAGAGCGGGACCGCCGTCCACAACATGACCCTCTACCGGGTGCCGAGCGGCGCGCGCGTCTTCGGCGCCGGCACGGTGCAGTGGTCCTGGGGACTCGACTCGAACCACGAACGTGGCAGCGAGCCCGAGGACGCCCGCATGCAGCAGGCGACCGCGAACCTCTTCGCGGACATGGGCGCGCAAGCGGCGACGCCGCAGAGCAACCTCGTCCGCCCGTCCTGCAGCAGCGACGCCACCGCGCCGACGTCTCAGATCGCGTCGGCGAGCGGAGGCACCATCCGCGGCACGGCGGCCGACAGCGGCGGGGGCCGAGTCGGCGGCGTCGAGGTCTCGACGGACGGCGGCGCCACCTGGCACCCGGCCATCGGACGCGAGTCCTGGAGCTATCCCTCCTCCGCTACCGCGAACCTTCGTAGCCGCGCCGTCGACGACAGCGGCAACCTCGAGGGCCGGAGCCCAACGCCGGCGTTGTGCGATGGCCCGCCCAGCGGCGGCTCCGGTGGCAGTGGCGGGACGCCCGGTTCCGGCGAAGTCAAGCCCCCGGCCAGGCCGCGAGCCGTCATCACCAAGCGCCGTGCGCGCGTGTCGCGCGCAGGCATGGTCACGCTCCGGATCGCGTGCTCGGGCGGCCGGACCGCGTGCAAGGTACGGCTGTCGCTGCGCCGCAACCGTCGCGTGCTCGCCGAACGGCGCGTGGTGATCAGCCAGGGCGGGCCGCGACCCGTCCGTCTCTACTTGAGCCGCTCCGCGCGGCGCAAGCTCGCGCGCAAGGGCGCGCTTCGAGTTACCGCCGTGGCGTCGGTACGCGACGCCGCCGGCCATCGCACCGTGACCAGGACACCAGTTCGGCTGGAAGCGTCGAGGGGGCGCTGACGGTGAAGGACTCGTCAACGAGGAGTGACATGTTGGGCAGGACCTTCCGCCGCACATTCGCGGTGCTATTCGCCGCGGGCGCCCTATGGGCTCCAGCCGCATCGGCCCAGTCGGGCGGGCCGGTACTCGTCGTCACCAACGACAGGTTCAGCGACTACTACGCCGAGATACTCCGATCCGAGGGCCTGAACGAGTTCGCGGTCGCGAACGTCGGCTCGCTCAGCGCCGGACTGCTGAGCTCATACCAGGTGGTCGTGCTCGCGCCCGCGTCGCTCAACGGCGGGCAGGTGGGTGCGCTCTCCAACTGGGTCAACGCGGGCGGAAACCTGATCGCGATGCGGCCGGGCAACGAGCTCGGTCCGCTCGCCGGGCTCGGCAGCGACAGCGGCGACGTGGCCAACGGCTACATCCAGATCAACACCACGTCGGGTCCCGGCGCCGGGCTCACCAGCCAGTCGATGCAGTACCACGACCTCGCCGATATCAGGGGGCTCGCCGGCGCGCAGCAGGTCGCCAGCCTGCATGGCGGCGCGAGCACCGGCGCGGTCGGCGCGGCGGTCACGCTGCACAGCGTCGGTGCAGCCGGCGGGCAGGTCGCCGCGTTCACCTACGACCTCGCGAGATCAGTGGTCTACACCCGCCAGGGCAACCCCGCCTGGGTCGGCCGGGCCGCGGCGACGCCACGACGATCCCACGATTTCTTCGAGGGCCGCGGCCAGCCTGACTGGGTCAACCTGGACAAGGTCGCGATCCCGCAGGCGGACGAGCAGCAGCGCCTGCTCGCGAACCTCGTCATCCAGATGAACATGGACCGGACGCCGCTGCCGCGGTTCTGGTACCTCCCCCACGGCCACAAGGCGGCCGTCGTCATGACCGGCGACGATCACACCGGCCGCGGCACGGCGGGCCAGTTCGACGGCTTCAAGGCTGCCAGTCCGCCCGGCTGCTCGGTGGCCGACTGGACCTGCGTGCGGTCGACGTCCTACCTGTGGCCGTCGACCGGCCTGACCGGGGCCACCGGCTACCAAAGCGAAGGCTTCGAGGTCGCACTGCACCTCAACATGGCGTTCCCGTCCACGAACTCCGGTCTATGTGCGGACTTCTCGTCGCTGAACGACCTCAATGGCAAGTGGAACGAGCAGCTCGCGGCGTTCGCCAGCGCGTACCCCGGCATTCGCGCGCCCCGAACCAACCGGAACCACTGCATCACCTGGAGCGACTGGGCGAGCAATGCGCGAGCGGCGAACGACCACGGGGTCCGGCTGGACACGAATTACTACTACTGGCCTGGGTCCTGGATCGGGAACCGCCCCGGGCTCTTCACCGGCGCCGGCTTCCCGCAGCGATTCGCTGATCTCGACGGCACGCTGATCGACGTCTACCAGGCGACGACGCAGCTGACCGACGAGTCCGGCCAGGACCTCGATGTGCACATCAGGGCGCTGATCGATGGTGCTCTCGGCGGCAACGGCTACTACGGCGTCTTCACCGCCAACATGCACACCGATTCCTCCTCGCATGCGGGCGCCGACGCCATCGTGGCCGAGGCCAAGTTCCGGGGCGTGCCGGTCGTGTCGGCGGTGCAGATGCTCGACTGGCTCGACGGGCGCAACGGCTCGTCCTTCCAGAACGTCAGCTACAGCAACCAGCGGCTGCGGTTCACCGTCGCCGCCGCCGGAGGCTCTCGCGGACTCCAGGGCATGGTGCCCGCGGCTACCGCCGCTGGGCCGCTGTCGGGCCTCTCTCGCGACGGCGTCGGCGTCGTCGGCTCGCCACAGCGGGTCAAGGGCATGGACTACGTGCGCTTCCCCGCCGCGGGCGGGAATTACATCGCGACCTACGGCGATCCGATGCCGGACACGGCGATCACCGGCGCGTCGGTGAGCGGGACGACCGCACGACACTCCTTCGTGAGCGACGCGGCCGGCTCGACGTTCCAGTGCCGGATGGACGGCGGCTCCTTCACGCCGTGCACCACCCCGCGCGAGGACCGCGGCCTGTCCAAGGGCACGCACACGTTCCGCGTCCGCGCGATCGACCCGACTGGGAAGGTCGACCCGACGCCGGCCGAGCGTGCCTTCACCGTCGGCACCCTCGTGCACAAGGGGCCGAAGGTGAAGATCACGCCCAAGCGCGTCCGGATCACGAAGAACGGGACCGTCCGGCTGCGCGTGCGCTGCCCGAACACCGAGAGCAAGTGCCGCGTGAACCTGAAGCTGAAGGCGCGTCGGAAGATCGTGGCCGCCCGGACGTTCTTGGTGAAAGGCGGAAAAAGCCGAGTGATCGAACTCACCCTGACCAGAAGCATCCGCGCCTCGCTGGCGGGGAAGCGCACCCTCCGGGTCACCGCAGTCGCGGTGTCACGGAACGCGGGTCAGCGTGCGGTCACCCGCAAGACGATCCGGCTGGTGGGCCGATGAGCCCCCCGTCCGGGACCAGCAACAGAAGGATGAGGAGGGTTACGTTGCGTACGGCATCAGTACGACGGACCGTGGCGGCGGCGCTGATCGCCGGCGCATTCGGTACCGCAGGGACCGCTCAGGCGGCTTCCCAGCAGGACAACTTCAGTGGAGGCGTTCTCAACGACACCGCAGTCGTCGACGGCGGCGTCGAGCTGGCTATGTTCAGCGAGAGCTTCAGCACGAGCCCTGCCTGGACGACGACACAGTGGGCCATCCCGGACTGTCCGGCCGACGGTGGGTCGAACGTGGCTGGCGGAGTCATGAGCGTCGACGCTGCGCGCGTCGACAGCGGAACGGGACAGGAGGGCAGTTCGCTGAAGTTCCGTGCCACGTTCGGCGGCGAGCCGTTCCAGCATGTCGGCTTTGGCGTCGACTTCAACGCCGTGTCTCGCTGGGCCATGTTCACCACGTCCAACACGACCAACAAGGTCTACGCGCGTGTCGAGAACGGAACCGTGTCGACGGCGGTCGAGGTCCCCAATGTCACGCCGGGAAACGCGTACGACTTCCGGATCGACTGGAAGCCGTCGGGTTTCGACTTCTTTGTCAACGGCACGCTGGTGCCGGAGCCGGCGACGGGACCGCACCCCGCCATCACGCTCCCGATGACCGCACAGATCAGCGACTGCCTCAAGCCCGCGATGTCGTCGGTGCCGGTGACCGTGGACTCGATGCTGCTGAACACCAAGACGACGGGCACGTACACGTCCAAGGTCTTTGATGCTGGTACCGCTGCGGTGACGGGCATCAACTTCTCGGGGACGTCGGCTAGCGGGATCACCTACGAGACGAGCACGAGCAGCGACAACGTGAACTGGACTCCGTTCAGCACGGGCGCGATCCAGCCGGCGCGTTACTTCAAGTACCGCGCCACCTTCAGCGCAGCGAACCCCGGCGTGTCGCCGCGACTGAGCACGGCCACCGTCGACTTCAGCATCGCCAGTCCGCCCGCAGGCGGAGGGAACAACACGCCGCCGAGCGATACGAAGAAGCCGAAGCTCGGCCTGCCGCGGGACGCGGACGTGAACCGGCGTGGCAAGGTCAAGATCCTCCTGACCTGCCCGGATGACGAGCTGTTCTGCCGTGCGGCGCTGGTGTTCAAGTCGGGTCGCAAGACGATCGCCAGCAAGAGCGGGAAGATCGCCGGTGGGGACAGCCGCTACATCACGCTGAAGCTGTCCACGGCGGCCAAGAAGCAGCTGGCCAAGGCCCGCAAGCTCAAGGTGGCCGCGACGCTGACGGTGGTCGACGCCGCCGGCAACAAGCGCACGTCGAGCAAGAAGATCTGGCTCTACCCCATGTAGTCGCCTGACCACCGAGCGGGAGCCCCATGGAGGGGCTCCCGCTCCCGGCGACTGCCACGGCCCTAAAGGTTGCTAAGCGCCTGGGGCGCGCGGGCGAACCGCGCCTATGATTGAAGGAGTCGAAGGGAAGTATCCCGACGGCGTGCACCGTCAGCACGGCGAGCTCTCGCCCGGTGCGCGCGGCCCTCCGGGCGGAGAAACCTTCGCGGCTTGTCCTCAAGACCGACCGCGGAGGTGCTCGAAGTGCTCCCCTGGCTCGCGCTGTCCGGCGCATTCGCCGTCCTGCTCGTGATCGACCTCGCCGTCGTCAAGGCGCGCGGCGGTGAGATGCCGCTGCGCTCGGCGGCGGTGGCCAGCGTCGTCTGGGTAGGCGTCGCGCTCGCCTTCTTCGCCGTCCTCCTGGCGGCCGGTGAGGCGTCGGACGCGAGCGCGTTCCTGGCCGGCTACCTCGTCGAGAAGTCGCTGTCGCTCGACAACGTGTTCGTCTTCCTGCTCGTCTTCACGGCCTTTGCCGTCCCGGTGGCCGACCGCCACCGGCTGCTCACCTACGGCATCGTCATCGCGCTCGTGCTGCGCGCCGCGTTCATCGTCGTCGGCGCCGCGGCCCTGAGCGCCGTGAGCTGGCTCGCCTTCGTGTTCGCCGCGTTCCTGATCTGGACCGGCTGGCGGATGTTCCGGCAGCGTCACGACACCGAATCCGAGCAGCAGCTCGTCGAGCGCGTCCGGGCGTTCGTCGAGCGCCGTGCTGGACGCACGATCGGCACCGGCGCGGCGGCGCTGGTGGCGATCGCGATCGTCGACGTGATCTTCGCCGTCGACTCGGTCCCAGCCATCCTCGCCATCACCGACGACACGTTCATCGTCTTCGCCGCCAACGCGTTCGCGCTGCTCGGGCTGCGGCCGCTGTTCTTCCTCGTCGCCGAGCTGGTCGAGCGGCTCTACCACCTCAAGACGGCGCTCGCCGCTCTGCTCGTCTTCATCGGGGCGAAGATGGCGGCGGCCGAGTTCGTGGGCAAGATCGGGCCGGAGATCAGCCTGCCGATCATCGCCGCCATCCTCAGCACCGGCGTCGTCGCCTCGCTCGTGCGGGACCGGCGCCTCCAGGCGGCATGATGGGCTCGTAGCGGCCAAGCCCGGGACGGTGGTCACAATGCCTGACGATGCCCGATCGGTCGTTGTGGCGCTGCCCGACATGCGGCCAGACCTTCGTGGCCGTCAACATGCCGCACTCGTGCGCCGTGCGGCCGATCGAAGCCCACCTCGGCGACGGGCCGGAGCTCCGCGCCGTCTACGACCGGTTGGTCGCAGCGCTCGGCGGCCCGGTGACGGAGAACGTCACGAAGTCGCGGATCACGTTCCAGACCCGTATGCGGTTCGCCGGGATCGACTCCCCGCGCCGGGACCACTTACTCGCCAACTTCGTGCTGACGCGGCCGATCGACAGCCCCCGGCTCGCCAGCGTCGACTACATCCCGCCCTATTACTACGTGCACCGCGTCCGGCTCGCCCGCGAGGACGACGTCGACGGCGAGCTGACGGCGTGGCTCGCCGAGTCACGCCAAGTCGGCGATCAGCGGCACGTGACCGACCCCGAGTGGCCGAAGGTCCGGCAGCCGCCGGAGTGGGTGCGCGTTCCCCGCCAGGTCGCCGCCGCGATCGCTCGCGGCGACGATCCCTCGAGAGTGCGCTAGCCCCTGCGTCGAGCCTCTCGCGGACAACCCGCAGCGCTGGACCGCGGGAATCGCGGATGCGGACCGGCACGCCCTCCGCGACCCTACGGGGGGCGATGGAGCTGCCCGCGACAGCAACCGTGGAGCTGTACTGGATCCCGCTCGGCGCAGGCGGCCATTGCGTCCGGTTCAACGGGCGCGTGTACGAGGCGATCGATGCCGCGCGCGCTCGGCGTGAGCGCCGTGACCTGTACCACGCGGCCGTGGTCGTCGAGCTCGGCGCCGATCGCTACGCGATCGAGATCGCGCCGTCTCCGGACGCCGACGAGGCGAGCCGCGGCGTGGCGGCCACGGGTGCCGTCGGCAGCCGCCACCTCGGCCGCCTGCGCCTGTTCCGGTACGAGGTCCGCTGCTGGCGCGGCGGGTCGATCCCCGACCTCGCGTACGCCGTCGAAGGACCGCAGCGGGTCACCTCCGATCCGGTGGCCGCCGGCCGGCTTCTCGACGCCGTCGCGCTCGTGCCCACGCCGGTGTGGGGGCGCGATGAGCTGGGCGCGGGCGAGATGTGGAACTCGAACTCGATGATCGCGTGGCTGCTCGCGACCGCCGGGCTCCCGGCCGACCGCTTGCGGCCGCCGGCACACGGTCGCGCCCCCGGCTGGGACGCCGGGCTCGAGGTGGCGCGGCGCGCCCGCGTCACACCGAGGCGGGCACGAACTCGCGCACTCGCGCGCTGAAGAACGGCGCGGCACGATCGCTGTAGCTCCCAGGCGGCCACGATCAGCGCGTCGCTCTCCGCCCGCCAGCTCACGCCGTGCTGCGGGAGCACGGCCGCCGGCGCGAACGCGCACGCCTTGAGCGCGGCGCGGCCGGCCGCGGATGGTGCGGTGTCCTGGTCGTCGGCCCGGAACAGGGTGCGGCGTCCGAGCAGGCGGCCCTCCGCCAGCGCCGTCCCGGCGGCGTACCGGTCGGTGACCTGGAGCAGCCCGCGACCGATGGCGTGGGAGAAGTACCACCGGACGGGCTCGTCGACGTTCCCGCGGAGACGGATCACGACGCCCGCAGCGCGCTCGGCGCGCGGAGCGGGAGATCGGCGCGGACGACCGTGCGTCCGGGCGCGGACTCGATGTCGAGCCGGCCGTGGGCGAGCGCGACC